>CAYSBF010000108.1:0-9042 GCA_964429025.1 uncultured Pelagibacterium sp.
GGTCAAGCATATCCGCGCCGAGCAGGAGGATTTGCGCAGCCATATTGCCGAACAGGCCGAGGTCAACAAACGCCTGACACGATTGATCGATACGCTTTTGCAGGACAACGACCGCCCGCAGGGCGGACAGGGATAGTATTTCAATGGCACTTGTTCGCGGCCGGTCAACCGAACGCCCCAGCTTCTGGCCGGGCTATGTCGATGCGCTTTCAAGCCTGTTGCTCGTCATCATCTTCCTGCTTTCGCTGTTCATGATCGCCCAGTTCTTCCTCAATCAGGAGATACTGGGCCGCGACACCGCGCTCCAGCGCCTCAACGCCCAGATCGCGGAACTGACCGAATTGCTGCAGCTCGAGCGCGCCAATGCCGAGGACCTCGAACTCACCATCTCGTCTCTCTCGGCGACCCTGGCCGGCACCGAGGCAGAGCGCGATGCGCTTCAGGACCAGCTTTCCGGCATCGGCTTTGGGCTTGAGGAAAGCGAATCCCAGATCGCGGGGCTTGAGAGCGAATTGGCGGCCGAACGTGAGCTTTCGCGCGAAGCGGCGGCGCAGGTCGCACTTTTGAATCAGCAGCTTGCTGCCTTGCGCCAGCAGATCGGAGCGCTCGAAGCTGCACTCGACGCCGCCGAGCTGCGTGACCAGGAAAGCCGCACCCAGATCGCCGATCTCGGGCGCCGTTTAAACGTCGCGCTCGCCCAGCGCGTGCAGGATCTCTCGCGCTATCGCTCGGACTTTTTCGGGCGCCTGAGGCAGATCCTTGAGGTGCGGGCGGACGTGCAGGTGGTGGGCGACCGTTTCGTCTTCCAGTCCGAAGTTTTGTTCGACGCCGGCCAGGCCCAGATTTCACCCGAGGGCCGCCAGCAGATCATCTCGCTTGCCGAGGCCATTCTCGAACTCGAAGACCAGATTCCCGCAGATATCCCTTGGGTGCTGCGCATCGACGGCCACACCGACCGCCGCCCCATCTCGACCCCCCAATTCCCCTCCAACTGGGAGCTTTCCGCCGCCCGCGCCATCGCGGTTGCCAAACTGCTGGTGGAACAGGGCGTACCGCCCAACCGGCTGCTTGCGGCAGGCTTTGGCGAATACGCGCCGCTCGATCCCGCCAACACCGAGGAAGCCTATAGGCGCAACCGGCGCATCGAGTTCAAGCTGACCGAGGCGTGATCAAAGCTAGGGAGTAGGGTTCGGCACCAACTCGTCGCCACCAACTACTCTGCCGCCGCCAGCCGGAACTGCAGCTTGGCCAGTTCCGCATACCGCCCGCCCTTGGCGACAAGCTCGTCATGCGTGCCCTCATCGATCAGCTTGCCCTTTTCGAGCACGAGAATGCGGTCGGCATTGCGGATGGTGGCGAGCCGGTGGGCGATGACCAGCGTGGTGCGGCCCTCCATCAGACGTTCGAGCGCCTTTTGCACCAGATGCTCGCTTTGCGCGTCGAGCGCCGAGGTTGCCTCGTCGAGCAGGAGGATCGGTGCGTCCTTCAAAAGCGCGCGTGCGATCGCCACGCGCTGCTTCTGCCCGCCCGAAAGCATGACCCCGCGCTCGCCGACCAGCGTCTCGAAGCCCTGCGGGAGCGAACCGGCAAATTCGCTGACCAGGGCCGCATCGGCGGCGGCAATGATCTCTTGCCGCGTCGCGTGCGGCTTACCGAAGCGGATATTATCGGCAATCGAGCCGGCAAAGATCACCGGCTCCTGATCGACCGAGGCGAAGCGCCGGCGCAGATCTGCCGGGTCAGCGTCCCGCACATCGATGCCATCGACCACGATCCGCCCGCCAGAAACGTCGTAAAAGCGCTGCAGAAGCGAGAAGACGGTCGATTTGCCCGCCCCCGACGCGCCCACGAGCGCCACGGTCTCCCCGCGAGCGACCGAGAAGCTCAGATCGGAGAGGATCAGGGCATCGTCACGCGTCATATAGGCAAAATCGACATGCTCGAAAGCGACCGTCCCTTGCGGCGGCGCGGGCATCGGCACCGGGTCGGAGCGGACGGGCAGGCCGGGCCGTGTGTCGAGCAGTTCGATCAGCCGCTCGGTCGCCCCCGCCACCTGCTGGAGCGTTCCGAAAAGGTCGCTCATATTGGTGAGCGCACTCGTGGCCACCACGGCATAGATGCCGAACTGGGTAAGCTCGCCCACTGTCACTGCGCCCGCGAAGACAGCACGGGTCCCCAGCCAGATGAGACCGACCAGCGCGACCATCGAAATGAACAGCACCGCCCCGATCAATGCCGAGCGTGTCAGGAGCCGGGTCAGTTCGGCACGATAGCTCGCCTCGGCATAGCCGCGGAAAAGCTCCTGCTGCTTGTCTTCCTGAACGAAGGACTTGACCGTTTTGACCGAGGACAACGTTTCGGTGACCATGGCCGAGAGGTCCGCCAGCGAATCCTGGGTCACCCGGCTGACCTTGCGCATGCGCTTGCCCATGAAGACCAGCGGCAAGACGATGATCGGGATGACGATGACCACCCCCAGCGCAAGCTGGAAATTGGTGAGGAACATCATGACCACCGCGCCCACCATCAGGATCAAGGAGCGCAGCGCGAGCGAAGCGGACGAGCCGACGGCCTGGCGGATGGTCGCGACATCGGCATTGAGCCGCGAGGTCAACTCGCCCACCCGGTTGACATCGAAAAAGGTCGCATCGAGCGTCAGAAGGTGGTCGAAGACCTGCTGGCGCAGATCGGCAATCACCCGCTCGCCGATCAGGGAAATGAGATAGAATCGCGCCGAGGCCGCCACCGCCATGATCGCGGCGACGACGATGACCACCCAGGCATAGTCGGAAACGACATCGAGATTTTCGGCGGCAAACCCCTCATCGATAAACCCGCCTGCAAGATAGGGGATCGAGAGCGAGGTGATCGCCGCGATCAGAAGAAAGAGCAGCGTCAGCGTCAGCCGGACGGGATAGCGCAGAAGGAACGGGAGGAGGCGCCTTAGCGGCGCGAGCGAGCGCGCCTTGGCCCCTGCCTTGAGGCGGGGCGGCTCGCTGGGGGCACTCGTTTCGTTTGGGGAGGTTTCGGTCATTAGCGCCATATAGCACGCATTGAGTGGGTGCCCCTAGTTAGGCCCTTGCGCATCCACCCGCAACCTCCGAGCCGCTTTGCGACGATGTTTCGCGCCCCTTGCGCTCGGGCCGGGCTTTCGGTAAAAGGCCGCCAACGCATTCATTGACAGTACCGTCCGGGCGCGACAGCGCCCGTTTGATTTAGGGCCAAAGCCATGAAGAAAGACATTCACCCCGACTACCACTTCATCACCGTGGTTATGACCGACGGGACCGAATACAAGACCCGCTCGACCTACGGCAAGGACGGCGACACCCTCCAGCTCGATATTGACCCCAACACCCACCCGGCCTGGACCGGCGGTTCGGGTCAGCTCGTCGACCGCGGCGGCCGCGTCTCGCGCTTCAAGGAAAAGTTCAAGGGCATCCTGGGTTCGTAAGAACCGGAGCGACCCAAAATTCAAAACCCGGCCTCGGCGCCGGGTTTTTCTTTGAGCCATCACCCTCCCATTCGCTTCCCTGGCTTGCGCCGGAAAGGAAGAAGTTGTGGCTCGCTCTACTGCCCGAAAGCCTGACGCAGCTTGTCGAGCTGGGCGGCGACGGCGTTTTCGCCATTGCCCTCGGGCTTTTCCTCGCCACGCTCGATCCTGTCGAATTTGACGACGCGGCTGAACAACCGGTCGCCCTTCTCGATGAAATTGCGCATGCGCTCGGGCAATTCATCCCAGCCGGGGCCGCCACGATCTGACGGTAGCGCCGAGAACTTGACCTTTGCCTTTTCGGTTCGCGCCTGCTCGGGGCTGAGTTCGCCCTCATTGACGGCACGCTGGAGCAACAGCCATGAAGCGATCTGCATGAGCCGTGTCGTCAATCGCATGCTTTCGGTCGCATAGACAAAGGAGGCTTCGCGGCTGAGATCATGGCTTTCCGCGCGGCCCTCGCCGTCGAGGTAGGCCGCGACTTCCTCGATCAGCCCCATGCCCTCGCGATAGAGCATGTCAAAGCCGCCCGAGGCCAGAAGCCGGGGAGTCAGCGACACAGCCTCCTGCCCGCCCTTGGTTCGATCGTCCACGCCTTGTTCCTCACGCTGCTGGCTCGGATTTTCCAATGTGAGCCGATAATAGGGCGAAATCGGGAAGAGGTCATTAACGGGAGGGAAGCGATTGCATCAAGACCGGTTCGAGGCGCCCAAAAAGAAAAAGAGCCGGTCATGCGAACGGCTCTCGAAAGTTAACAGGGAGGCGTCAAACAGAGGGAAGGAACCACTCTGAAGACCCAGTCGAAACTGGATAACCAAACCCTAAGCCGACCGGGTTAATTTTAGATTAACAGGAGTCTTTTTCTTAACCCTGACGGAATCTGAATCCGCACAGGCGCCTAGAACTTGAAGACCGAGTCGGCCGCCGTCCGGCTCCTGTCCTTGATTTCGATGGCGTTTTCGAGCCGCGCGATCTCTTCGCGCAACAGCGCGATCCGCTCCTTGAGCTCGTCGATCGAAAGGTCGTCGAGCCCCACGCCGATCTCGTGGACCGGTTTTTTGCCGATAACGTCCTCGTCCATCACGTGCCTCCCTTTTTGAAGGAAATCACTCCGAACGGATGTCCTGATAGTCCTTTGTAGCGGGCTTGCCCTTGAACGTCACCCAGAAGAAGTTGAGGGCGTAATCCATCCCGGTCTTGAACACGCCCTCCTTTTTCAGACGCCGGCCCGACGTCTTCATCTTGAGCCGGAACGTCCATTTGACCTTCCCGATCTTTGCCAGCCGCACGGCGACGTCGGTATCCTCGCCGTAAAAGACGATCGACTTGTCATAGCCGCCCGCCTGCGCCCAAGCTTCGCGCCGAAAGATGAAATTGCCGCCCTGGATGACGGACCCGACCCGCAGAATGAAGCGGTTGAGGACGTAGATGGCAAAGGTGACGCCGTAAAAGAGCCTGACCAGGAACTGGTCCCAGGCGGAAAGGTCGTAATAGATATAGGGGCCACTTAGCGCGACGAGCTTGCTGTCCGCGTCGAACTCGCGGGTGACGATATCCAGCCAGCCTTCGGGCACGATCGTATCGGCATCGATATTGGCAACGAGTTCGGCCTGCGTGGCATCGAACCCTGCCGCCCGCGCATGCACCAGCCCCTTTTGCGGCTCGTCGACCACCCGCACACCTTCAAACGAGCGCGCGATTTCGCCCGTGCGATCGCTGGAGGCGTTGTTGACGACGATCACCTCCGCCTCGCCCCCGAGACCGGAGCGCCTGATCTCGGCGAGAACCGATTCAAGGCACGACCCGATGAGCGCTTCCTCATTATAGGCGGGGATGACAAAGGCCAGTTTCATCGCATTGTCCCTGTGCTTGAATTGCCGGGCCAATACAGGGCTTTGCCGCCCATAGCAATAAAAAGCGGCCCCCTTACCCGCCCGGCCACATGATTAACATTGCGCGAATGCGCCGACCTCCTTATATTGCAAAGCGAATTTCCCCACATCCCCAACCGGCGATGCGGGCGGCCCGGAAAAAGACCGGCCGCAGCAACAGGAGAATATTGTCATGGCTGCACAATTGCTCATGCCCAAGGCGACCGCCGTGTGGCTCGTCGAGAATACCGCCCTTACCTTCAAGCAGATCGCCGATTTCTGCACGCTGCACCCGCTCGAAGTGCAGGGCATCGCCGATGGCGACGTCGCCGTCGGGATCAAAGGCGTGAGCCCCATCCAGAACGGCCAGTTGACGCGCGAGGAAATCGCCCGGGGCGAAGCGGACGAAAACTACCGGCTCAAGCTGTCCGAACCCAAGGTTAAGGTCGCCGCGCCCAAGCGCCGCGGACCGCGCTACACCCCGACCTCGCGCCGCCACGAGCGCCCCAACGCCATCAAATGGCTGGTGCGCAACCATCCAGAGCTCAAGGACGCGCAGATCATGCGGCTTGTGGGCACGACCAAATCGACCATCGAATCGGTACGCGAGGGTACCCATTGGAACAGCGCCAATCTGACCCCTATGGACCCGGTGACGTTGGGGCTTTGCAGCCAGATTGAGCTTGATATGGAAGTGCGCAAGGCCGCCCGCAGCGCCGGCATTACCGAGGAAGCCCAGGAAGGCACGCGGCTTCTGACTGCCGAAGAAGCCCTCTCGCGCGCACAGCATGCGCAGGACGAAGAGGGGGGCGTTGAGCAGAGCGCTGCCGAACAGGCTTTTGAGGCCGACCGCGAGGCCGAATCCGTCTTTGCCAAGCTCAAATCCCTCAAGGGCGCCGACGCCGGGGACAACGAGTAAGCCTCTCTCCTTCGCTTCCCCGGCTTCCCGCCTTCGCGGGGACATGCTTGAGCCGGGGCCCATGCTTCGACATCCGCCGCTATGGATGGTTCGCTATGGGTCCCGGGACCCATAGCGAGGGGGATGGCAAAAGCCGGCATTTCCCTTTCTCATCCAGCCAGACCGCGCCCGATGATCGATCCCCTCTTCTTTGCCGTCGCTGCAGCGGCCGTCTTCATCGTCGGCCTGTCCAAATCGGGACTGGTTGCCTCGATGGGAATGGTCGGCGTCCCGCTCCTGACGCTGGTGATGCCCGCGCGCGATGCCGCGGGCATGATGCTGCCGCTGCTTCTCGTGATGGACGCGATCGCGCTCATCGTCTACCGGCGCGAAGTCGACTGGCGCATCCTGTGGATCCTGTTGCCGGGCGCCCTGGTGGGCACCGTCATCGCTTGGGCGCTTTCAGCGGTTGTGAGCGAAGCCATGGTCCGGCTGGGCATTGGCATCGTCACGCTGATCTTCGTGCTGGACGCCTGGCTGCCCTTTCGCAAAAAGCTGGAAAACCTGCCCCCTTCGCGTCCCTGGGGCACTTTTTGGGGATCGATAGCCGGGTTCACCAGCTTTATCAGCCACACCGGGGGCCCCCCGGTGCAAATCTATATGCTGCCCCTAAAGCTGCCCCCCGCCCTGTTTGCCGGAACCAACGCCGTCTTTTTCGCCGTGGTCAATACGGCCAAGATCATCCCCTACTTCTTCCTGGGCCAGCTTTCGGTATCGAACATGCAGGCCGCCGCAACGCTTATTCCCGTCGCGATCGGGGGCATGCTGATCGGGGTCTTTCTGGTGCGGCGCATCTCCCAGACCCTGTTCTACAGGATCGCCTATATCCTGATATTCCTTTTGTCCCTCAAGCTCATCTATGACGGTCTGGCGGGGCTCTCCGGGACATGAAAAAAGGCCGCAGCGGCGAGCTGTGGCCTCACATTCCTTTCCAGTCGAACCTCGAAACGAAAAGCGATCGATCAGAAGGGATCAGTCGATACGCTTGTTCAGTGCTGGGTTTCGCGCTGGGCGCGCGCCATCTGATCCTTTAATTCGAGCTTTTTGCGCTTGAGAGCAGCGATGAGGAGAGCATCGCGCGCCGGGTGGCGCATCTCCTGTTCGATTTTGCGTTCCAAATCCTGGTGTCGCCGCTCCAGAGAGGTGATGTAAGTCTGTGAGGTCATAGTCACTCCTTTCATCATTGGACGACAATATGGTCACAAACTTTGCCCGCTTTGTCCAATGGCAAATCTGTGGCAAGAATGGGCCGGTGCAAAACCGCTTTGCGGCTGGTTAGCGCGGGCTTAAGTCATTGTGTGTTCAGGGGCGCATCCATGCTGCCACTCGATAAGGAGCAGGAGGTCCGGCTGGGGCTGGAACTGGCGACCAAACGCCAGGAACACGCCGATCTCGACGCCGCCATCCATACACTCTCGACCTCGGGCCTGGCCGATGTGACGCTCATCCAGAGGCTGAAAAAGAGAAAGCTCGCGCTCAAGGACAGGATCGTCCAGCTCGAACGTCTCCTGCTGCCCGACATAATCGCGTGACACTAAGTTAAGTTGACATACCAACTCATGATAAGTAGTCCTGCGGCCAGCATGCCAGAGGACAGACCGCAATGAATGCCCAGACCCGCTTCGTCGAGCGCATCCGCCACGAGTTGAAATTCCGCATCGCTACGGTCACCCATGCCGAGCGCGTCACGCCGAAAATGGCGCGGGTCATGGTGACGAGCCCGGATCTGGAGGGTTTTGCGAGCTTTGCCTATGACGATCACGTAAAGCTCTTTTTCGCCGAGCCGCGAAAGGGCTTCCCCATCCCCCAGCCCGGCCCGAACGGTCTGGTGTTTCCCGAGGGGAAACGCGCCGAATCGCGCGATTATACGCCCCGCGCCTTCGACCCCGCCACCAATACGCTCACCCTCGACTTTGTCCTCCATGGGGACGGCGCCGCCTCGAGCTGGGCGGAAAATGCCAAGCCGGGCGACCAGATCGGTGTCGGCGGGCCGCGCGGCTCGTTTGTCGTGCGCGGGGACTATGACTGGTATCTGCTCATCGGCGACGAGACCGCGCTGCCAGCCATTGGCCGCCGGCTCGAGGAACTGCCAAAGAGCGCAACTGCAATCGCTGTCGTTGAGATCGCCGACGACAATGAGCGCCAGGAGATCGACGGTCCGGCCAGCACCCAAATCCATTGGGTCTCGCGCAATGGTGCGGCGCGGGGCAATCCCAGCCTCATCCTGAACGCAGTCAAGTCAATCGAGCTGCCCGGCGGCGACGGTTACATTTTCTCGGCCGGTGAGTCCTCGATGAGCAAAGCGGTACGCGCCCATTTCGTCGACGCCAGGGGACACAACCCCGACTGGATCAAGGCCGCCGGGTACTGGCAGGCCGGCAGCGCCGATTTCGACGACGGGCACGCGCACTAAGCGGTGCGTGAGAGCCGCAGGTCTGGCACGAAACAGCACGCGACGCCCAAAAGAAAACGCCGCCCGGAGCGGACGGCGTTTGCAAAGAAGCGTTCAATCAATGTCGACTAACGGCGGCCGGCAGTAACACCTGCCTCACGCTGAGCGCGCTTACGAGCCAGCTTGCGTGCCCGGCGGATAGCCTCGGCCTTCTGGCGTGCCTTCTTTTCAGAGGGCTTCTCGTAATAATTGCGCAGCTTCATCTCACGAAACACACCTTCGCGCTGAAGCTTCTTCTTGAGCGCCCGGAGCGCCTGATCGACATTGT
>CAYSBF010000109.1:0-8931 GCA_964429025.1 uncultured Pelagibacterium sp.
CATTGGCATCGACGCCGCCGGTCAGCACCTTGCCCGAGGACGGCACAACGGTGTTGTAGGCGCGGCCCAGGCGTGTGATCGAATCGAGCAGGATCACGACGTCGCGCTTGTGCTCGACAAGACGCTTGGCCTTTTCGATCACCATCTCGGCGACCTGAACGTGTCTCGAGGCCGGCTCGTCAAAGGTTGATGAGATAACCTCTCCTTTGACCGAGCGCTGCATGTCGGTCACTTCCTCGGGCCGCTCGTCGATCAGAAGCACGATCAGATAGCATTCGGGGTGATTGGTCGCGATCGACTGTGCAATATTTTGCAACAATACAGTTTTGCCGGTACGAGGAGGCGCAACAATAAGCGCGCGCTGGCCCTTGCCGAGCGGGGCGACCAGATCGATGACGCGCGCTGAACGGTCCTTGACCGTGGGATCGCCGATCTCCATGCGCAGCCGCTCGTCAGGATAGAGCGGGGTGAGGTTGTCGAAATTGATCTTGTGGCGGACCTTTTCGGGGTCCTCGAAATTGATGGTGTTGACCTTCAAGAGCGCGAAATAGCGCTCGCCTTCCTTGGGGGAGCGGATCTGGCCCTCGACAGTATCGCCCGTCCGAAGCCCGAACCGGCGGATCTGGGAAGGGCTGACATAGATGTCGTCCGGACCGGGCAGGTAATTGGCATCGGGTGAACGCAGAAAGCCGAACCCGTCCGGAAGCACCTCGACCACGCCCTCGCCGATAATCTCGACGTCGCGCGTCGCCATCTGCTTGAGGATCGCAAACATCAGCTCCTGCTTGCGCAGCGTGTTCGCGTTTTCGATTTCGAGCTCTTCGGCAAAGGACTGCAACTCGGCCGGGGATTTGGCCTTGAGGTCCCTGAGCTTCATGAATTCCATGATCAGCCTTTAAGGGGAATTGGGAAGGACAAGAGAAATGGGGAGAAGGTGCGGCCGTCCGCCGCTTGGGGTCACAACGAATGTGTGAGTTGGGCGATTCCATAAACCATTCGCCGGGGCGATTGCAAGCATAACCGGCATGAATGGCAGGCGTTCAGAACGGTTTGACGATCACGGCGAAAACGATGACGAGCATGAAGACGGTCGGAATCTCGTTGATGGCACGGAAATAGCGCGAGGATTTGGTGTTGCGGTCGGTGGCAAAGGCTTTCTGGTGGCGCACCAGAAGCCCGTGAAAGCCCGAAAGCAGGATCACGAAAGCCGCCTTGAGCCACATCCAGCCCTGGGAGAAATCAACGACCCCGAAATGAAAGGCCAGCGTCAGCCCTAAGACCCAGCTCGCAATCATGGCGGGCGTGGTTATACCCTTGAGAAGCCTGCGCTCCATCACCTTGAAGGTTTCCGACATCTCCGAGCCGGGCGCCGCATCGGCGTGATAGACGAAAAGCCGCGGCAGGTAGAGCGACCCGGCCATCCAGGCGATCACGGACACGACATGGGCAGCAAGGGTGAGCGCATACCAGTTCATTGCTTGACGATCTCGATCAGGCGGGAAACATTTTCGATCGGTGTTTGGGGGACGATGCCGTGCCCGAGATTGAAGATATGCGGCCGGCCCGAAAAGGCCTCGATGATCTGACGGGCCCGTCTTTCCATCTGCTCGCCACCCGCAACGAGCCGCAGCGGATCGAGATTGCCCTGAACGGGCAGTCCCTGCGGCAGAACCGAGTTCGCAAAAGCGAGCGGCATTGCAAAATCGAGCCCCATGACATTGACGCCCGTCTCCTGCGCAT
Organism: uncultured Pelagibacterium sp.; assembly: GCA_964429025.1. Taxonomy (GTDB): domain Bacteria; phylum Pseudomonadota; class Alphaproteobacteria; order Rhizobiales; family Devosiaceae; genus Pelagibacterium. The sequence goes on from CAYSBF010000109.1 coordinate 1,741, forward strand.
AACGCCCGATCATCCCGGCCGCGCCGCGCGGAAACCCGGTGATGACGGCGTCGGGCAACGCGGCCCGAACTCTTTGAACGAGAGTCCTGTTGGGCGCGATCACATAATCGGCAAAGGCTTTTTCATCGAGATTGAGCGCCCAGCTCTCGAAAATCTGCACCATATCCGCGCCCGCTTCGATCTGGGCGATGAGATAGGCCGAGGACACCTCGACGAGCATATCCATGAGCCGGGCAAAGGCCTCCGGGTGCTCGAGCGCAAAAAGCCGGGCAGCAGCCTGATCGGGCGACCCGCGTCCGCCAATCATATAGCTCGCAACCGTCCAGGGCGCGCCGCAGAACCCGATCAGCGTTCTGTTTGAGGCAAGCTCGGACCTGACAGCCTTCAATGTCTCGAGAACCGGCGCCAGATTGGCCAGCGCCGCGTCGGGGTCGAGCCTACCTAGCGTTTGCGGTGTTACCGGATCGAGAACCGGGCCTTCGCCTGCTTCAAAGCGGACCTCCTGGCCCAGCGCATCAGGAACGACAAGGATATCGGAAAAAAGGATTGCCGCATCGAGCTCGAAACGCCGCAAGGGCTGAAGGGTGACTTCCGCAGCAAGTTCCGGGGTGTAGCAAAGATCGAGAAAGCTTCCCGCCTTTTCCCTCACCGCACGATATTCGGGCAGGTACCGGCCGGCCTGTCGCATGATCCAGACCGGGGGCTTGGGCTGCCTTATGCCGCGTGCAGTGTCGAGCAGTGGCTTTCCCGATGGCAGGGGAGCAGGCATCACGTTCCTTCCAGCGCCCGGTCCTCAAAGGACGGACGAACCATTTTTAAGAGTCTTAAAAGACTCCTGCTTTTTCTTATTGGCTGTGTTTTGCACCAATTGTCCGGACCTCACAACCGCAACGCTGCAAAGGCGTGTGCGTCAAGATGACCTTCTGGGGTGCCGTGGAAAACAAGTGGCCATGACTGGCGAAAATCCGCGTCGACCCGCGGCCGTTAAGCCTTTGTTAACCAGCCAGGCTGTGAACTGATTAACGATTCGTTAACGTCTCTGACTGGCCATCCGGATCGGCTTTCCCCGCTCATTTCCACACCCCTCGTTCGGGTCCACAGCTTAACCTCCTGTTAACCAAAACAGCGCCAGCGGGGAGAGAGCCCGGCCTACCTCCGAGCATTGTGCCGATATCTTTCAATGGGGACGGCGATGTGAAAAAAGCATGTGCAAAGAACTAGGCAAAGCACCGCACAATGCTGATTCTGGCGTCGAAAAGTCCAACACGCAAAACCATGCTCGAGGCTGTGGGTATCTCGTTTTCTCAAGCCTCGGCACCGATCGATGAACGCGCGATCGAAGAAGACCTCCGCGCCAAGGGTGCGGGCAAGGCCGATATCGCCTCAGCGCTCGCGCAAGAAAAGGCGCTGGCAGTGAGCAAGCAGCATCCCGGCGCGCTGGTCATTGGCGCCGACCAGACCCTTGCCTGCGGCGGCATCGATATCCACAAACCCGATTCACGTGAAACCGCAAAGCGCCAGCTCCTGCTGCTCAAGGGCAGGACCCATGATCTTCACGCAGCCGCCGCACTGGCCAGGGACGGAGTGCTTCTCTGGCAGACGATCGACACTGCCCGATTGACCATGCGCGACTTCACAGCCGAAGAACTCGATGCGGTCCTGGACCTTGAAGGCGAAGCGATTCTGTCTTCGGTCGGCGGATATCGGCTCGAGGGGCCGTCGGTGCGGCTGTTCGAGAGCGTCAAGGGCGATTATTTCACCGTGCTCGGCCTGCCGCTCCTTAAACTTCTGGCCGGGCTGCGCCTTCACGCGCCTGAGATTTTTGTGCAGGGGACCCAGCCATGACCCGCAAGGCCTTCGTCATCGGCCATCCCATCGCCCATTCCAGATCGCCGCTGATCCATGGCCGCTGGCTCGATCAATACGGCATCGATGGCAGCTACCAAGCTATCGACATTGCCCCCGGGGCGCTGCCTGCCTTTATCGAACGTCTGCGCACCGGTGAATTTGTCGGCGGGAATGCGACGATCCCGCACAAGGAGGCGCTTTTGTCGCTTTGCGACGAGGTGGACCCGCTCGCCCGCAACATCGGGGCCGTCAATACCCTTGTCCTCGCTGATGGCCGGATCGCAGGCACCAATACCGACCATATCGGATTTACCGCCAATCTCGATCAAGGCGCCCCCGGTTGGGACGAGGGGCTCGAAACCGCGATCGTTCTGGGGGCAGGCGGTGCTGCCCGCGCCATAATCGCTGCGCTCTGCGCCCGCAAGGCGGGGCGCATCGTCATCCTCAACCGAAGTCTTGATCGCGCAGAAGCGCTGGCCCGCCAATTCGGGCCAAATGTTCTCGTGGCGCCACTGGACCGGTTCAGGCACTTCGCGCCTGCCGCCGGGCTTGTTGTCAACACCTCCTCGGTCGGCATGGGCGGTACGCGCTTCGAGGGGCTCGCGCTATCCGCGCTACCGGAAAACGCTGTCGTCAACGACATCGTTTATACACCCCTCATCACGCCGCTCCTCGCCGATGCACAAGGCTGCGGCTTGCGCGCGGTGGATGGACTGGGCATGCTTCTTTATCAGGCCGTGCCCGGCTTTGCCGCCTGGTTCGGTGTCACGCCGGAGGTGACGCCCCAATTGCGGGCGCTGGTGCTCTCCTCGATGGGACAGTAAGAATGCTGCGGGTTGGCCTTACCGGCTCGATCGCGACCGGAAAATCGACGGTCCTTGCCGCCATCGGCGCGATGGGCGTGCCGACCTATTCGGCCGACGAGGCCGTGCACGCCCTTTACGCAGGCAAGGCCGCGCCGCTGATCGAGGCCGCCTTTCCCGGCACCCTCACAGATGGTGTGGTCGACCGCAAAAAGCTCGCGGCAGCGCTGGCGGCCGAGCCGCAACGGCTTGCCGAGCTCGAATCGCTCATCCATCCGCTGGTGCGCGAAAAGGCGATGGCGTTTTTCGACAGGGCCGAGACCGAAGGCGCCGATATCGCGGTCCTCGAAATCCCCCTTCTTTTTGAAACAGCCAGCAGCTACGGGCTCGACAGGATCATCGTCACCTATTGCGATCCGGCCATTCAACGGGCGCGCGCGCTGGCAAGGGAGGCAATGACCGGGGAAAAGCTCGACTTTCTGCTTTCCCGCCAGCTCGATCAGGACGAGAAAAGGAGGCGCGCCGATATCGTCATCGACACATCGGGATCCATGGACCAGACTCTGGCCGGAACACGCGACGCGATAAACGCCCTGCGCATGCAGGCCGGGCGAAAGGGCTGAAACAGGGCATGCTGCGCGAGATCGTTCTCGATACCGAAACCACCGGCCTCTCCCCACAGGCGGGCGACCGGCTGGTCGAGATCGGGTGCGTCGAGCTCATCAATCACGTGCCAACGGGCAGGAACCACCACGTCTATATCAATCCCGAGCGTGAAATGCCCGAAGAGGCGTTCCGCGTTCACGGCCTTTCGGACGCCTTTCTGGCCGACAAGCCGGTCTTTTCGGACATCGCCCAGGCGTTTTGCGACTTTATCGGCGATTCAACGCTGATCATCCACAATGCGCCCTTCGATATGGGCTTTCTCAATGCCGAGCTGTCATGGTGCGGCCGGCCCCAGCTCACCAATCCGGTGATCGACACGGTGATGCTGGCGCGAAAGATCCACCCCGGCGCCCGCGTGAGCCTTGATGCGCTCTGCAAGCATTACGGGATCGATAATTCGCGCCGGACGCTGCACGGGGCGCTGCTCGATTCCGAAATCCTGGCCGAGGTCTATCTCGAGCTGATCGGCGGGCGCCAGGTGGCCCTGGCCCTGTCGGCCGAGGCGCAGATGGCCCAGCTCAGCACCGGCGGCCGCGCACCCGCCCGCCCGCGTCCGCGCCCCCTGCCGCCCCGGATCTCTGACACCGAGATCGCGGCCCATACCGCCTTTATCGCGCAAATGGGCGACAAGGCGATCTGGGCGCAATATGGGGCGGAGCCGGAGGCGGAAATGGAAAGCCCCGGCGCGCGGGCTGCCGGGGCTTGAACACAAGGTAAAGGCGTTTGGTCAATTGACCGTATTGGGCGTCTCGCCATTGGCGGCGGCCTGCTTTTGCTTTTCGGCCGCGGCGGCAAGGTTGCGCCGGAAAAGTGCAAGGAAATCCACCGGTTCGATCATGAGCGGGGTAAAGCCGCCCGCCTGAATGGTCGTTGCCACGACCTGCCGGGCGAAGGGGAAGATGAGCCGTGGCCCTTCGACCATCAAGAGCGCGGTGAGCTGGTTTTCCGGCACGTTCTTGACCCGGAAGAGCCCGCCATAAACGAGCTCGAGCGCATAGACGAGCTTGCCTTCCCGCTCGGTCTTGACCGTAAGGCCCAGCTCGACCGCATAGGCATCGTCCGCCTGCTTTTTGACCTGCACATTGATATTGACGTTCGACCCCGGAGGCTGGGCCCCGGGCAGCATGGACGCCGGAGCGTTGGGATTCTCAAAGCTCAGATCGCGGATATATTGCCCCACAATGCCGAATTGCGGCGCGGTGGCAGGATCGGCGGCGGCGGCACCCGGTGCGGCAGTGTCCGGATTGTTGGTGTCCTCGGCCATTTCAGTCCTTCTCGGAAATGTCGTTCTCTGGGTCCTCGCGCGCTGGGCTCAACCGGGTATACCCGCCCGACCCGCGCTGGGTCGGGCGTTTGGCTAGCACTTTTGCCCCTTGTTCACAAGGCAGCGCCGGTTCCTGCCCCGCAAGGGCGGGTGTCTCTAGCGGTAGGAATCGGGATCGAGGTCGATCGATTTCATCCCCGGACCGGGATTGGAGGGGCGGTAGGTCGAGACCACCACCATGTTCCGGCTCAAAAGCCCGTAAAGCGCCGACCGGACCGGGGCGACGAGCAGCACGAATCCGATCGCATCGGTGAAAAAACCCGGAACGAGGAGGAACAGCCCGGCAACCGCCAGCATCATCGCCTCGGCAAAATTCTTCGCCGGCACCTCCCCCCGCGCCATCATCGCCCGTGAGTCGACAATAAGCCCCATGCCCTGCCAGCGGATGACGAAAAGACCCGCAATGGCCGTCAGCACGGTCGCGGCGAGCGTGGGAAAGACGCCAATGGCACCGCCGACCCAGATAAAGCCGGCAATCTCGAGAAATGGCACAAGCAATATCAGTGCTAAGATCAAACGGCCCATCAGCTCCCCTTTCGCGCTCTGATCGCGTATGCTTGTTTTCGATATCGGCGCGCGAAGGTGGTTTGCACGCAGCGTTTGCTTATATATAGGTCAACCGGACCTCGGTTTCGACCTGCCCGGCGCGTTTTGTGGGATCCCTCTCCGGAGCGTGAGCGCCATGCCGGGTGTGCCGGCAAGCGCGCGGTCCGAACCCCTTGGGAGCTAAGAAAGACACTTATGGGCGATTTTCTCGATTTCCCCACCGTCATCGTCATTGTCGTCGCCGTCGTGGTGCTTTTGCGCCTGCGTTCGGTGCTCGGGACCCGCACCGGCAATGAACGCCCGCCCTCCCAGCGTTATGACTCCATTTCCCGCACCCGTCCGGACAATGACGAGACGGTGATCCCGCTCCCCAAGCGCAACACCCAGACGGTCGATGCCGATACCGAGCGCGCCCAGCGCAAGCTCGAGGCCGAGATCGAGAAATATTCGGAAGGCAAAGCGGAAATCGCGCAAGGCCTCAAGGCCATTGCGGAGGCCGACCCCAATTTCACCCCCAAGAGCTTCATCGAGGGTGCCAAGGCCGCCTATGAAATGATCGTTACGGCCTATGCCGCGGGCGACCGCAAGACGCTCAAAATGCTGCTCGACAAGGATGTCTATGACAGCTTCGAGGCGGCCATTGCCGAACGCGAAGGCCAAGGTCACACGGTCGATTTCACCTTTGTCGGCCTTTCCAACATCGCGTTTTCCGAAGTCGAGCTCGATAAGCGCAACGCCATCGTCACCCTCAGGATCGATGCCGAAGTGGTCTCGATCACGCGCGACGAAAAGGGCGAGGTGGTCGAGGGCACGCCGGGTCAGGTCGTCGCCATTGCCGATGAATGGACCTTCATGCGCAACACCCGCTCGCGCGACCCCAACTGGAAGCTCGTCGCGACCAACGATCTCGAATAGTCCCCTTGAGGGACGGTAAAGCCCATGGCGCGCAAACCGCCCGGATCCGGCAAGCAGAGCAAGTCCGGTAAGGTGCGCGATTTCGATCTCTGGGCAAGGGTCGGCGAAACCGTCGATCCGCTCGCAAGGCGCAAGAGTGCCGACCCCAGGGACGCGCTGCGCAGGGCGCTCGAGACGTCCCAGGACCTGACAGACAAGGCAGGAACGGACAAGGTTCCCCCCTTTGCGCCCATGCCCATGCCTTCCCGCCGCCCCCTGATTGCAGCCTCCAGGGTTCCCGCCTCGCAAAAACCGATCGAGCCCAATCTCAAGCGTCGCGTCATGCGCGGGCGCGAGCCGATCGATGCAACGCTCGACCTTCACGGCATGACCCAGGCAAGGGCGCAGGCGGTGCTCGAGCTCTTTGTCACCGAACGCGCGGCGCGCGGCGACAGGACGCTTCTCATCATTACCGGCAAGGGCATCAAGAAGACCGGCTATCTCCAGCTCGAGCAAAAGGGCGTGCTGCGCGAAATGGTGCCGCTCTGGCTCAGCAACCCCTCACTCTCGCCGCTCATCGCAGGCATAGAGACCGCCCATCAGAGCCATGGCGGTGGCGGCGCGCTTTATGTGCGGCTCAAACGCAGGAGGGAGACATGACGCCCTTGGGCGCCAAATTGCGGCGCATGCGCGCAGAGCGCGCCATTGCGCTCAAGGACATGGCAAAGGCACTCAATGTTTCGAGTGCCTATCTCTCGGCGCTCGAACACGGCAAGCGCGGCAAGCCGACCTGGTTTCTGGTCCAGCGCATCATCGCCTATTTCAACGTCATCTGGGACGAGGCTGAGGAGATCCAGCGCCTGGCCGAGATCTCGGACCCTAAAATCACCATCGACACCGCCGGCATGGCCCCCGAGGCGACCGAATTGACCAATGTGCTGGCCCGCGAGATCGGCCGGCTCTCGCCCGAGGATATGAAGGCACTGCGCGACGACGTCATGCGCCGCGCAGTGCGGGGGAAGGCTGGCTAGAGCATTTCCAGCAAAAGTGGCTAGCACTTTTGCGGCTCGGACCCGAAGGGCCGCGCCAGCGAAATGCGATAAATCAAGA
>CAYSBF010000110.1:0-8888 GCA_964429025.1 uncultured Pelagibacterium sp.
CGAGCCGTTAACCATGATTGACTCACGAGGTCCTACCGAATGGTTAACAAAACCTATCTTCTGGAAGCCGGATTAAGAAATTCGCCTACACGCTGCGATCGCGCAGATGGAACGAAGAGTAGGGCGGTTGCCAGGGCTCGGGAGCGGACCGTGCGGAGATGAATTGCTGGCCCTCGTCCATCGGCATGAGCGCTGCGAGCCTGCTGGTCTCGAACAATGTTCCCGATGAGACGGCGGCTACAGGCTCCTGGTTTTTCTCGGGATTTTCCTTTGGGTCGCGCTGCGGTGCAGGTGCCCGAGAAGGCGTGCCCTCGAGGTTTGCGCTGCGGGCCTCAAGGGCGGATTCGATGGCGGCGGAACCGGGGCGCGGCTGAACGCGGCGTGCGCTGAACGCGACGCCGAGCGGGCCCTGGGTTACTGAAATCTGGCCAGCCACCGTTAACGATTTTCCTTCCGCGACGGCAAGAATTGCCGGGCACATTATGCCGGGAAGGGTTCGAGTCCGGTTAGCCGATCCGGTAAAACTGTCTTAAAATGATACGGAGCGCTTAAAGCGCGCGGTTTACCGATAGGCCCTTGCCGATATCTTCGGCACGCGTCTTGGGCGCGCCTGGGGCGGTGTAGGTCTTGGGTTGCTGGGCCGCACCGACCTGCCGCGCCACATCGGCCAGCAAGGATTCCGTGACATTGCGAGCGGTCGCGAGGACGCGAAGGTTTTCCGCCATCTGGGTCGCAAGAGCCTCATGGCCCCGCCGCAAGGTGTCCACCCGTTCGGGCGCCTCTGCCTTGAGCCTTGGCGCAACCCGCTGCACGGCGCGCGCGATGGTCACATAGTCCTGCGCGAGCTTGGTCTTTTCGGCGGTCAACTCGCCTGCCTCGCGCATGTGGCCCGCACGCAGGAGCGTCGTTTCGCGGTTCATGATCTCGACAAGGGCCGACAGGGCGGATTCTGCGCGATCGCACAGGGTGGCGGTGTCGAGGTCTTCAAGGGCGGCCAGGCGTTCGGCGGCTGTCATTTCTTGTAGGCTCCTATTGCAGTCGCGCGGAAGGCCGGCGCGGGATCGACCTGTTGTTGTTCAAGAAGCGCGGCGACCATCTGGTCGGCCATGCCGATGCCTCCGGCCTTGGCCATCAGGTCCGCATATTGCTCGGCCATCATGCCGCGCCAGGTTTCCTCGGCGTGTCCACCGCCGAACATCGAGTCCGTTTCCAGCCCCTTGAACATCTCGGAGACGAGGGTGTTGAGAAACACGCCTTCGAGTTCGACGGCTTTTTCCTTAAGTCTATCGGATGCCCTGCCAGGATCGGCGGATGTGGGCAGGGTGTAGGTCGAGGAAACCGACATCAGATCACCTCGATTTCCGCCTGAAGCGCGCCGGATGCCTTGATCGCCTGGAGGATGGCGATGAGATCGCGCGGGCTGATGCCGAGGGCGTTGAGGCCATCGACGAGTTGCTGGAGCGAGATGGATTCCGGCACGACGGCGAGCTGGCTTTCGGACGTCATCACATCGATCTGCGTACGCGGCTCAACGGCCGTCTGCCCGAAGCTGAACGGCTCGGGCTGCACGATTGTCGGGTTCTCGGCAACGGTGATGGTGAGATTGGCGTGGGCAATAGCTACAGAGGACACGCGCACATCCTTGCCGATAACGATGATGCCGGAATTCTCATTGATGACGATGCGCGCCTGCTGATCGGTCTGGATGACCAATTGCTCGATATCGGTCAGCAGATCGACGATGTTTCCGTTGAAATTATGGGGCAGGGTCAGGCGCACGGTTGCCGGATCGGACGGAATGGCCGCCGGCAGGCCGATAAGGTTGTTGATCGCCAGCGCGATCCGGCGCGATGTCGTGAGGTCCGGGTTCTTGAGCGCGAGGCGGAGCGAGTGCTGGGCGCCGAGTGAGAACTGGATTTCGCGCTCGATCAGTGCGCCTGACGAGATCATCCCGGTTGTGGGAACGCCCGAAACGACTGTCGCCGCGTCGCCCGAAGCGGAAAAGCCGTTGATGATGACTGGTCCCTGAGCGATGGCGTAGACTTCGCCGTCCGCCCCCAGTAGCGGGGTAACGAGCAGGGTCCCGCCCTGGAGGCTGGTGGAGTCGCCAAGGGCGGAGACGCTGACGTCGATGCGGCTGCCTTGCGTTGCGAAGGCCGGCAGGTTGGCCGTTACCATCACGGCGGCAACATTTGCCGTGCGCAGGTTTTCGCCGCGTGTGTTGACGCCCATGCGCTCGAGCATGGCCACAAGACTCTGCCGCGTGAAAGGCGAGTTGTTGAGGCTGTCCCCCGTACCATTGAGGCCGACGACCAGCCCGTAGCCAACGAGCTGGTTGTCGCGAATACCCTCGACATCGACGATATCCTTGATACGCGCCGGTGCGGCAAAGGCCGGCACCATTGGCGCGGCACAACCCGCAATGGCGACGAGCCAGGCGAGTGCTGTTCTCAATAATCTGCGCTGCATCAGTCGGCGTTGCATCGTCTTTCCCCGATTCCCTGTCCTGCACTTCACCTCCCCAGGTGGCGAGCAGGTATTCGGCTTGGGGATAGCGAAAACCGTGCCAGATACAGAGAATCTCCCTAAGTGACTGTAGAAACTTCTGTTTTTGGGTAATGAGCGGGTTCGCGGTTGCGGTCGCCCGGCAGGGATTGCCGGTCCGTTAAGGCAAAATTAACGAGCGTGGGCAAAATCTGCCGATTAGTAAAAGATTAACCATGTCGGGCCGGGCTAACATGCGCATCGACAGCACAGGGCGGATCATTCCGGGAACGAGCCGGGGCACGGGCAATACCGGCCGAAGCGGCGAGGCTTTTCGTCCCGAGACGCCCGTGGCCCAGCCGCGTCCCGCGCAGACCTCATCGATTGCGGCCTCGACCGGGATCGATGCCCTACTGGCGCTGCAGGCGGTGGACGATGCAACGACCGGGCGGCGCAAGGCGGTCAGGCGCGCCAATCTGCTGCTCGATGCACTTGAGGACATCCGGGCCGACCTCCTGGCCGGGCGGGTCAGTGAAGGGCGGTTGAACCGGGCGATGGCCCTTCTCGCCCAAGCCAGAACGGCGACCGATCCGGGCCTTGACGCGCTGGTGGCCGATATCGAGCTCCGCGTGCGGGTGGAACTGGCGAAACTGGGCCGTTTCCCGCCTCTGTGACCGATTCGCCGCAGGGCTGGCGGTGGTTAGGTATGGGGGCAAAAGTTTGTTGCCCGCTTCAGGGCAAGAACCTATATAGGCGGCGACCTGAGGTTCGGGAGTTGAGTCTATCGATGTCGGTTGATGCTCTAACTGAAGACTATCGTCCCTCCGAGGATGAGGAATTCATGAACCCGCGGCAGCGGGAATACTTCCGGCGGAAGCTGGAAACGTGGAAAGACGAGATCCTGCGCGAGAGCCGCGAGACGCTTGAGAACCTCCAGGAAGAGAGCACGAACCACCCCGACATGGCCGACCGCGCGTCTTCCGAAAGCGACCGTGCGCTGGAGTTGCGCACCCGCGACCGCCAGCGCAAGCTGATCGCCAAGATCGACGCCGCGCTGAAGCGCATCGACGACGGGACCTATGGCTATTGCGAGGAAACCGGCGAACCTATCGGCATTGCCCGCCTCGACGCCCGCCCCATCGCAACTCTGAGCCTTGATGCCCAGGAGATGCACGAGCGCCGCGAAAAGGTCTATCGCGACGATTGATTTCCCGCCTGCGGGTTGACACGCGCGGCAGGTTTGCCGATGCCTAGGGGCATGAGACGGCTGGTTCCTGCCCTTGCGATTTCTGCTGCATTCGCCATGTTCGGTGGCTCTTCTGCCTTGGGGCAGGGCGCGGATGTGTCATTCGGCGTCCAGATGCGCGGTGGGGTGAGCCATTTTTCACTCAATCACGACGCGTCGATGTACACGCCGCCAGCCGGCTATCCGATGACCTCCTATGGCAATCCGACCAGCATCCTGAGCTACGAGCCGCTCTATTCGGCCGACATAGAGTTCGTTCTCGCGGGGCGCCACGATACCGGCTGGTTCGAGCTGATGGCCGCTTTTCCGATCGCGGGCGGCGGCACCTTTGCCGACCGAGACTATGAGGCCGGCCAGACTCTCTACTCCGAGACCTTCAGCGACATCGCCCTTGGCGGATTTGGTGAAGCCTCCGTGCGATTCTCACTGCCGGGCAACGACAACTGGCAAGTCAACGGCGCGGTCATCCAGCCGTACATCGTTGCCGGGGCCGGGCTGCGCAGCTATGCGGCCAAGGGCTTGCGGTGCGGGGCGGCATGTCCGTCCGGGTCATTGCCCGGCGCCATCACCGTGATCGGTCAGGATATGTTCTCGGTAACGGGTGGCTTGGGCGCAAAGATCGAAAAGCCAGTCTCCGAACGCGGCGCGCTCGACTTCCGCGTTGAGGTCGCAGGCGGATATCTCGGCGTATCCGATAGCCATTACTTCCGCATAGCCGACCTGGGGCCGGTGCCGAATATCACCTACAGTTTCGGTACAATGGGACTATCGGCGGAACTCGGCTATACACACGCCGTTTCAGAGAGCGCCAAGCTACGGGCCGGCGTGTTTGCGGACGGCCAACTTGGCTTTGGCAATGTCGTCTTCAATTCCGCCGGTGGCGGGACGGGACCTGCAATCCCCGCCTGGAGCCATTCGATTTCCGGCGGCGTCGTGCTGGGTGCCGCGGTGGCATTTTAGGCCCAATCGATATCTAGACGGGTCGGCAGGCTGCAGCACCTGTTTTGATAGAATCAAAACAGGTGCTCTAATTTCTTGATTTATCGCATTTTCCGAACCGCAAAAGTGGTAGCCACTTTTGCTGGAAATGCCTTAGCAACCCCCTCATCCGACCTTTCGCTTGCGCGAAAGCCCACCTTCTCCCACGAGGGGAGAAGGGCAAGCGTGGGGCAGCCACACGATCCCCCCTCTCCCCTCGTCGGAGAGGGGCCGGGGGTGAGGGGGCTGCGATATCTGACGAGAGCACCGGCCGTGATAGGTCCTAAAGATACCGACGCTTCAGATGTGCGATGAAGTGCGCGGGATTGAGCGGTTCACCAGTCGCTTTTTCCAGAACTTCCGGCGTGGAAAAGCGTGAGGCGTGGGACCAGATGTTGTCGCGGCGCCAGGCGTTGACGCCTTCGAAATGTCCGGAGGCAATCTGCTGGCGCACGTCCGGCATCGCCTTTTCGATCGCCGCCCATTGCTGCGCAGCAATCATCGCGCCGAGCGAGTAGCTCGGGAAATAGCCGAAGGCGCCCGCCGCCCAATGCACGTCCTGCATCGGTCCGTCGCGGAAATTGTCCTTGGTCGACAGGCCGAGATATTCCGTCATCTTTGCATCCCAGACCTCCGGAAGGTCGCTGACGGCCAGGCTGCCCTCGATCAGCGCCTTTTCGATCTCGAAACGAAGGATGATGTGGAGGGGGTAGGTCGTTTCGTCGGCGTCCACCCGGATGAAGCCGCGTTCGACCGTATTGACTTCGGCGATCACGTCTTCAACAGCCCAGCCCTCGAGAACATCGTCACCCAGGTGCTCGGCGACGACCGGCATGGCCCATGACCAGAATTCGGGCGTGCGGGCGATCTGTTGTTCGACAAATAGCGACTGGCTTTCATGCATGGCCATGCCCCGGGCCTTGCCCACCGGCAGATGTCCCGACTCGCGCGGCAGGCCCTGCTCATAAAGCGCGTGGCCCGTTTCATGCAGCACGCCCATGAGTGAGGAGAGGAACTCGTCGGTGCGGTAGCGTGTGGTCATCCGCACATCGGTCGGCACCCCGCCGCAGAACGGGTGGTGGGACACGTCGAGCCGCCCATGGGTGAAGTCGAAGCCAAGAGCGGCCATCATCGAGAGGCCCAGTTCGCGCTGCTTCTCGATCGGATAGTTCCCCTTCATGGATTTCTGCGGGCGGACAGTCCGGCGCTTTTCCTGCGCTTCGAGCGCGGAGGGGACGAAATCGACAAGAAAGGCCTTGAGCTCTTCGAAGACAGGCGTGATGTCGGCGGCGCGATTACCCGGATCGTACTGCTCCATCATCGCATCATATGGGGCGAGCCCCAAGGCATCGGCGCGCATGGCCGCTTCCTCGCGCGCAAGCGCCACGACGTTCTCGAGCGCAGGGGCGAAGCCCGCCCAGTCGTTCTTGACCCGCAAGTCGCGCCAGAGTTGTTCGGAGCGCATATTCGTTTCGGTCTGGCGGCGGACGAAATCGGAAGGCAGGCTGGTCGCATTGGCATAGACGCGGGCGAACTCGCGCAGGGAAAGCATCTCGTCGTGAGACAGATCTTCCCCCTTGGCCGTCTCGATCCATTCTCCCACCTCGGGCGCCGTGAAGGTTTCGTGCCGCAGACCCGAAAGATGCGCCACGGCCTCCGCGCGCTTTTCACCCCCGCCCACGGGCATATTGGTCGCCTCATCCGCAGAAAGAATGGCGATGGCGTGGTCGATGGCTTCTAGCTTGCGCGCAAGGGCGTCGAGCTTGGCGTATGACATATTGGCGGCTCCGACTGGATTGTGCCCGAGACATAGCGCTCCGTCCGGTCAATGGGAAGGTTCGTGCAAGGCGAGCGCCTCAGGTTTCTTCACCGTGGTTCTGGAGACCCAGATCGCGCTCACGGCGGCGACGAGCGCCGCAGCGGCCAGAACGGCAAAACGGCGTCGTGACGGTGATGGCCCCCCGTCTGCCTTGCGGGTGCGTCTTGCGAGGCTCGCTAGTTGCTGCAAATGAGCGGCAAGCGCTGGATCAATCATGTGTGCCTCCTGCAATGGGGTTTGCGGGATAGCCGAATGACAGTTCCGGAAATCGACAGAAGAAAAAATCCATGGTCCTGTCGAAACACGACACTTCCAATCGTCCAGATGCAGGTTCAACTTGTGTGAAGAGGAGTCCGCGATGCGCTACATGCTCTTGATTTATCTTGACGATGCCAAATTCGAGCCGCTGACTCAGGCGGAAAGGGACAGCTACACCAATGCAATGCTGGATTTCGATGAGGAATTAATGGCCAGTGGGCACTACGTTATCTCCGAAGCGCTGGAGATGGGGGCTGCCGCGGTGACCGTGCGCAAATGGGATGACTCGGTGTCGACGACGGATGGTCCCTTCATGGAGACCAAGGAACATCTCTCGGGATTTTTTCTGATTGAAGCGCGCGACCTCAATGAGGCCATGGGAATTGCGGGACGCATGCCGCTTGCAACAATGGGGTCGATCGAGGTTCGTCCTCTCAAAACGCTTGAGAGGATCCCGGTATGAAATTCTTGTGTCTAGTGCTGCTCGATTCTGAAACGGCAGCGGCCATGTCGGACGAAGATTGGAGAAAGCTGGGCGCGGAGTCGCTGGATTATGACGTCCAGCTTTTCCGTGAGGGTAGCTTTCTGTCCGCACTGGCCCTGCAGGGACCAGAGACGGCCCGGACCGTGCGGGTGCGTCAGGGTCAGGCCGTCGTGTCCGATGGACCATTTATCGAAACGCGCGAACAGGTGGCAGGCTTCATTCTGGTCGAGGCGCAGGACATGGAGCACGCGGTCGAGATTGCGAAGGGCGTTCCGATGGCCAAAATCGGCGCGGTTGAAGTCAGGCCGGAATATGTCGTCCAGAGGCCGGATTGAACGATACGGCGGCGAAAATTGTCATCGAGGAAATCTGGCGGGAAGATTCCCGCCGGGTTCTTGCCACCCTGGTGCGCTTATTGCGTGATTTCGACCTCGCCGAGGAAGCGCTGCATGACGCGTTCGCGGCAGCCGCCGACCGGTGGGGAAGAGAAGGCGTTCCGGCCAACCCAACTGCGTGGCTAGTATCGGCGGGGCGGTTCGGCGCGATTGACAAGCTACGCCGCCGAGCGCGGTTTGCAAGGCTGGAACCAGAAATCGTTCGCCAGATCGAGGAAGAGGCGATTGCGCAGTCGGGGGTCGAGCCGGAAGAGGTCGCGGACGATCAATTGCGGCTGATCTTCGTCTGCTGCCATCCCGAGCTGGCGCCCGAGGCGCAGGCGGCGCTGACCCTGCGCGAGGTTTGCGGACTGACGACCGAAGAGATTGCGCGCGCATTTCTTGTGCGGCCTGCGACGCTTGCGCAGCGGATTGTCAGAGCAAAAGCGCGGGTAAGGGAATTGGGGCTGAGGTATGAAGTACCTGGCCCCGCGGCTCTCCCCGAACGGCTCGATGCGGTTCTGAGGGTCATATACCTCGTCTTCAATGAAGGATACTCGGCGACGGCGGGTGAAAGCGTAACCCGCATTGAACTTTCCAATGAGGCGATCCGACTGGCGAGGCTACTCGTCTCGCTGCTTCCCGATGCGGAGGTGCTGGGGCTTCTGGGCCTGATGCTCTTTCACGAGTCGCGACGGCCGGCGCGGCTGACGGCGGAAGGTGAGATTGTCCTGCTTGCAGATCAGGACCGGCAGCTGTGGCGTCGCGACCTGATCGCGGAGGGAAGGGCGCTGGTCGAACGGGCATTCGCCACCCGCCATATCGGCCCCTATACCTTGCAGGCGGCCATCGCTGCATTGCATGCGGATGCCGCGCATGCGGACGATACGGACTGGCCCCAGATCGCGGCGCTTTACGATGTGCTTCGGCGGGCAGCGCCATCGCCGGTCGTCGAACTAAACCGTGCGGTAGCGGTCGGCATGGCGCGCGATCCAGGGCGGGGACTTGAGATGATCGATGCACTGCTGTCTTCGGGCCAATTGGAAGATTACCACCTGACACACGCAGCACGAGCGGACATGCTTTGGCGGATGGGAGAGAAAAAGGAGGCTCGCGCCGCCTACACACAAGCGCTGGCACTATGCCGGCAGGAGCCTGAGCGACGCTTCATCGAGCGGCGGATCCGGGAGCTCGAATAGAAAAGGGGCGCGGCCGGGAAAACGCCGCGCCCCTGTTTCCGGCCTA
>CAYSBF010000111.1:0-8833 GCA_964429025.1 uncultured Pelagibacterium sp.
AAGCGAAAGGTCGGATGAGGGGGCGCGATGCTGCCCAAAACGCAAGTGTATCGAACCCGCTCTGCTTACATATAGGCTCCGGCCGCGACAAGCATGTCGAGGACGGCGGGGCTGACTTCGCCGGTGGGGGGGAAGTTGTTGAACACCTGGAACTTGCGGATGGCCAGAGCCGTGGATTCGCCGGGAACGCCATCCACAGGCGCCTGGAGGAAACCAAGACGTGAAAGTCCGCGCTGGATTTCACTCACCAGCTCCCGGTCGAGGGCGGCCGGGACGCTTGTGGCTGCGCTTGCGGATGCGGGATCGAACAGGGCCGCTTCGGCGACAGATTCCTGAGGTTCGGCGGGTGCCGAGGTGGCAGGGGCAGGTGCTTCGAGTTCGGCGATCAGGGCATTGAGCTCGGCCTGTGCGGGCTCTGCTACCACCTGGGCGACGACTTCGGCGGGCGCCGGTTCGGCCGCTGCGGGTGCCGGTGGCATGGGGCTGGCGGCTTCAGAGGTGTTGATGGAGGCGTTGCGTACCGCCTGGATCACCTGCGGCGAGGCAGCGCCGGTGCGCGGCAGGCCAGCGCGCTGCTCGAAAGCGCGAATGGCGTCCGCGGTCTTGGGACCATAAAAACCATCCACCGTCCCATCGAAGAGGCCCATGGCCTTGAGCTTTTCCTGAAGCTCGGCGATGTCCGCATTGCCGATGATTGGCGCCTGTGTGGGCTCGGGTTCAGCGACGGCAGGTTGCGCCGCAGGCTGGCTGGCGACGGCGGGCTGGGCCGCAGGCTCGGGCGCGACGACAACGGGTCGAACCGGTGGCGGCACGGGAACCTCGATGGCCGCTGGCGTGTGGCCCGCTGCGGTGAACATCGGCGCGGGATGCCGCATCTGCTGGAGAAACAGTGCATTGGTTCCGGCCATAAGGGTGAGCCCCGTCACCAGAACGAAGGCCGTCGACCCCATGGGGGAACGCGCCATTTTCTCAAAACACCAATGCCCGCCGCGTGCGGCGAGCCCTGCGATGCCCGCCCCGATGGCGAGCGGTATGCTGGTCATTGTGCTCGTCGTCATCTTGCTACGCTTCTTTTTTCGTCTTGGAGCCATTTGGTTTCATCGTCAGGAGTTCGACGGGGAGAATAAAGAGGTTCGACGTTGGTGCCGGCGCTGCCTCCGGGGCCTTCGAGCGGCAACAGCACGTTGACCGTGGTCCCCATGCCCGGCGCCGAGACGATGTCGAGCTTGCCGTCATGGAGCCCGACCAGGCCCTTGACGATGGAAAGCCCGAGCCCCGTGCCCTCATAGCGCCGCGAAAGATTGTTCTGCGCCTGGAGGAACGGTTCGCCGACGCGGCTCAGGGTTTCGGGCTTCATCCCAATGCCGCTGTCGCTTACAGAAAGCAGCAGCATCTTGCCTTGCCGTTTCATCGAAAGCCGGACGGTCCCGCCGTCATGGCTGAACTTGACGGCGTTGGAGAGCAGGTTGATCAGGATCTGGCGGCAGGCGCGTTCATCAGCGACAAGGATCGGCAGTGTCGCCGGGATGTCGGTCTTGACGTTGATGCCCCGGTCGCGCGCCGCCTTTTCCACGATCTGGATGCAGGGTTCGACCAGGCTCGAGGGCGTGAAGGGCTCGGCCTGCACCTCGAACTTGCCTGCTTCGATCTTGGACATGTCGAGCAGCATGTTAACGACTTCGAGCAGGTGATGCCCGCTCTGGCTGATCAGCGCGGCATATTCCCTGTGCTGCTCGGATGGCTCGCCACCGATGCCGGCCCGCATCATGTCCGAAAAGCCAACAATGGCATTGAGCGGCGTGCGAAGCTCATGGCCAACGGTCGCGAGGAAGCGCGACTTGGCCTGGGACGCTTCCTCGGCATCGGAGCGCGCCCTTTCGAGCTCCCCCTCGGCCTGCTTGCGGTCCGAGACGTCGCGAATGACGCAGATGATCTCCCTTGCGCCGGAGGAGGTCTGCTCGTCGATGACCGGCGAGAGGCTCAACTCGACCCATATGAAGCTCGTGCCGCGGCCGGCTTCGCCGTCACGGCGCATCCGGATTTCGACGCTGGTGTGCAGCCCGCGTTTGCCGGCATCGGACAAGGCCGCGAGATAGGCCGGGCGGTCCATCACATGGACGCGTTCGAGGAAGCCGCCACCGTCGAGCTCATAGCGCTGACAGTTGAGAAGCTGGCCCGCCGAGCGCGATAGAAAGAGGATGTCGCCATTGGTGTCGTAGCGGACGACCGCATCCTTGACGCTTTCGATCAGCATCGAGAATGTCTGCATCTGGAGCCGCCCGCTGGCCGTGGCTGCGGTGTTGAGCCTGTTGGCGGTGACAGCGACGATCATGGCTGCCGTGACATAGGCAGCGATCCCCACGAAAAGCCAATCAGGCCCGCCATCGGCGAACGGGTTGGGCACGTAGCCGGTGTGCTCGCCCACGCTCAGAGCAAAGGCGATGGCAGGTGCGAGCCACGCGAGGTGCTTGTAACGGCTCTGGGACATGAGCAGCGCCTTGAGCGTTGCCATCATGGCGATCGCCAGGCCGAAATCGAGAATGTCGGGGTCGGCGAGGGTGAGGCTGCACCCCACGAGAGCGATCAGGCAGATCTGGCTTGCCAGTTCCCACTCAAAGGCCCGGCGCATGTGGAACACGAGGGCGAGCGCGGCCAGAGCCAGACCGGCGGTGACGAGCACGATGGGCGCCGCCATGCCGAGCGTTAGCATGTAGAAGGCCACCGGATAAGCGATGGCAACGGCGCCCAGCATCAGGATCGTGTTAAAGAGCAGGGCTTCGCGGCGCAGCACGTCGGGGCGCGCACTGGCCCATTTCGGGCCCGTGAACAGCCGTGCTACAGCTGACTGAATTGAACGGTTACGCATCGCCTGACTCACTGTTCCGGGTCAAAACGCACCCGGTGCCGGGTCGCGCCCGGCGTTGGGTTCACAGTTTCACTGGAAGCCCTAATGCACCCTTAAACAGAGTCGCTCAGGGTCCGAACGGGGTAACGGGCGGGCGGTGTTTCTCGGCGTAGCGTAAATAGAGTCTTGCTTAGCAGGCGGTTTCGAGCATCTGCCGCAATTGCATAAAATTTGAATCAAATTCGCGGAAAATCGAGCAGAACGCTTTTACGGGCGCCGGGCTACCCTCGGCGCAATCGGCAATTCCGCCGAGGTGCAACCGGACCGACAAACGATGTTTCTTTTGCGCTCCGCCTTCTGGCTTACCATCGGCTTCATGATCGTTGCGCCCACCGTTGGCGCCGATGTCGGGACCGTCGCTTCGCAGACCGCCGGGCAGATTGCCCGCGAAGGCCAGCAGGCGCTGAGCGAAGGCGTAAAGGGCATCGCCTGCGAGTCGGTCGAATGCGTCATCGGGCGTGCCGTCGTGGTCGGCGCGCTCGAAACCAATGCTGCCCAGTCCAGTCTCAGTCCCATGCAAGACACGCCGTATGCCGGTCCGGCCCCTGTGCCCCCGCCGCGGCCGGATTGGGCCAGCTAGGCGCTCCCGCAAGAGCGCCGACCGGGAGCCGCCACTGCCCGACACTCATACTCCCGCGGCGGCTTCCCTTTTAGGGCCGCGAGCGTTCTGCCTGCGCATCGCGGCCCTTTTTGCTGTGGAATCATGGCGGCGGAGCCACTACATATCCAGCCATGAGCACGACCGCCTTTGACGAAATCGCTGAAAACCTTTCCTTTCTCGACGATTGGGAAGACCGCTACCGCTACATCATCGAACTGGGGCAGGCCCTGCCGCCGCTCGCCGAAGAGGAGCGCAGCGAGGCCAATCGCGTGCGCGGCTGCGCTTCGCAGGTGTGGCTGGTGACGGAGCGGGCGGACAAGGACGGGAAAACCGTTCTCAACTATCGCGGGGAGTCCGACGCGATGATCGTCAAGGGGCTGGTCTCCATCCTGCTCGCCCTTTATTCGGGCCGGACCCCAGCCGATATCGCGGCGACCGACGCCCTGCCCATTCTGGACGAGCTTGGGCTGCGCGAGCATCTGTCGACCCAGCGCTCGAACGGGCTGGCGGCCATGGTCAGCCGGATACGGAGCGACGCTGCGGCGGTTGCGGGATAGCTAAACGGATTATGCGAACGTCGTTCGGTTCGTTCAAAGATCTGCAGCCAGCGGTGCCGGCTTCAAATGCCGGATGAAAAATCATTTCTACCCCACCTCCACCGGCCTCGCTCCCTCCTCCATCCAGCCGCTTGACGCGCCCGGTGGTCGTCCTTCGCGCCGGGGACGACGAATTCATCCGGACGACCCGCGATGAAGCCGGCATCAGGAACGATCCCCTGGCGCAGCCAATGGGCAGGAAACGAGGGTCTGCCGATTGCCAGTACGCACTCTTGTCAAAGGAAAAATAGGGGTCATATTCCTATACGCGTTGATTGGGGCAGCGGGGGTAGTTCGGCGGGCATGGCGGAGCTTTCTCCCCTGCCCACCTTGCGGACACTGGACAGGCGGACGGGCGACGCACGAAGCGGAAACGTAAACTTTGGAGGGATTGGGAACGGGTCACAACGTTCTCAAGCTCGAACAAAAAAGGCCACCCGAAGGTGGCCTTCAAGAATCGCATCGGAGAGCGTTTAGCCGGCCTTGCGGCCCAGCCCATTGTCCTTGGCGAGCTTGGAACGCGTTGCGGAGTAGTTGGGGGCGACCATTGGGTAGTCGGAGGGCAGGCCCCACTTCTCGCGGTATTCTTCCGGCGAGAGGTTGTAATGGGTCCGCAGGTGCCGCTTGAGCGACTTGAACTTCTTTCCGTCCTCGAGGCACACGATGAAATCGGGGGTCACCGACTTGCGAATCGGCACGGCAGGCTTCTTTTCTTCAACAGGCTCGGCGGCTTCCTCGCGGCTGAGACCCTTGAGCGCCGCGTGCACATCCGCGATAAGCTTGGGGAGCTCGCCGGGCGCAACGGCGTTGTTGCTGACATAGGCCGCAACGATTTCCGAGCTGAATTCCACGAGGTCGAGATCGACTGTCGTCTCCGCAAGAGCGGGCGTCGTCATTGCAAATCCTTTCTGGCTGGGGGAGCCATTATTTTTCAGGGCGGCATGGAATCCTCGCCGCCCTCCTGACTTCCGTCTAGTGTTATTTCACAATGGAGGCAAGCCTGACAGCACTTCTTGGCAGAATTTTGAGTGAACTATTGTTTACTTGTGCCTTGATAGGTTTCAAGTTCGTTGACAGCCGTTTTCTCGTGAGGACGATAGCCCGCCATATAGGCCGCCCTGGCCAGAAGGTGCGCGGAAATTGGCGCCGTGAGCATGAAGAACACGATGCCCACCAGCGCACGCAGAATCACCGCGCCGTCGAACGAAACAAGAGCGATTGCCACCAGCACCGCACCGGAGCCGACCGTTCCGGCTTTCGATGCGGCATGGGTCCGGGTGTAGAGATCGGGCAGGCGCAGAAGGCCTAGCACAGCCAGGAGGCTGAACAGGGCGCCGATGATGACCAGGGCACCGGCGATGTAGTGGAGAACCTCGATGATCATTTGCGCGCCTCCGGCCGCGATTCCTCCTGGGAGGCCTGGCTGATCTGCCAGCGCTGAAGGATGAAGCGGGCAAAGGCCACCGTGGAGAGAAAGCCCACGAGGCCGAGCGCGATGGCAATGTCGAGATAGAGCATGAAGCCGGTTCGAAGCGCGACGACCCCTATGTAGCCGATCGCCACCGCGATCAGCATGTCGAGCGCGAGCACCCTGTCGGGCAGGGAGGGGCCGACCACGATGCGGTAAATGGTCAGAAGGAAAGCAAGCGTCAGCACGCCGAGCGAAATGGTCGTGGCAAGCTCGAGGAAGTCGGCGCCGCTTATCATTCAAACACCTCGATAATCTTGGCCTCGAAGCCTTCGCGGATCGAACGGATGGTCTCGTCCTTATCCGTGAGATCGATTGCGTGGACGAAGAGAACAGTCCGGTCCTCGGACACGTCGACCGACAGCGTTCCGGGCGTGAGCGTGATGAGATTGGCGAGCAGCGTGATCTGCTGGTCCGTCGTCACCGTCAGCGGGTAGGCGAATATCCCCGGGTGAAGCTTTGAGTGCATGTTGGGCGAGGCGACAAGCACCGCAACCCGCCAGGCCGAAAGAATGAGTTCGTAAAAGAACAGAAGCGCCAGCCTGGCCGCCCGGAACAGGCGGCGCAGGATGAACGGCCGATCCACCCTGTCGCGGATGAGCAGGGTCGCGGCCGCGCCAATGACGCCGCCAAGCAGCAGGTTCATCAGCGTGAACGAGCCCGTGACCGCAGCCCAGCTGAGCGAAAGCAGGATGACAAGGAGCAGGAACATCACGGCTGGGGCACCTCCGCGAAGACCGCATCAATATAGCGGGAGGGATCGGTCATGTCGAAGCCGGCCATTCCGGTGGCGTTGAAAAGCGTGTTGGGGAAGAGCCCGAGGACGACGATGAGCGCAACGAGCGCCGCTGTCGAGGTCAGGGCAAAGCCGTTCTCCTGCCGGGTCAGCGGGCGGAGCATGGCGTTCGGTTGCTCGGACCGTTCGCCCTCCTGTCCATTGCGCCAGAAGACATGGGCCCAGATCCGGCTCGCGGCCATCAGCGTCAGAATGGAATTGAGCAGCAGCGCGGCGACGATGAACCAGTCCCCTGCCCTTATGCCACCCTCCACGAGAAGGAGTTTCGGCCAGAAGCCAAGGAATGGCGGCAGGCCGGCGACGGCGAAGACGAGGACGATGAACAGGATCGAGAGCAGCGAGTTGGCCGCGTAAATACCGCCCATCAGGCGGATGTCCTGGGTGCCGCTCATCTTCTCGACAAGGCCAACGGTGAGATAGAGCGCCGTCAATGTCAGGATCGAATGGGTGGCATAGAAAGCCGCGCCGCCAAGGCCGTGAAGCGTGCCGAGCGCGAGCCCGGAGAAGAGGGCGCCAATGCCGCCGATGACGAGGAAACCCACGGCGCGCCGGATATTGGTCTGCGCCAGTGCGCCCAGCGGGCCGAGCAGCATGGAAGCTATGGCAACGACGGCGATGACCGGCTCGAGCATTATCCGCCCTTCCGGCAGAACCATCGTCAGCACCCGAATGGCGGCATAGGCGCCGACCTTGGTGAGAAGGCCGCCGAATATGGCGGAAACCGATATTGCTGGCGTGTGGTAGGAGGCGGGGAGCCAGGCATTGGCCGGAAAGGCGGCTGCCTTGATGCCGAAGGCAAAGAGGAACAGCGCGGATACCGTCAGCATGGCACCGAGAGGCAAGTCACCGGTCTTGCCGGCGAGGTCGGCGAAGTTGAGCGTGCCGGTGAGGCCGTAAAGATAGGCCACGGCAACGAGAAAGAAGCCGGTGGCCAGGAAATTGAGAAAGCCGTATTTCACCGCGCCGTCGAGCTGAACCTTGCGGCCCCCGAGAACCAGCAGCCCGAAGGACGAGATCAGCATGACCTCGAACCAGACATAGAGGTTGAAGATGTCGCCGGTGAGAAACGACCCGCACACCCCGCCGAGCAGAAGCAGCAGCATGGGATAATAGCCGAAGCGGTGCTCGCGATTATCGACTTCGCTCTGGGCATAGAAGATGACGAAAAAGGCCGAGACCGAGGCTGCGAGGCTGAAAAGCGCGCTGGTCATGTCGGCGGCAAAGGTAATGCCGAAGGGGGGCAGCCATTTGCCCATGGTCATGGCGACCGGGCCGGTCTCGAAGATGCGCAGCACCAGATAGATGTTCGATATGATGATGGCCGCAACGAAGGCCGCGGCAAAGGTGACCTGCATGTGCCGCCACCAGCGCAGCATGACCAGAAGGCCCGCGCCAAGCAGCGCCAGAGCAACCGGCCAGACGACGATCCAGTCGCTGGCAGCGGTCGCCGACGTGATCATCGCCGGGGGGAGGTCGAGGGATTCGTACGGGCTCGCCATCTCTTGTTGTTGTCCTAGTAGCTCAGGGGCGGGCGCGGCGCGTCTTCAGGCTCGGCCAGGCGCATGGTGTCGGTATTGTCCGCGTCCAGTTCCTGATAGGCGCGATAGCCAAGGACCAGGAGGAAGGCAAAGAGCGCAAAGCCGATGACGATGGCGGTAAGGATCAGCGCCTGCGGCAACGGGTTTGCCGAGCCCTCGAGCGGGAAATATTCCCCCGGCGGAACGATCGGGGGCACTTCGGCCGTGAGACGTCCGACCGTGAAGATGACGAGATTGATCGCGTTGCCGAGCACCACGATGCCCAAAAGCATGCGGATGATCGACTTCGAGAGCAGGAGATAGACCGCGACGGCGAAAAACAGTGCGATGAGGGCTGCGAGTGCGACTTCCATCAAAAATGCTCCTCATCGTTTTCGAGCGTCAGCGCAATGGTTGCGACCGAACCAACGACCACCGCATAAACGCCGATATCGAACAGAAGCGGTGTGGAGAGCGCGATCTCCTGTCCTTCAAGCTCGAAGATCCACCAAAGGCCGGTGAGAAAGGGCACATCCGCAAAGAGTGACAACAGACCGGAGATCGTTGCGATGAAGACCCCGAATCCCGCGCACACGATGGGGTGGATGACCATTGCCCTGCGCACCTCGCGCACCCCGCAGGCAATGCCGTAAACCGCAAGGCCAGAGGCGCCGATCAGCCCGCCGATGAAGCCGCCGCCGGGCTCGTTATGCCCGCGCAGCAGCACGAAGATCGAAAAGACCAGCATGAGCGCCGTGATGCCTGGCGCAACCGTGCGGAAGATGACCGTATTCATGCCGATGCCTTCCTTGTGGGTCTGGTGCGGCCGCGCGCGGCGGGGGGCGTGCCTGATGCTTGCGGCCGGTCGCTGCGCGCCCGCACGCGGATGACTGCGAGAATGGCGAGACCCGCCGCCATCACGACCGAAATCTCGCCCAGCGTATCAATGG
>CAYSBF010000112.1:0-8731 GCA_964429025.1 uncultured Pelagibacterium sp.
TCAATACAGACCGTGAATCACATCTCAACCGAAATTAATAGGTCCTGAGCCTAGCGGTCACCGGTCATGGAAGAGCTGTTGCCGGTGGCGAAATGCAGGCGGCGCTCAAGAAACTGGCCGAACAATTCTTCGAAATTGCTGTCCCCCAGCATCTGCGCTGATTCAATGTTTAGCAGCGAGTTGAGGCTGGGAAACGAGAAATGTAGACCAGACCCCTGTACAATGGCCGGTTCGGCGTGAAGGCGCGGGCGAGCGGCCCGCTGAGCTTGTCGACCATATGAAGAAGGGCGAAATCGCAAGCAAAGGAGCCTGCCGCGCTGGCGATGTGACCGAGACTGATCAAAGGAGCGAAGTACAGCTTTCGCCTGAGAGGGTGATCTGGATCGTTCCCGTGGGGACGATGGGCAGGGCGATCTCGTTAGCAGGCACAACCCTGGCCGAATTCTCAAGGAGCGGGCGCGATACGCGTGTATCTCAGTGAGGCCAAAGGGCAGCTTACCGAATTGGTGAGGCGCGAAAGCTGGTGATGAGGACATCTTGACCCGTCGCGGCCATGAGATCGTGCGGCTCGTTGCCGAGGAGAGCCAGACGTTCCAGCAGTCTTCCACGCCGATCCGCTGGGCCTCGCCCCGCCGTCAACGCTGCCGCCGGCGTCACGGCGGGCGACATCGTGCTTGAGCCTTCGGCCGGCACGGGACTACTCGCGATCCTCGCCAAAGATCTCTGGCGGCGCGCTCCCGCTCAACGATCTGCCTGAGACCCGCGCCGCTCTCTGATCGCAGCTACGTCCATCGTCGTCGTCATGAGTGCCGGCAGCGCGCTGGCACAGGAGGTCACCCTCCGCATCCACCAGATGCTTCCGGACAGGCCCTTATTCAGGCCGAGGTCATCGTGCCGTCGGCAAGATCATGGAAGAATCCGACGGCCGCATCCCCGCTGCGCATTTCCGAACTCGTGACCAACCACACCGGCTTTACGAGTGATAACGGCCTTTACACCCAGACCTTCGGCTTCCTGATGAACAGGGGCAGCTATGAAGGCCTGCCCGAAGACCCGCGCCATTTTCGACGCCAATTCGGGCCTGGAGCTTCCGATGGAGCGCGGACGCGCCATGGACCGCGGAGACGAGATGGGGCTGCAGATTGCTCAAGATGCCGGCAACACCGTTGTGACGCTGGACGAGGCCGGAACCGCCCGCGGGCGCGAGGCCGCACCGGGCACCATCGACAACTGGCTGACTGAAATGGAAGCCGTCTGCGAGGATGGCGAATCGCTTCTCGCAGCCGCTCAGGCCGCCATGGAAGAAGCGCGCAACTGATCCGGTTAAACTCTGGAGAACGACAGGAGGGCACCCCTCCGGGAGCCTTTTAAGTGGAGTCGCGTTGGTTCCCGGATCAGGGCCTGGAACTCCAGCATTGGCGGTCAGTCGCGGCGACAGAGCAGGGGTCTACCACTCTCCAAAATACACGCCTCGCTCCTTATGCGTATCCGTCCGGTTCTCCACCGCCTCGTCAGGGAGCGTCACGCGCGTTTTGCGCTTCCTGATCCAGTCAAACAGTTGCTCACGCAGCAGTCCGCATACCGATTCAAAGTCGGGGTCACCGCCCCTGTCGATGAATTCCTGTGGGTCGTCCACAAGGTCGAACAGTTGCGGGCGGTAGCCCTCGTAAAAGATATATTTCCAGCGGTCTGTCCGGACCATATAGGCCCGCGATTCTGACGGCGTTCTTCCCAGCTGACGCCGCGCATTGCGGAATGAGTAGTCGCATTCACTGACAACTGCGGCTCGCCAGTTTTCGGGGGTCACAGTTTTTGTGGTGCGGGTCAGGCTGAGCAGCGACCGACCTTCGAGAATATGGGCTGCAGGGCTACCGCCAAGAAATTCGACAAATGTAGGTGCGAGATCGATGGCTTCGACAAGATTTGACTCGACACTCCCGCGCGTGGCGTCGGCGGTTGGGTCGGGATCGTATACGATCAGAGGCACGCGCACACTCTGCTCATGAAACATCTCCTTTTCTCCCAGCCAGTGATCTCCGAGATAATCGCCGTGATCGGAGGTCAGAACGATCATGGTGTTGGAAAACAGGCCGCGCTTTTCCAAGAAGTCCCAGAGTCGGGCAAGATGATCATCGATCTGGCGAATGAGACCCATATAGACCGGCACCACAAGATTACGCACCTCGTCGCGCGCGAAATTGAGGCTTTCCTCGTGACTCATATACGCGGCATAGACTGGATGGGGCACCTGTCGCTCGCGTTCCGAACGCACCGGCGCGATGACATCGTCGGACCGGTACATTTGGTTGTAGGGGGCCGGGGCGATATAGGGCCAATGGGGTTTGATGTAAGAGAGATGCAGGCACCACGGGTTCTTCCCCGCGTCATCGATGAAAGCCATCGCCCGGTTGGTCATGTAGGCGGTTTCTGAATCTTCCTCGCGGATTGCGGCCGGCAGGGCGGAATTGCGCAGGAACCAGCCTGACTGGAGGTTGCCATCAGCGTCGCGTCCTGAATTTGCATATTCGTGCCAAGGGTTCGCGACATTGTAGCCTCTTGATCGCAGATAGCGGTTGTAGGCGAGGTCGGACGGATCGGATTGGTCGGGCCAAAGGCCGTCATCGCGTTCGAACGGCTCGAATCCGCACTGGCTGGCCAGCACGCCTTCATAAGATCCCGGGTCGACGCCAAGCCTCTTCATACCCTCGGTGTCGGCAGCCATGTGGGTCTTGCCAACCAGCGCGGTGCGCACCCCGAGCGGGCGCAGATGGTCCCCGATGGTCATCTCGCCGATGCGCAACGGAACCCCATTATAGGTAGAGCCGTGCGAGGACATGTATCGCCCGGTGTAATAGCTCATCCGCGAGGGACCGCACACAGTCGCCTGAACATAGGCGCGGTCAAACCTGACGCCACGCGCCGCGAGCGCGTCAATCGCGGGGGTCTGCAATGTCGGATGCCCGTAACAGGAGAGATAGTCGGCGCGAAGCTGGTCCGCCATGATAAAAAGGATGTTCTTGTCCATTGGCCGTCTGGCGATCCTTGGAAAAAGGGTAGGCGGAGCCGCCGGCTGAAGCGGCTCCACTCACATTTGTCATTGCGCAACCAGCTCGTTGGGTATGTCGACGCCGATCTCGCGATAGTAACGTTCGGCACCCGGATGCAGCGGCATGTTGAGATCGGTGAGCGCATTCCCGATAGTGATTTCGCGCAACCAGCGGGTGGAGTCGCGGGTCTCTTCGACACCCTCCCAGAACGCTTTCGTGATCTCATAGATGGCGTCCTCATTCATGTGGACGCCGGTACCGATGCCAACGATCGATCCCAGGGTGTTGACCGGTTCCTCATTGAGTTGGTTCACACCATAGGCGTCGGGCGGAATGGTGCCGAGCACGCCACCAGGACGGTTAAGCACCGCCTGTACCGCGGGCAGGGCCAGTTCCTCGTCAGAAAGACCGACCAGGCGAATCTCCCGGGCGATGGCGATCTGCTCGATCACCGGGCTCGGGGGAATGGTCGGATTGATGTAGACGTCAATCCGGCCATCCTGGAACGATTGTAGCGCGGCATCCCAACCAAGCTGAACGGAAGTGTAGCCATCGTCGGGCTTCATACCAGTCACCGCTTCCATCACCTGGGCCATGATCACGGTCGCGCCGCCGCCCGGCGGACCGAGGAAGACGCGCCTGCCGGCAGCATCGGACAGCGAACGCACATCGGAATCGCCATAGGTGACGACATGGTAGAGCCCGAGCGGGAAGGCAAATATGGCGCGCAAGTTCCCGGACAGCTCAGCGGCTTGCGGGACTCGGGCGTACATGTTGGTGCCTTGCATCATCGCGTCATGGACGCTTGCCGACCACATGTAGAAGTCGAGATCGCCATTGGCGGTGTCGATGGCGTGCTGGGTGGCGGCACCGGTGGCGTTAACCTGAATCTCGCCTTCGATCCTCTCGCCCACGAGCTGGGCGAAAGTGCTCATCACCATATAAGGCGTAGAACCCGGCCCGAGCGTTGCCAGCCGGTAAAATTCCTGTCCTTTCGCGGTCAGAGGGGCGATGAACGCGAGTGCGAAGACCGCCAGTGGGCAAAATATCCCTGTCAATTTCATTTCCCTATACTCCTCCTGTTTTGCCCGGCCACCTATGAAGCCAGGTTCGCTAAATGCGGGTTGTTTCCTCCAGTCACGATACGTCGCCCGGTGAAGCCGACCGGACGGCTGTCGACGAATTCTCCTTTGCATGATAGAGGCTCATGACATCGCGAAGCATGACGGCTGCCATGAGCGCCATCAGCCCCATTTCAACCCAGAGCCAGGGCAGCAGGATACCGGTTCCGAGGCTGACGCGGACAGCGCGTGCGCCCCACGATAGAGGTCCGGCCGCATAGCCCGAGAAACCGGTTGAAAGCATCCATATCGCCAGTCCAAGGCGGAGGGCGATCCAGAGGAATGCGCCGATGGAAAACTCATCCGTCACAAGGACTAGAGCTGGATTGTAGACCATTACAAAAGGGATAACGAAGCCGATGATGGCCATCCTTGAGGCATCGATTCCGATGAGGATCGGGTTCGCACGGGCTATGGGTGCCGCTACGAAGGCGGCGATCGCAACCGGGGGGGTAATGGCCGAGAGCACGCCGAAATAGACAACAAAAAGGTGTGCGATGACCATGGGCACGCCCATCTGCTCAATAGCGGGTCCCATAACCAGAATAATGATGAGATAGGCAGGAACAGTGGGCATGCCCATACCGAGCACGAGCGAGCCGAGCATCATCATGACAAGCGCGAGGAACAACGAGTCTCCCGAGATCGCAAGAATGACTCCGGCGAAGCGCAAGCCCAGCCCCGACATGTTCATCACGCCGATCAGAATGCCAATAGCGCCGACCGCGACTACGATCTGGGCGGCGGCGATGCCGGCATCGCCAAGTGCCTTGACTACCCGGCCCGGGTTGCGGCGCAGGTCGGGGTTAATGGCAAAGCCGAGAACCAGCGCGGTCAGCACGGCGAAAAAACCCGACATGGCCGGCGAGCGACCCATGACCATCAGGACAACAACGACGATGAGCGGGAAGACAAAGCACATCGCCATCAGATAATCCCGGCGGACGAGGACAGGCCGCTCGGACTTCGGGATTGGACGGATATTGCGCTTTACCGCTTCGACGTGCACCGAGACGAAAAGCGAGAAATAATAGAACAGCGCAGGCACCAGCGCGGCGACGCAGATGGTGAGGTAGGGAATGCCCGTGACGTCCGACATGATGAACGCCACCGCGCCCATCACGGGCGGCATGAATTGGCCGCCCGACGAGGCCGCAGCCTCGACGCCGCCTGCGTAACGTGCGGGGAAGCCGCGCTCGCGGATCATGGGGATGGTGATGACACCAGTGCCGACGACATTTCCTGCGACTGAACCCGACATGGTGCCGAAAACGCCGCTTGCCGCGATCGCGGCGTGGGCCGGACCGCCGCGGGTATGTCCGGTAAAGGCGAAGGCGAATTTGAGTAGGACGGCGCCCGCGCCGATCCCCTCAAGCAGCACGCCGAAGACCACAAAGACCAGGATGAGGCTGACCACCACCGAAAGGGGCCCGCCAAACACGCCGTCAAAGGAATACCAGGCCACTTGGAGTACCTGCTGGAATGAAAACCCCGAGTGCCGGAGGATGCCCGGCAGCGTGCTGCCGAACAGGGCGTAGGCCAGCCCTAAAAGGCAGATGGTAAACAGTGGCCATCCCATCGACCGACGGGTCAGTTCGAGCAGGACGATGAGACCGAGCGCACCGAGAACGAGATCTTCTACCGTGAACATGTACAGCCCGATCTGGAGCGCGCGCCCGATTTCGAAATAGCGCCAGACCGCAAGGGTCATCATCAAAAGCAACGCGATGTCGAGCAGACTGCCAAAGAAGTGACGTTTGCCCTGTACGATACGGTCCCCGATCGAGATGAGCAGCAGGAGGACGCCCGAGAGCGCGAAGACGCCGACGCGCATCAGGGTTTCATCGAGAACACCGAGCCCGGCCAAATAAACGCCGACAAGGCTGATAACGATGCCGAGTGTCCGCGTTGCCAGACGCAATGGCATAATGGGCGCACCAACTGGCGCGGCTGCCTCGGAATTCGTCATCGGCCTCCTCCCAGACGCCCATGTCCCTACCGCTGGGCGTTAGCATGTCGCAGCAGGTGGCCGATGAAAACGTCGTGCGGATATCGATTCCGCCACGCGTAATCTCGTGCTAGGGTGCGGCATGGGAAAGACCAACACCGTCAGAGCACTGTCACGGGGGCTGGCCGTGCTGCGGGCCATAGAGGACAGGCCTGGCGCGAGCCTGCATGAGCTTAGTGCGGCGTGCGGTCTCTCCAAGCCGGTGCTGCTGCGCATGATCGCCACGCTCGAGGCCGAAGGCTATGTCCGGCGCGGGCTGACCGATCGACTCTATTACGCCAACCTGCGCGTGCCGGCTCCTCCAGACGAAACACGGCGCAGCCTACTGGCTGAGGCTGCAGCCCCAGTGCTCGATCGGCTCTGCCAGGAGGTGCTCTGGCCCTCGGACATCGCGGTCTATTCGGACGGGTTCATGCGGGTGCAGGAAACTTCGCGGCGGCGTTCGCCCTTCATGATGAACCGCGCCGTGACGCGCTATGGCATTCATGTACTGCAGTCGGGCATGGGGCGGGCGTTTCTTGCCCACTGCGATTCTGGAACGCGAGAATCTATTATGGCCCGCCTTGCCCGATCACCTGACCGACGTGACCGATTGGCACGAGACAAATCTGCAATAGATGCTCTGATTGCTGACGTCAGAACCAAGGGCTATGCTACCCGCGAGACGGGCTATTTCATTACACAGCCAATGGAGGCTCGTGTCAGTGCAATCGCCATTCCCGTGATTGCAGACATGGCGGCAATCGGCTCAGTGAATCTGGTGTGGATCGCACAAGCCGCATCCGAAGCGCAGTTCGTGAGGCGGTATCTTCCTCGGCTGGCGGAAGCGTCAAAAGAAATCGCGAGGCGGTTCGCGGATATTGCTGACAAGCAGTGACAACCGGCCTGCTACTCTTGCTTTAAATTGGAAGGGAGGTCCGATGCGGTGTAACGGCACGAGTTGGTTCTTTTCTTAACAAGCGGCTCTCCGTCGTTCTCCAGGATGGGAAGCGGCGCCGAAGACGACATGTCGAGGCCACGGGTTGCGGCCGTCACGAAGCCATTCGAGCGTCTGAGGCCAGAAAGAATGAGAATAGCGGTCGTGAAAAAGCGCGAAGTGTCCGATCGCCTCACTCCCAAAGTCCGAAGGCCTTAGCAGGACCATCGTGCGATCCGCGCCCTTGTAATAGGAGAGGGCGCGTTGGCCCGCTTGAGCAGTGCCGAACTCGTCGTCAGACATGATGAGCGAAAGGATTGATGCCCGAACCGTTTCCAAGCCCTCAAGTACTTTATCGCGCTCCTCTGGTGGATGGCTAAGTTCAAAATCGGAGCGCCTGAAGGCCCATTCGAGTGCAACGCCCTTGGGCAGATCTTCCAGCCAACCCAATTTGCGGCCGGGAAAGTAGCCGCAAACGGCGGCCAAGGCAGGCATGACAACATGCCATTTCCAGATCAGCCGCCACCGGTGAGCAGGAGCATAGTCACCGTGCCAGGCGTACTGTGCGCCCACGGTCAGCAGGCGACCGATGCGTGACGCGCTTTTGGCCAGCCCGGGCAAGAAGCCGCCGATGCTGTGACCGATCACCGCCAGCGGGACCGAGCCGTGGGCGCGAAGCATCATCGACAGCGCCGCCTCGAAATCCTTCTGCCCCCAGTCACGCCACTTGAAGTCGCTACCGCGTAATCGCTCTGGCCGAGAGAGGCCAATGCCACGGTAGTCGTAGGTCAGCACGACAAGGCCGTGGCTGGCAAGGAAGCGGGCGTAGCGGTGATAATAGCGCGAAAGCACGCCTGTAGCACCGTTGATAATAACTTGTCCGCTTGCAGGTCCGCTCGAGGGAGCCCAAAGATCCCCTCCTAGGCCAACGCCATCATCGCAGATGATCCTGACTCGAATAGGACCATCAACGGCTGGCGGCACGGCAAGTGGCCCACGATTTGATGTCATCACACGATGGGACAAGACGCCTAGCCTTCAAATGCACGCGGCGGCGCAGGATAGTATTCCATTTCCTTTTGCACCAACCGCGCGAAACCAGGTTCAGCAGCCAGATGGCCCACCAACCACAACGACATGTCGATCCCCGCAGAGATGCCAGCCGAATGAATGGTCTTTCCGTCTCTCACGAAGCGCACGTCATCGAGGACCTCTGCAGCCTGTCCTTTGGCGCGAAGTTCTTCGATGACGCCGTGGTGGGTCGTGATCCGCTTCCCGTCGGCTAGTCCCGTTGCAAGAGTGATGCGCGCGCCCGAACATACGCTGGCGACCCATTCGCACTTGGCGGCCGTGCTCCGTACCCATTCGAGCACATTCTGATTCTGGGCCTGGACCCGGGTGCCGCGACCCCCCGGGATCACCAGAACGTTGAAGTTCGGCGCGTCTGCAAAAGAGAAGTGCGGCACAATTCGCAGGCCGTTGACGCATTCGATGGGCTCGCCGGTCTCGCCAACAAGACGTGCCCTGAACAGGTCTGGCCGCTCCTGATTGGCGGTGCCGAACACTTGATAGGGTCCGACTGCGTCAAGCTCCTCAACCTCGTTAAAAACGAAGATGCCGATTTCGTATCTTGCCATGT
>CAYSBF010000113.1:0-8557 GCA_964429025.1 uncultured Pelagibacterium sp.
CCGTTCCTTGCGACCTATCTGGTCTTCCTCGTCTATCCCTTCTTCAACGGCGTCTGGATCAGCCTCCATGAGTGGAACCTGCTCGCCGTCGCCTTCAACCCCGACGCACGGGTCTTCATCGGGATTGAAAACTATCTCCGGCTGATGTGGGGTACGGGGATGGAATGGTCGGTGACCGCCCGTCCTTTCCTGCAAGGCCTCGCCGCGCTCCTCGCCATCGTTCTTTTTCTCGGAACCATGCGCGGGCGTGTCCAGACGCGGGCGGCCGTGCTCGGGATTCTCTCCGCACTCGCTCTGGTCTTCGCGCTCGGCTGGGCGCCGGGCGAGGGCGGGCGTTGGTACGACCGGCGCTTCTGGCCCATTGTCGGCAACACCGTTCTGTTCGTCGTTCTCGCCGTACCTGCCATCACCGCCATCTCGCTGGTGCTGGCCGTGGCGCTTAACCGTGAAACCCGCGGTATGGCGGTGTTGCGCACGATCTTCTTCCTCTCCCAGGTCCTTTCGGTCACCGTGGTGACGCTGATCTGGCAGATCATGTTCTCGGCCCAGCAGGGTATGATCGGCAACATCGTCAAGGCATTCGGGGGTACGCCGGTCGCCTGGCTGACTGAGCCGGGCTTCGCCATGGCCGCTATCGTCATCGCCACGATCTGGTGGTCGATCGGCATCGCCATGATGCTGTTCCTCGCCGGGTTGCAGGACATCCCCGGCGAGATCTACGAGGCCGCCGAACTCGACGATTCCGGCCCGGTCCAGACCTTTTTCTATATCACGCTTCCCAATATGAAGCGCACCATCTCGGTGGTGGCGATCCTCCAGATCATCCTGCACTTCCAGGTGTTCGGGCAGGCGCATCTGATGACCAATGGCGGGCCCAACGACCAGACGCAGGTCTTGGTGCGCTACATCTACCAGACCGCCTTCCGCGACAGCGATCTCGGACGCGCCGCCGCAATCGCGGTGTTCTTATTCCTCATCATGGCGGTTTTTTCCGTCCTGCAATTTCTCGTCAGCCGGGAGCGAGAGCAATGAGTTCGAGCCGCCGCTATCAATGGACGGTGATCGCGCTGGCGATCCCGGCGTTCCTGTGGCTGGTGCCCACGCTTTGGATGGTCTCGCTCTCCTTCCAGCCCAACGAGGTGCTGAACGTCACGACCGCCAACACGGCATTGGGGCTGATCCCCATCCCTTTCACCGTCGACAATTACGTTTCGCTCTTTGCCTTCGGGGGCACCCATATCTGGTTTCTCAACTCGCTGATTGTTGCGGGCGCGATGACGCTAGGTGTGCTGGTGCTCTCGACCACCGCCGGATATGCTTTCGCGCGGCTCGATTTTCCAGGAAAGAATGCGGCCTTCGTCTTCTGCCTTTTAGGCATGACGGTGCCCGAGCAGGCGGTGTTCATCCCGCTCTATACGATGTTCGCCGGGTTCGACTGGCACAACACCCACCACGCGCTGGTCATCCCGCGCCTTGCAGTGCCCATCGGGGTGTTCCTGATGACCCAGTTCTTCAAGGGCATTCCGCGCGATATCGAGGAAGCCGCGCAGATCGATGGCTCGAACCGCTTCCAGGTGTTCTTTCACATTATGCTCCCGCTCGCGCGCCCAGCCATGGTGACGCTGGCGATCCTCACATTTCTATACGCCTGGAACGACTATCTCTGGCCGCTGATCTCTGCCCAGCGGACGGGGATGTTCACCATCACGGTGGGGCTTGCGAGCCTGCAATCGAATTTCGCGCAATCGGAAGGGCTGGGCCGCGTCATGGCCTCGGGCGTCATCGCTTCGCTTCCGGTCGTCGTCCTCTTCCTTGTCTTCCAACGCTACGTCGTCCGCGCGGTAACAGTGGGCGGCACCAAGGGATGAAAATCCGGTCTCAATACGGGAGGAAAACCATGAGACATTTCGCCATCGGGCTGGCAACGAGCCTCTCCGCCCTTTTGCTCAGCCCTGCCGCTTCGGCCCAGGAGATTTCGCTCGGGCGTTTCTTCGGTGCCTGCGAGCAGGCGGGCACCGATATCGCCGCCGCGGTCGGGGAAGCGTGCATCATCCAGACCATCATCAATGCCTATTCGGCGTCCGACAACGGCGTGACGGTCGAGACCCTGCCCACCGACTGGGGCAACTACTACGACCAGATCAAGGCCGCCTACGCCGCCGGCACCGCGCCGGATGTGCACGTGCTGCACAAGAGCTCGCTGGCCGAATTCGCCAGCCTCGGCGCGCTGGCCAATATCGGGGACGATCTTGCGGACGCGGGAATCGATGCCTCGGACTGGGCCGAAAGCGCCCTCAAAGCGGTGACATATGAAGGCGCGATCTACGGCGTGCCGATGGATATCCATGCCAACCTCTGGCACGTCAATCTCGACCTGCTCGACGCTGCGGGCCTCGTCAAGGACGGCAAGCCCGTCCTGCCTTCGAGCCCGTCCGAACTGCTCGAACACGCCCGGGCGGTCAAGGAGGCGACCGGCAAGGACTATCTCGCCGCTGACTTCGCCGAATTCCCCATCGGGGTGCGGCTGGTGCTCGCGCTGCTCTGGCAGCAGGACGCCAATATTTTTGCCGATGGCGAGGCGAGCATCGATATCCCCGAATCTCGCGCCGCGATCGAGGCCATCACCGCGCTCTTTGCCGAGAACCTCGCCAATCCGCGCCTCAACTACGCCGATTCCGAGCAGGCCTTCCTCAATGGCGAGGCGGCGATCCTCGTTAACGGCACATGGGTGGTCGATGCCTATGACGCGCAGGCCGCGCGTTCCGAGACCGCGCTCGACAATTACTACGTCGCCGACTTCCCGACCCTTTTCGGTACCCCAGCGACATGGGCCGACAACCACATGTGGGGCATCCCGGCAAGGCTCAAGGCCAGCGATCCGGAAAAATACGCCGCCGCGCTCGACTTCCTCGCTTTCCTCAACGAGCACAATATCGACTGGGCGCGCACCGGCCATATGGCGGTCCGCACCTCGGTGCTCGAAAGCCAGGACTACGCCAACCTGGCGCACCGCGCCGAATACACCGCCACCGCCGACATCGCGCGCGACACCCCGGCTGCCGTCCGTTACGGTGCGATCCAGGACGTCCTCAACCGCGAATTGCAGGCCATCTGGCTGACCGGCAAATCCGTGGACGAGGCGCTGGCCACGGCGCAAGAGGACGTACAGGCGCTGCTCGATCGGTAACGCCCGGCTCCGTACTGCGGATTGGGGAGGGGCACCCTGGGCCTCTCCCCACTTTTTTGCTCCCCGATTCTGGAATTGTTTGAATGAGCGCGTATTCTTCGGCACGATTTTCCTTAGCTCTCGAGAGCCGTTGGACAGCGGACCATGCCAATCGCTGGTACGCGGAATTGCCTTGGCTGTGCGGCGTCAATTACCTGCCCTCGACTGCAGTTAATTTCATCGACATGTGGCAGGCGCAGACCTTCGATCCTGAAACCATCGCGCGCGAACTGGGCTGGGCCGCCGGTATCGGCTTCAACACGCTGCGCACCAATCTTCCCTTTCAGGTCTGGGCCGGAGACCGCGACGGGCTCATCGCCCGCATCGACGCTTTTCTCGCCATCGCTGACGGGCTGGGGCTCAAAACCATGCTGTGCCTGATGGACGATTGCGGCTTTTCGGGCGAAGAAGGGCACACCGGCCTTCAGCCGGCCCCGGTTCCCGGCGTCCACAATAGCCGCGCCGTCGCCATGCCCGGCGTCAATATGGTGATCAAAAGACACAGATGG
This sequence comes from uncultured Pelagibacterium sp., assembly GCA_964429025.1. Classification (GTDB taxonomy): domain Bacteria; phylum Pseudomonadota; class Alphaproteobacteria; order Rhizobiales; family Devosiaceae; genus Pelagibacterium. The sequence goes on from CAYSBF010000113.1 coordinate 3,736, forward strand.
GACGAGATCGTAGCCTATATCGGCGACGTCGTTTCAGCTTTCCGCACCGATACCCGTGTCCTTGTCTGGGATCTTTACAACGAGCCGGGTAACCACATGATCGTACGCGCCGACCGCTCCGGCATAGACGGGCAAACCCTCGAACCCTCCAGCCACGACCTGATGATCGAAGCCTTCATCGGCGCGCGCGCAGCAAAACCTCTCCAGCCCCTGACCGTGGGCGCCTGGCATATCCCGATGCCGTGGGACAAGACCGACGGGCCGCTCTATGGTCATCCGATCGATCAGGCAGCGCTGGCGCTGTCCGATGTCACCAGCTTTCACGCCTATTGCCCCGCCGAAACCCTGATCGCTGCAATCGCCCTGCTCAAAGAGACCGGGCGACCTCTCCTCTGCACCGAATGGATGGCGCGTAGCGCACAAAGCCGTATCCGGGACCAGCTTCCAATTCTGAAGGGTGAGAGGATTGGGGCATGGCAATGGGGGCTGGTGAATGGCAAAACGCAAACTCACCTTCCCTGGCCGCAACTGCCCATCCGGCAAGCGGATGCCGAGGTGTGGTTTCATGATTTGCTCTACCAAGACGGCTCTTTTTATGATCCCCGAGAAGCGGAACTTATCGCCAGTATAGTCGGCAAGGCGCGGAAGGGCATGTGAGGGCGCCAGAGTAGAACGCCTGTTTCGACCAACTTCATATGGAAAGATGACCTTCGGCTTTTGGCCCCACGGCTGCCGGCCTCAACGTTATCCGGGGCGTGAGACTCGTCACCGGTTGAGATACACTGTCGCAAATAGGCAGCGGTGGCCATTTCACGGCAAGCACAACCCGGTTGAACAAGGCTGTCTCGGGATCGGTTGCGCGGAGGTCCTTCGAGGGCAATATAGGGCACCTGCTCGGATTGAAGGCTTCCATCCTCTTCTGCTCAAGATCACGCAACAGCTGATCAGACCAGTTGCGCACCGGTCCGGTCAGTGGGAGTTGATCGAGACGCGGGACATTTCCGGGGCTTTCGAGCGGCTGCGCGGGCGTACTTTCGTTACGCTGACCGGCCGGTGGCGGGTCTGACGGCCTCATTGGCGCGCCGAGGCGCCCTACCCCTTCTTGCCCTCCCCTTTGTCCCCGGTGTCGTTCTGCTCGAGCCGGCGGGTGAGATCGGCGATCCTTGTTTCGAGAGCCTCGAAGCGTTGACCCAAGGCCTGGGCCTGATCGCGCCGGCAGTCAGCCAGTTGTGCCTGCAGACGCTCGATATCCCCATCGCGTTGCTCGAGCAATTTGGCGGCCTCGGTCTCGCGCTGTTCGATTCTCTTCATGGCTTCGGCCAGGGCTTCTTCGGTGGTGGCGAGGGTTTCGGCAAGCTCGTCCTCACGCTGCTCCTGGCGCGTGACCGTTTCCTCGAACTCGAGAAGCTGAGCTTCGAGGTCGGACATGATGCGGTGATACCGATCGATCTGCTCGCGGGTCCGCGCCTCCTGGGCGGCGGAACCTGCCGCAAAGATTTCCGCCAAGACCGGCTTGGCCTTTTCGAGCAGATTGAGCGGTAAGGGTTCGGTCGGGGACTCCTTGACTTCGCGCAGGGTGCGCAGGTGCTTGAGCACGGTGGGCTTTGACCCACCTCCTATGTGGGCGAGGACGGCGTCGGCAGTGGCTCTGGCACCTTCGGCATGCAGGGCCTCGACGGCGGATTTTACACGCTCGAGCGTGGCGATCTGATTGGACATCTCGTCTCTCCAAGTATCGTGTCCGGTATGGTTTAGTATGGTTCTAAACCATACCGGTTTCAAGTGGACTAGCTGGTGGCGTGGCTGGCCGGGCCTGCCAACAACCTGCGCATCCGGCGCCAGCAGCGCTTGAGGTGCCGGATGCGTTCGCGGCGGCGCGGGGCAATGGCGGTCGCCTCGATGAGCGCCTTGACGGCCGCGTCCTTGCTGGCGTCGAGGCAGCCGTTTGCGTCGACACCAACGCGGTTCCGGATCTCCTCGACAAGCTGCCTCGCCCCGAGATCATGGGGCGCAAGACCGCACCAGACGAGATGGCCGGTGCCGGTTTCGGCGGACACCTCGCGCCGCACAAGCTCGGGCGCACAGGTCGCACAAAGATGCAGACGGCCCAGGCCGTCCTCGATCAGAGTCACGATTTTCATGAGGACGCTCCTAGTGCAGGACGGCCGCCCGATCGCCGATGACGATCAGGATGCCCAGGACAGGGGAGCGGAAGGAGAAAGGAACGCGATACGCGTCCTTGACGCCGTGCGCGGGCACGGCCAGAAAGAAGATAACCATGGAATACCTCTGCTACTACAGGGGTTGAACATGGCCAGGCTGCTGCCGGGATTGCCGTCCCGGTGGCGGCCGCTTCTTGCCGGAAGCGTCTACCGAACCTGACCGCCGGAGAGTTTCCGGCGCATGCACCATAGCGGGCAACGGATCCAGATCAAGCAAACAGTCCTGGCATCCTCAACGCTTTATTGAACGGCGCGAGCAGATTGCATTCGATATCCTGTCTGGGTGTACAATCGCGTGCCGGGGTGCTAAAATAACCAGGAACTTCAAGTGGTTGACGCGATAGCGGAGAGGAAGGGATTCTGGACGGTCTTCGTCAATCGATCAGCGCAACACGCCGCCTGCAATCTCAGAGCATCAATGCCGGCCATAGTCCAGGACACGATACTCTCGCCCCCGGGGAAACCGGGACTATATTTCTGGAGCTATGCTCGTGTTGTCTTGCGTCGGTTCTTTGCCTTCATCTTCGCCGCCCTCGACCACGGGGCAATCTCTTTTCTCTCCACCCAGGGAATCAGACGGATTGGTTGTGGATGAAGATGTGCAGACAGGACTGGCAGCTTTGCTAGGATTTCCAGCTGGACTTCCAACTCGATCGGGTTACAATATCTGTCTGCCGTCTCCGTTCCTCGGATATGCCCCATAAGATCAGCCCGCTCTTCCTCCGCAATCCTAGCCTTTTTCAAGGCATCGTTGAAGTAGTGCCTGAACTGTTGTGGGGTCACTCCGACTGCCGACAAAACAGGTCGAAATTCATCGTAGAACCGATCCCCCATAGGGCTTCTCGTCGACGGCGAATAAAGATCCGGGAAAAACTGCGTATAACCCAGCGATTCGATTGCGTGGACATAGTCCAAGAACCCGAGCCTGATCAATTCGGGGTGGAGCGCCAGATTGCGGATTGACTGCTTGTTCTTGATCCGGCGTTGCTCGTTGAACGTGACGTGCAGATAGGGATTCTTGCCATTATCGCGAATCACGTCGCGTATGAGCAGACCGCAGAACTCCTCGCGTCGGGCACCATTATAGATCGCGAGCAATGCACCGAAATAGAGCCCTCCGTGGAATACCTCGTCTCCAGGTTTATCGGGGTCTTGCCAGCTTTTGCACCCGACAAAGACAGGCGATTGGAATACCGGAGCAATTTCACTGGCTGTTGGTTTCACACGCACCTCGCGGTGGGTGCGCGTATCTCTGCCTCGAAACGCCGCCATATTCAGATCCGGGTCTAGCCTGTATCCGAGCGCTTTGGCGTGCTTGAACAGCAAACCCAGATTGGTGTAGTGACGATTTCTCGTAGGAATTTTAATTCCCTGCTTTCCCGCCGGCAGTGCCATGCTTTGTCTGCGCAGTTCGGCAATCGACAAATCCGCGTCCTTGGGGCTCTTGCCATAGCTGTTCTTGATCACCAGCAAGAACTCACTGAACGCACCGACGTGCTTCTGTTCGAGTTGGCAAAGATCCTCCGTGTTCACGGTCTCGCGCATGAACCGAGCGAAAAGCCGATAGATGGACTGCGCCTGACGCGCTGATTTCGTATCCCATTGTCCATCTTTCGTTTTTTGATCGATCAGTTTTTTCCCAATCTCATTGATAGGAGCCGTCTCCGCCTCTGGGCGGGAGGCAGCGGATTGATGGTTCTGTGGCGAGGATAAAATCGCGTCTTGAAGTTCAGGCTCAATTACTTTGGTTGCAGCGTTGGAAGTCATTGCGGCTGACGATCGATGAGTGTCCAGATCTCCTACAATTTCGTCATAGGGGGGTGCATCGACGCTTTCGTCACGGGCAGCCGCAAGAAGGGCCTCCCCGAGTGCCCGCAAATATACCGACCTTGCAGCCGTGATGTTGATCGCGTTGGCCTGAAACTGGTTCTGTTCCAGAAGACGGCGGATCCGTGCAATCGATCCAGTGGACAGCCCCTGGCGCTGCAGCCTTTCCAATTCGACGCCGACGGCATCGAGGTCCTCCTGGCTTGCTCCCTCACTTGCCAAAGTAGAACGCGCCAAAGGACCGAACTCTGATTTAGGGCCAAACCGGGACAGGTGCCTGTAAGCAAGCCCCAGTACTCGATTTTTCGATCTCGTGGCGGTTGGGTCATAGCAACCATCTTGCCGATCGATCTCTGCCAGCATCGCTAGTTTGGCCCTGTGCTCCTTAAATGCACTTCCAAATATCACCTTGAGGTCGTCGATGCTCAGAGGGGGCATTGGAGACATGAAGATTTCAGCGGCTGTTGCGTCAAGGCGTGTGGCCAGGTAACGCGCCTCCCGGTGCTCCTTGGTCCGGAGACAAAGCCGGAAATGACTTTGCCCGACATGTGAGCCGAAGTGGCGCGGTAGCCTTCGCCGCCAATAATATACAGCACCACGTCTTTCGAGGCTGGAATTTTTTGCCATGGCATCGCTCCGTGACTCACGCATGTGCCCCAGTCGTGTGACCACCGGGGACTGACGTGCGCAGTCGAGCGAACTTTTTTCTGTAAAATCAATCGCTTACGAAGAGCCTGGCTGGGGCGGCAGGATTCGAACCTGCGAATGTCGGT
>CAYSBF010000114.1:0-8436 GCA_964429025.1 uncultured Pelagibacterium sp.
TGTGCTCTGAGAGCAGCATGCCATTGCCAAAGACGTCGCCTGACATGTCCCCGACCCCGGCAACCGTAAACGCCGTCGTCTGGATGTCGATGTCCATCTCGCGGAAATGGCGCCTGACGGCCTCCCAGCCGCCGCGCGCGGTGATGCCCATCTTCTTGTGGTCATAGCCTGCCGATCCGCCGGAGGCGAAGGCATCCCCGAGCCAGAAATCGCGTGCAATGGAAATGGCGTTTGCAATGTCGGAAAAGCTTGCCGTGCCCTTGTCGGCGGCAACGACGAGATAGGGGTCGTCGCCATCGCGGCGGTAGACAAGCTCGGGTGGCAGCACGGTGTCGCCGACAAGGTTGTCGGTAACATCGAGAAGGGCCGAGACGAAGATCTTGTAACAGGCCGTGCCTTCGGCAAGATAGGTGTCGCGGTCTGGATTGGGGGGCATGGATTTGGGAACGAAGCCGCCCTTGGCGCCGACCGGCACGATAACGGCATTCTTGACCATCTGCGCCTTGACCAGCCCCAGGATTTCGGTGCGGAAATCCTCGGGGCGGTCCGACCAGCGCAGGCCGCCGCGGGCGATGGCGCCGCCGCGCATATGGATGCCCTCGACCCGGGGGGAATAGACGAAGATCTCGCGATAGGGGCGCGGTGCGGGCAGGCCTTCAACCGCACCGGCGTCGAACTTGATGGCCAGCGCCTCGCGCGGCTGTCCGTCCTGTCGCTGGTAGAGATTGGTGCGCAAGGCGCATTCAACCAGGTTGAGAAGACGGCGCAGAATGCGGTCCTCATCGATCGAGGCGATGGCTTCGAGACCCGCCGCAATGTCGCGGCGCAGAATTTCGGCCTCTTGCGCTCTGCTGCCGGCAAGAGCCGGATCGTGAAGGGCATGAAAGAGCGCAACCAGCGCCTGGGCGATAAGGGGGTGAGCGCAAAGCGTCGTCCAGATATAGGACTGAGACCAGGTGATCCCGGCCTGCTTGAGATAATGGCCAAGCGCGCGCAGCAGCGCGATGTCGGCGTGATCGAGTGCGGTCAGAAGGGTCAGCCTGTTATAGCCGTCATTTTCGCTTCCGCCCGTTGCCACGGCCAGGATTGCCGCCTCGATGCGGGCGGCAGACGCTGCGACCGAGGCCGGATCACCCGAGCGCGGGACGAGCGTCATGTCGTGCAGAAAGCGCTCGGCCCCGTCCCTGGGCGTGATGCGCCATGTGCGCTCATCGATAACCGAGAAACCGAAATTCTCGAGCATGGGCACGCGGTTTGAAAGCGGGATGGGCGCGTTCCGGTGATAGACCTTGAGCGTGAGGCTCTCGCTGTCATCGCGGCCGGGCAGAAGCCGGACCGCAAGGGGCGCGCCGGCATCGAGCGTCCGGAACACCTCGATATCGGCCAGTGCGTCCTCATGGGAGAGCACAGCCTGATATCCGCGCGGGAAGGCGTCGGCATAGCCGGCAATCGCTTGTGGGTCCGGCGCCGCGCCAGCCAGCCGGTCGGCAAAGCTGCGGGTCATCTCGTTTATGTCCCGCTCCAGCGTCGCCCTGTCCGGACGGGGTGTTGGGCCGCCATTGCGCCCGATGATGAAATGGACACGCGCGAGTTCGCCCTCGGGGAAGTCGGGGGCAAAGGCCGAGACGCGGCCTTCATAGCGGTTGGCGAGATAATCGCCCATGCGCACGCGGGCCGAGGAATCGAAACGGTCGCGGGGAAGATAGACGAGGATCGAAACGAAATTGTCGAAGCGATCGATGCGCGGCAGGACACGCACGCGCGGCCGGTCGGGAAGGGTCGAGATGACGGTGGCGAATTCGAGGAGTTCGTCGGTGCTTATCTGGAACATCTCCTCGCGGGGGTAGTTCTCGAGCGCTGTCATCAGCGCCTTTCCCGCATGGCCGCGCGGATCAAGACCGGAGCGCTTCATCACCTCGACGAGCTTGCGCCGGATGATCGGCACTTCGGAATGGGGTGTGCCGATCGATTTGGAGGTGAACAGCCCCAGAACCCGCAACTCGCCCGAGACCGTGCCGTCGGGCCCGAAAAGCTTGATCCCGACATAGTCCATGTGGACGCGGCGGTGGACGAGAGAGCGGCGATTGGCCTTGGTGACGAGCAATGGCTCACCGCTATCGAGAAAGGCGAGGTGCTGGCTCGTCGTATGGACGTAGTCCGAGCCCTGCCGCAGGTAGAAATAATCGGGATCGCTCAATATGCCGAGCCCGCCGCCCTCGGCAGGGACCAGCTTTCTCGCCTCTCCCTCGCCTGCGAGCCGGTATTCGCGCATGCCGAGGAAAGTGAAATTGTGGTCGGCCAGCCAGGCCAGGAAATGCATGGCTTCGGCCAGTTCGGCTTCGCTTATGGCGGGAGGCTTGTCGCGATAGGAGACAACGACCTGCCTGAGCCGCTCAAGCATGTCGCGCCAGTCATTGACCGCCCGGCGCACCGCGATCATGGTCTGTGTCAACTCCCCGGCAATCGCCTGGCTCGTTGCCGGATCGGGAGGGGTGTCGATATGGACCTGAAGGACGCTTTCATTGCGCGAGCCGTCAACGGGCTTTTCCAGCACGGTCCAGGGCGTGGTGGAAGGGTCCACGATCGCGACGGGATGGGCCATGAAGCGAATGGTGCCGCCCGCCGCCCGGATCGCGGCGAGCGCGGAATCGACAATAAAGGGCGTGTCGGCGGAATAGATATCGATGATGGTGACGCCCTGGAGCCCATGAGGGGATGCCGACCAGAGGCGGATATCGGGCTTGCCCGGCGTGCGCTCCCCGATATGGGAGAAGGTCTCGCCCAAAAGCGCTTCAAGCGTTGCGGGGGGATAGAGAAGCAGATCCTGCTCGTCGGCAGACTTTATGGCGTTGGCAAGAAAGCGGGCCAGGGACGGCTCGGAACCGGCAAGCGATGCAATCCGGTCCTTCCAGTTGCGCATCAGCGCATCGACGGTGCCGGTCATAAAATACGGCTCTCCTTGCCGGGACGGGTGGGGCGAGCTTAGCCCGATTGGCATCAATGTCCAATATCAGCATTGAAATCCAATGACATAGCAGCCGGTATTCGTCAGTACGGCTGACCTTAATTGGGTGCCAAACGAAAAGGCCGGGCCTTTCGACCCGGCCTTTCGGGATGTTGGCGCTAGAGCAAATCTTGTTTTAATAGAATCAAAACAGGTGCTCTAAGGTCTTGATTTATCGCATTCCCGAACCGCAAAAGTGGTAGCCACTTTTGCTGGAAATGCTCTAGGCCTAGTGCAGAACGGCCAGCAAAAGCAGCGCGATGATATTGGTGATCTTGATCATCGGATTGACGGCCGGGCCGGCGGTGTCCTTATAAGGATCACCGACCGTATCCCCGGTCACCGATGCCTTGTGGGCTTCCGAACCCTTCAAATGCACCTGGCCGGTGGAATCGGTGAACCCATCCTCAAAGCTCTTTTTGGCGTTGTCCCAGGCGCCGCCGCCTGCCGTCATCGAGATGGCAACGAACAGGCCGGTCACGATCACGCCGAGCAGCATGGCGCCGAGCGCCGCAAAGGCGGCGGCCTTGCCAGCGATGAGAAGGATCACGACGAAAGCGATGATCGGGGAGAGGACCGGAAGCAGAGAAGGGACGATCATTTCCTTGATCGCCGCCTTGGTCAGCATGTCGACCGCGCGGCCATAATCGGGCTTTTCGGTCCCTTCCATGATGCCGGGCTTTTCCTTGAACTGGCGCCGAACCTCGACCACCACAGACTGGGCGGCGCGCCCCACGGCGGTCATCGACATGCCACCGAAGAGGAAAGGCAGGAGCCCGCCGAACAGGAGGCCGACAACGACATAGGGGTCGGCGAGCGAGAAGCTCACTTCGCCCACGCCGAAATAGAAATTGCCCTCAGTCGCGCTCGAGATGAAGTAGGAGAGGTCCTGGGTATAGGCGGCAAAGAGCACCAGGGCGCCAAGGCCTGCCGACCCGATTGCATAGCCCTTGGTGACGGCCTTGGTGGTGTTGCCGACCGCATCGAGCGCGTCGGTGTTCTTGCGCACCTCGTCGGGCAGCCCGGCCATTTCGGCAATGCCCCCGGCATTGTCGGTCACCGGCCCGAAGGCGTCGAGCGCGACGATCATGCCCGCAAGAGCGAGCATGGTCACCACCGCAACGCCGATGCCGAAGAGGCCGGCGAGGCTATAGGTGACGATGATGCCCGCGATGATGACGATGGCGGGCAGGGCGGTGGATTCGAGCGAGACGGCGAGGCCCTGGATCACATTGGTGCCATGGCCGGTGATCGAGGCCTCGGCGATCGAATTGACCGGCCGGTAGCCGGTTCCGGTGTAATATTCGGTGATCCAGATGATGAGCCCGGTGATGACCAGCCCGGCAACGCCGCAGAAGTAAAGCGAAAGCGGGGTGAAGCTGGTTTCGCCTACCGCGATCTGGATGTCGAGCCCGCCGAACACCCACCAGATGACCGGCAGGAGCGCAACGAGCGAAAGAACGCCGGTGGCGATGACGCCCTTATAGAGCGCGCCCATGATGTTGCCCGAAGCACCGAGCTTGACGAAATAGGTGCCGATAATCGAGGTCAGCACGCAGGCGCCGCCAATGGCGAGCGGAAGCACCATGCCGGCGAGCTTCAGGTTTTCGGGCAGGATGATCGCCGCCAGTACCATGGTGGCAACCACCGTCACCACATAGGTCTCGAACAGATCCGCCGCCATGCCGGCGCAATCACCGACATTGTCGCCCACATTATCGGCGATGGTCGCGGGGTTGCGCGGATCGTCTTCGGGAATGCCTGCCTCGACCTTGCCCACCATGTCGCCGCCCACATCGGCGCCCTTGGTGAAGATGCCGCCGCCAAGACGGGCAAAGATCGAAATCAGCGAAGCGCCGAAGCCAAGCGCCACGAGAGCGTCGATGACGACGCGGTCGGTGGCGGCAAATCCGATGGAGGTCAGAACGATGAAATAGAGCGCCACGCCCAGAAGGCCGAGCCCTGCGACAAGAAGGCCGGTGACGGCGCCGGATTTGAATGCGAGGTCAAGGCCTCCGGCGAGCGATGTCGTAGCGGCCTGGGCCACGCGCACATTGGCGCGCACCGACACATGCATGCCGATAAAGCCCGCAGCGCCTGAGAGCACCGCGCCGATCAGAAACCCGATGGCGGCGTAAATGCCGAGCAGCAACCAGGCGGCGATCAGGATCACCGCGCCGACAATGGCAATGGTTGTGTACTGGCGCTTGAGATAGGCGGTGGCGCCTTCGCGCACCGCGCCCGCGATTTCCTGCATCCGCGTCGTGCCGGCATCGGCGGCAAGAAGCGAGCGCGTGGTCACGATGCCATAGACAATCGAGAGTACGCCGCAGATTACGATCAGCCATAAGGCCAAAGTCATGTTTATTCCCCTCACACTCTGGTTGCGGGCGGGGCATGGCGCCTGCCGCCCGGTCAATCAGTTCCCTCAGACCGCCGGCCCGTGCATGCCAAACGTCTCCTCCGCCTCGCACGCACTGCTTCCCCGGCAGCAACGCTGTCGAGGATAGGCGCAAGCAAGTCGTCGAAGCAATGGGAATTCTTTGCCCGCTATTTTGGACAGTATTGCTGCCCATTGAGGGGCTACCGCATTGATTTGCCGGCAGTAAAACAGGTCGCGTCTATTGACGTGACCGGCGCAGGACGCAGTGCTCGAGCCGTTCGCGGGCTTGGACGAGCGCGCCGGCATCGGCAGAAACAAGAATCGTTTTGGTGCGGGCAGTTGCACCGGTCTTGAGGGAAAAGGCCGATCTGGGAAGGCCTGTTGCCTTGGCCAGCACGGCAATGGCCGCGGCGTTGGCGCGCCCCCCTTCGGGCGGCGCTGCAATACGGAGCTTGAGCGCGCTGGACCCGTCGGCGAGATCCAGAGTGCCTTCAATGGCATTGCGCCCGGCATTGGGCACAACGCGGATCGTCAGGGATGCGCATTGCCCTACCGGACGGAACCAGCCGGCGCTAGAGGCCACCCATCACGACCTGGCGCATCAGGGGATAAAGGATCACCAGCCGGACGAAATAGATGACGAGGAAGAGAATGATCGGGGAGATGTCGAGCCCGCCGAAATTGGGCACGAACGACCTTATGGGCCGAAGCAGCGGTTCGGTGATCTGGTAGAGCGCGTTGGCGATGGTTGCAACGAACTGGTTCGACATGTTGAGAATGTTGAAGGCCAGAAGCCAGCTCACGATCACCTGGGCGATGATGATGAAAATGACCACGTTGAGCACGAGGTCGACAAACTGCAAAAGCCCCAGCAACATCTCGCAAATTCCTTTTCCGGTTGCGTCCCGCCTGTGTCCGGGCCACCACGTCCCTATTAGAATGTCGTTGAGGGCTGGGCAAGGCTTGGCGGCGTGAAAGAAGGGCCCGCCTCAGAAATACGCGAGAGCGGGCCCTTTAAAAAGTTCATCCGGTACGCAACACACAAAGATCCGGACAGATGAGCACAATGCAGAAAGCGTGCCATCGGGCGCGGGCAATAGGCCTAGGGGCCCGCCCCGGTCTTATCGCAAGATATGGATGCCGCGCCTCACCGGATGTTGCATTTTGCAAATCCGGGACTTGCATATTGCAACAGCAGGGGGGATTTCAGTCGTCGGCACCGGTGCCGCCGGCAAAGACGCCCCGGCGCATCTGGTTGCGCAAAACGGTGCGCTCGCGCGAGGAGACGCCAATCAGCTCGGCCACGCGCCAGACCATGTTGTCCTCAAGCTCGTGATTGGTGTCGTCGGCAAAGACGACTTGCCACATCATGCGGATGATGGCGATCTTTTCGGCATTCTCGAGCCGGGCGAGCCGCGAGGTGAACTGGTAAAAATCAACCGCTTCGCGGTCGCGGCGCCGGGCCTCTTCAAGGAGCCGCGAAACCGAGGCGTCGTCGAGCCCGTAATGGTCCTTGAGTGCGTTGGATACGGCACGCAGTTCTTCGGGCTTTGCCGTGCCGTCGACGGTCGCGAGGTGAACGAGCAGGGCGGCAACCGCAAGGCGCGGCTCGATCGGCGCATTGGCTGGTGCCGGTTCGCTACCAAAGAGCTTCGCGATCGCGTCAAACATCGATTCACCCAATATTGCCTATCCAAGGCGGCTGCCCCTCGGGGCCGATCTAAGCGGGCCGCCCGCAAGCGCTCAAGCCCTGCCGGGGTGGCAAGTTCCACCAGATGGCGTATTCCTCGCCCTCTGTTGAGAACCGGCCACAGAAAGCCCCAAGGGACAGCATGCCCCTTGGCAAGGGCGCGGCGAAAGGCGTAACGGGGGGCAGTTCACCTCTTTGTCGATCCGCATGGCTTTCGATAGGCGAAAATGATTCTGACACTTCTTCTGGTGGCCGGTGCGCTGGGCTGGCTGGCCGCCGAAACACTGGCGCTTGCAGCGGGCGGTATCGGGGTAGTCGACGGCACGATCGGCACGATCGCGCTGTTCATGCTGGCTATCGGCGTTTTTTCGTTCAGAACCGAGCCGGGCATGGCACGGGCGGGCCGGGTCGGGATCGTTCTCTCATCGTTTGCCGCCATGTCCTTTGCCATGGTGCTCATTATCACGCTGACCTCGGGCGTGCTCGGGGCCATTGCCAATGGCGAGATCACCTATGGCACCATGGTGTGGACGCCGTTCTACCTCCTGGCCCTTGCCTTTGCGATCGGGGGCCTTGTGGCGCTGGGGCTTCATTATCGTGCACAGCCCAACGGGGTTTGGCTCGCGGCAATCCTGGGGCTGCTGGCTTTCGCGCATCTTTCCCGCATGGTCGCGATCGATGCCTTCTGGCTGCACAGGGGGGCAGCAATGGCGACTGCCGTTGTTTTTGCCGGGCTGGGCCTGCGGCAGATATTGGCGGGGCGGCCTAGGTAAGCCTGTCGATCGCTTCGGCGAGGGCGATGTCCCTGTCCGTGACGCCCCCCGCGTCATGGCTCGAGAGCGATATCTCGACGCGATTATAGCTGTTGGACCAGTCGGGGTGGTGGTTGGCCCTTTCGGCCAGGAGCGCCACGCGGGCCATGAAGCCGAAGGCGGCAGAAAAATCGGCGAACTTGAAGCCCTTTGCGATGGCATTATCGCGCATCTGCCATCCATTGAGCCGTCCAAGCGCCTCATCGATCCGGGCAGGGGCGAGCAGGGCAGGCTTTTTCTCGGTCATAGCCGGTTCTCCGTTTGCTGTGTCAACGCGCCGATGCCCCGATGCGTTGCGCCCGCATGAGCTCCTTCCAATGCGGGTGATTTCATATACCGCTCCTTTACCACGCGCCGCGTTATCGCTTCAAACTTAACCAAATTGCGCGATTGTCGGCGCAGTATCGACGCCAACCAAAGGCGCGCTGTCCCTTTGGCCGACAAGGGACCCGAGAGCAAATGCCATATTCGAGCAGCAAGATGTTGCCGACCATCGACTATGTGTCGATCGTCACCTCGCTCTACAAAGACCGGCGCGCCATGTTCT
>CAYSBF010000115.1:0-8378 GCA_964429025.1 uncultured Pelagibacterium sp.
GTCCGTCTGCGGCAGGAAAAGAGTTGCGGAATAGTCGCGCTCGGAGGTCGCGCCCGGTGCAGTCTCGGTCATATAAATCTCACAGGGATTTGGAATAATCGGCCTGAATTCGGCTCCGCTTTTAACAGCGGGTGCCACTCAATCCAATGGCTTTTCGCCATCGATAAAGCCCAGTGCGGCGTCCAGCTCCGAGAGCGGACGTGCCCGGGCGATCATAATTCGAGCTTCGACCGTGTCCTTTTTCATCTGCGCGATCAGGCCGTCGAGGCCGTCAAAAGTCATCTGGCCGCGCATGAAGGCGATCAGCGCCACATCCAGCGTCCTGCCATAGATGTCAGCGTCGAAATCGAGAATGAAAGTCTCGAAAGGTGGCCTTGTGTTGTCGAACATGGGTTTGCCGTAAGCCGCCACACCGCCGTAGACCCTGCCGCCGACCCGCGCCTTGACCGCGTACACCCCTTGGGCGAGTTGGGCCGTTTCCGGAAGGGCAACATTGGCCGTGGGGAAGCCCAGTCCGCGCCCCCGCTTGTCGCCCTCGACGACCGTGCCAGAGAAAAAATGATGGTAGCCGAGCAGCGAATTGGCGAGGCTGATATCGCCCGTAGCGAGTGCGTCACGCACCCGCGAGGAGGAAACCGGCGCCTCCCCGTCCTCGAGCATATCCACTATTCTGACGGCAAAGCCGAGGCGCTCACCTTCGGCTGTGAGAAATTGTGGCGTGCCTTTACGGGCCTTGCCGAAATGGAAATCGGCACCAGCCACCACGCCGCTCGCTTTAAGTGCGCCGACGATATGGCGAGCGATAAAATCTTCCGCCTCTACCCCGCCCAACTCTCGCGAAAAGGGCATGACGGCAATGGCGTCAAAGCCGAGCGCCTCGGCTAGTTCGGCCTTGGTGTCGGCCGGGGTCAGGCGATGAAGGAAAGGGTGGGGCGCGAAGACGTCACGCGGGTGCGGCTCGAAGGTCAGCATGACAGCCGGAACGCCCCTTTCGCGTGCCATATCGAGCGCCGCAGCGAATACCCTCTGATGGCCACGGTGGCAACCGTCGAAATTCCCGATCGCCACAACGCCCCCGCGCAGCGTTTGAGGAACGCTTTCAAGGCCGTCGATGCGGATAAAGGACGTATTGGACGACATGAGTGAGAGGCAAAACCTTTGGTTGGCGCGGCGGAAACTGCCCCTTTTAGGGGCGTTATGCAAGAGGCGGAAGCCGGCCTAGATTCTCGCCGTCCGGGACGGACCTCGCGCTACCACGCCAGTCGCGGCATATAGCCGATCATTTCGGCGCGCGACACCGAGACAAAATCGTGGACACGCTTGGGTGGCGGGTCGTTGAATGCGTCGAGTTCGTCAGCGTGGATCGAGCCGGTGATGAAGAGCAGGGGGATTCCGTATTGCGCCGCGCCCACCGCATCGGTGCGCACAGAGTCTCCGATCGCCAGCACCTTTTCGCGCGCTACGCGGCGCCCGGCGGCCTTGTCGAGCAGCGCCTTGGCCTGCTCGTAGATCGGGTTGAACGGTTTTCCGGCCATCATCACCCGGCCGCCTGCATCCTCATAGGCGTCGGCAAGCGCGCCACCACAATAGACGAGCCTGTCGCCCTCCTCGACCACCTTGTCCGGATTGGCGCAGATCAGCGGCAGACCCCGCGCAAGCCAGGTCTTCATCCGCTCTGCGTAATCGGCAGGCGTATCGTCATCGGTATCGAGGTCTGTGACGGCGACGGCCGATGCTTTGTTGACGTCGCCGAGCGTTATGCCGAGCCCCTCGAACAGCACGTCGTCATGGGGCGGCCCGACACGGTGCACGGTCTTGCCGGCATAGCCCTCGAGCAGGGCGCGGGTTGTGTCGCCGGAGGTGACGATGTCGTCATAGGCCTCGCGCGCTACCCCGATACGGTCGAGCTGGGCGATGATCGGGTCGCGCGGGCGCGGGGCATTGGTGATGAGGACGACGCGCCCGCCCGACTGCCTGTAGCGCACCAGCGCATCCACGGCAGCCTCGTGCGGCTCATAGCCGTTGTGGACGACGCCCCAGACATCGGAAAGTATTCCTTCATAGTCCGCTGCGATGGCAGAAAGACCAGGAACTGGTCCGGGCGGCAAGGTCATGAGGCGTTGTCCTGAAGCCGTCAGTTGGCGGCGGTGAGCCGAAGATCGTCATCGTCATCATCGTCGCGAAGATCCTGCCGCAGCGGCCCGAGCGGCGCAATGGCATCGCCCTGCGCCAGCCTAATGCCATCGTCGAGCAGGGCGAGCACCTGTTCTTCACTGGTGATGCCGGTCATCACGAGATTGATGCCGAAGCGGGCGATGTAGTCGTTTATGTCCGAGGAATGGAAATCGGAAAAGCGGGTGGGGCTTTTGAGGAAAGCGCCGGCGTCGACCCCGACGTAGCGCACCCCGCGCGAGGCAAGTCCCGCAAAGTCGAGGCGCAGCGAGCGGCAATTGCTCAGCCCAACAGTGGCGCCCTGCTGCAGGAGCCGGTTGAGCATGTCGGCTTCCAGCCGGCTCATATCGTCGAATTCGGTCTGGTCGATCAGCAATGCGAGATCGGGCGTCACGGCGCGGTTTGCCGCCAGAACGGAGATGAACTGATCCACCGCATTCTTGTCCGAGAGCGTTGCCAGCGAAAGCCGCGTCAGCAGCCGGACCGGGTTGCCGCCGAGCCGCCCACGCCGCACAATTTTTACCGCCTCCTCGGCCATGACGCGTTCGATCCGGCGGATGACGACGTCGCCTTCCGAATTGCGAACGGGCATGTAGTCGGGCGGATCGACGACCCGCCCGTCGGCGAGCGTCAGGCGCAGGACGTGTTCATAGGCGTGTACCTTGCGCTGGGGCAGCGTGACGATCGGCTGCGCGTGATGGCGCAACCGGTCCTCGTCGAGCGCCGCCTTGACCGCCTGCAAGGGAACAGACGGCATGCGGCGAATGACGGAGTCGCGATCGGGCCCCGACGTGGCCCTGGGACCGGAGCCGGCCGCCTGGGAGGATTCCAGTTCGGAAACCGCCTCTGCAACCTGCCGCACCACCGTTCCGAGGACACTGATGTCGGCCTCCATCACGTCGAGCCGTGAACCGATGTCGAGGCTCGCTAGCGCATTCACCCGCTGGCTCAAGACCTGGCCGGCCTGCGCGTCAGTGCTCAACAGCCGTCCGAGTTCTTCAATTCCCTTTTCGAGCCGCTTTTCGGACCGGCGCCTGAGCCGGTGTTCGTGAACGACCACGGCGGCGAGCGTGGCCAGAATGGCCAGCATGGCGCCTTCGGCAGCGGTCAGTGCGAGGAGGTAATAGCCCGCCACGCCGATCGCGAGACCGCAAAGACCCATGAATAGATAGACCAGACCCTGCACGCCGGACGCCCTTGTTGGGGAATCGCTAGTGGATTCGCGCAAAACTTCTAGCATTCCGGCTACCTGGGAAAAAGCAGCGTCGGCGCGTCAAGGCGAGTTGCCAACTGTTTGTTTACCCTAACTGAAAGATAGTGGCCCTGAGACAACGGTCCCACTTTCTCTGGTTAGGAGACGCCCGCCCATGCGATCCGGAGTTGCATCCGCCGCGGACGTTCGGTTTTTGCTTATCGACGCGGTGCCGCAAAGCGCGCGGGTGGCGATGGATGCGATTGCCGAGCATTGGGCCGATGCCGCGCGTGTGACGCTATGCTCGGATGGCCGGCGCGCGTCGCATTACCTTCGCTCCGGGTCCTTCGATGTGGTGCTGGCCGACATGGCCGCGCTCGCCGATATCGGCGCAAGCCATGAAGAGGCTTTTGGTGTCCTTTCGCCGCTGGCCGACGGGGCGCTGTTGATTGCATTGTCCGACAGCGATTCCGTTTCCGCCGCCGTTGCCGCGATGCGCTCCGGCGCGCACGATTTCCTGACCAAGCCGATCAGCGGGCGGCTTCTGGCGCTCCGGCTCGAAGAGCTCGGACAGCGGCACGGCAAGGCGCGTGCGGTGACATCGGAAACGATCGAGGGGCAGGACGCGGATTTCGAGGGCTTTGTCGGCGCATCGCCGCAGATGCGGGCGATCTACGACCAGATCCTGCGGATAGCCCCCTCCAACGCACCGGTCTTCATCACAGGGGAGAGCGGCACGGGCAAGGAGTTGAGCGCGGAGGCCCTGCACCGGCGCTCGCCACGCGCGGACGGGCCTTTCATCGCCATCAACGCCGGCGCAATCCCGCGCGAGTTGATGGAGAGCGAGCTTTTTGGCGTGGTGCGCGGTGCCTATACGGGCGCCCATGAGGACCGCAAGGGCGCGGTCGCGATGGCCGATGGTGGGACGCTGTTTCTCGACGAGATCGGCGAGATGGACCTCTCGCTGCAGTCAAAGCTTTTGCGTTTTCTCCAGACGGGCACCATCACACGGGTAGGAGAGTCGCGGGTGCATCAGGTCGATGTTCGCGTGATCTGCGCGACCAATCGCAATCCCATGCAGCTTGTCACCGACAAGAAGTTCCGCGAGGATCTCTTCTATCGTCTGCACGTCCTGCCGATCCATCTGCCCCCGCTTCGTCAGCGCCCGGCCGACATCCTGCCACTTGCGCAGAGCTTTCTCGCCCGGTTCGCGGCCGAAGAGAACAAGCGTTTCGAGGGCTTCACCTCCGAAGCCGCTGACCTCTTCATCGCCCGCGAATGGCCGGGCAATGTGCGCCAGCTCCAGAATCTCGTGCGCCGCATCGTCGTGATGTTCGATGGCGGGCTGGTGAGCGCCGAGATGGCGGTAGCTGCAGACATCGAAACGCGGTCTGCCGAAGCCGCAACACCGGCCAGTGTCATTTCACTCCCGCGCGCGATACTGCCGATGTGGCAGCAGGAGCAGAGGATCATCGAAGAGGCGCTGGAAGCCTATGGCGGCAATATCGCCCGCGCCGCTGCCGCACTTGAAATCAGCCCTTCGACGATCTACCGAAAGAAAATGAGCTGGGAGCGCGGAGCCGCTTAGGGCCTGAAGCCGGTCGCGCGGTAGAGCCGGATGTTGCGCAACTCCACAACACCATTGCGGGTGACCTCGAGCGTTTCGAGCAGTTCGACGCTGTCGAAATGCGACTCGGCATAGGCGATATTGCCCGTCTGGACGACGATATAAGCGTCCCAACCTGCATGATCCTCCGCCTCGAAATTGTAGGCGAGATTGCGGGGATCGGGTCCAATGCAGGCGAAGGGCGTGCGACCAGCCACCTGCGTGTCGATATAGCCGCAATCGATCCAGTCGGTGCCCGCAACAAAGATGTTGTCTTCGGCAAAGACGCCATGCGCTTCGAGCGCTTCGCCAAGCTCGGTCCAGGGCAGTTGCAGGGCGGTGGGATCCTCCCATTGGCCCGGGATGATCGTGCGCATCCAACCGGTCGCGGCGTGGGTGGTGAGCAGCGTGAGGATGACGAGCGTTGCCGCTGCCGAACTCCAGAGCCAGATCTTGATGCCGCGCGTGTTTCTCACTGCGGCCCATGCGCCCGTCAGGATAAAGAGCATCAGATAACCCGGCGCCTGCCAGTGGAAATGGAACTGGGTGTCCGACCAGAGCGCCACCAGTGTGAAAAAGAGGATGGGCGGCCAGCCGATATAGGCAAAGAGCGCAGCGGCCCCAGGCACGGCACCGGCGGGATATTGCTCGCGCGGTCCCGCGCGCAGCGCCTGGAAGCCGACAAAGAGCGCAGGCAGCGCGAGCCAGGGGCTCATATAGAGAAGTTGACCCCAGATCATGCGGATAAAGCCGTCCCAGCGCAGACTGGACTCTGCAAGCGCCCTGCCCCCCTGAAAGCCGAACGAAACCCATCCGTGCTGGGCGTTCCAGATGATGACCGGAGAGAAGATCGCCAGCGCAATGAGGAGAGCCAGCCATGGCGCCCTGTGCCGCAGCCAGTGGCGCTGGGTGGAGTTGAAGAGCAGGAACAGTCCCGTTCCGGCAACAAGAAAGACTGCGTGATATTTGGACAGAAAGGTCAGCCCGAGCATCAGACCCGCCAGCGACCACAGCAGATAGGGCCGGCGGACGCCGCCACCGAAGAATATCGCGAGCAGCACCCGCACCGTCGCGAGCCAGAACACCACCATGGGTGCGTCGGGCTGCGTCCAGGAACCGATCGAAATGGAGAACAGAACCGACGCATTGACGATCAGCGCGGCATAGAACCCGGCGAGCGGGGTGTGGATGCGCCGCCCGATGTCGAAGATCAGCCATGTGGACAGCGCGAACATGGCAATGAAGGGCAGCCGGACGACCAGCACATCCTCGGACCCCGTCAACTGCATCGTTGCCCAGATCACCCAGAGCGAGAGCGGGGGCTGATCGAAATAGGAAAGGTGAAATTGGCGCGCCGAAGAGAGGTAATATGCCTCGCCGGTGCCCCATCCTATTGCCCAACCACCGAGCGCACGCAGGACGAAGGTTGCCGCAATCAGAATCAGGGTGGCCTGAGCGGGGGTGAAGGGGCCGATGCGGTCTGGCCGGCTCATCTGCTCCCCCGAACTATCGCCAGGTGAATATGCGGGTGACCGCATAATTGAAGACAACGCTCATCACGGCGCCGGCGATACCTGCAATGAGAAAGTTCGCGAGATTGGCTTCGAACAGCACGCTTGCGACCGACACATTGGCCAATGTACCGAAGCTGCACACGATGTAAAAGCTGATCAGCCCCGTCCAGAAGCGGCGCCCGCGCAGCTTCTTGTCGGCATAGGTCAGCTCGTTGTTGAGGATGAAATTGGTCGTCATCGCGACTAGTGTGGCAAGGAGCTGGCTGTTGGCGAAATTGAAGTTGAGAACCTCGAAGGCCGTGGTCAGCACCGCAAGGTGCACCACAACACCCGAGGCCCCGACGAGCGAGAACAACAGGAAACTCGTGGGCAGGATGCCGCGCGAAATCTGCGAGACGATCAGGCCCAGAAACTGAGCGACGATCAGCGCGCTCATTTTGCTTTCCCCGGCAAAGCGCGGCCGGAAGGTATAGGGCACCTCGGCGATTGCCAGCTTGCCGCCCCGGCGGCGGTTGGCCGAAACGATGATGTCGAGAAGAATCTTGAAGCCCTCGCGCGAAAGGCGCGGGGCGACCTCGTTGAAAAGGCCGCGCGGCATCAAAAAGAAACCGCTCATGGGGTCCGAGAGCGCCTTGCCGGTAAGAATGCCCGAGAGCCTTGTCGCAATGGTGGAACCGGCCTGGCGGCCTTTCGAGAAGCCTTCCACCGAACTCCCCTCCCCGACATAGCGTGAACCGACGGCGATATCGGCGCCCGCCTCAACGCGCTCGAGCATTTCGGGCAGGATGGTCTCGTCGTGCTGGTGGTCGGCATCCATCACGGCGACGAAATCGGCCGAGGAGGATGCCATGCCCTCGATGCAGGCTGAAGAGAGCCCGCGCCGTCCGACCCGGTGGATGCAGCGGACATGCGGCTTTTGCCGCGCAAGTTCCTTGGCGCGTTCGGCGGTGCCATCCGGGCTGTTGTCGTCGACGATGATGACCTCGAACGCGGTTCCGGCGAGCGCGGATTCGAGTTTTTCGACCAGCGGGGCGATATTGTCGCGCTCATTGAAGGTGGGCACGATGACCGAAAGCTTTGGCGGTATCCACTGATTGCTGTCCGGCGCGACGGGGCTGGAGGTCATTTATCTCTTCTTGTGATTGTCGATGCACCCAAGCCCGAATAGCAAGCGCTGCCTGCGGATGCAAAATTTTTCGGGAAGGCGCGCCTTGACTCCATTGCAGCGTCGACCTATCTCCCCACGCGTGCTGTTAGCACTCTGAAATCGAGAGTGCTAACAGCGGAGGAAATTGCATTTTCAACCCTACGTTCCAAGGAGCGACCATGAGCTTCCGTCCCCTGCATGACCGCGTTGTGGTCCGGCGCGTCGACAGCGAGGAAAAGACCGCTGGCGGCATCATCATTCCCGACACCGCCAAGGAAAAGCCTTCCGAAGGCGTGATCGTCTCGGTCGGCCCGGGCGCCCGCGACGAAAGCGGCAAGGTTTCCCCGCTTGACGTCAAGGCCGGGGACCGCGTGCTCTTCGGCAAGTGGAGCGGCACCGAAGTCAAGATCAACGGGGAAGACCTGCTGATCATGAACGAAAGCGACATCATGGGTGTGATCGAGGGCTAAGCCCAAACACCTTCCCCCTTTGAACCAATTCGGAGCTGAACAAAGATGTCCGCAAAAGACGTAAAGTTTTCGACCGATGCCCGCGACAAGATGCTGCGCGGCGTCAACATTCTCGCCAATGCCGTCAAGGTGACCCTGGGCCCCAAGGGCCGCAATGTGGTCATCGAGAAGTCCTTCGGCGCACCGCGCATCACTAAGGACGGCGTGACCGTTGCCAAGGAGATCGAGCTTGAAGACAAGTTCGAGAACATGGGCGCGCAGATGCTGCGCACCGTGG
>CAYSBF010000116.1:0-5632 GCA_964429025.1 uncultured Pelagibacterium sp.
CCTCGTGGGAGAAGGTGGGCCGGCGAAGCCGGGTCGGATGAGGGGGCCAGCGATGTTGCAGCTAACCATACCCATTCTCCCGCCTTGCCCCGACATACCAGTCGAGCTGCTCGCGATAGCGTGATACGGGGCCGAGAACGATGATGGCGGGGGTGGGGAGGTCTTCGCGCCCGGCGAGGGTTCCAGCTTCGCCGAGCGTGGTCTCGATAACGGTTTGCTCCGGCCCTGCGGCGCGGGCGACAATGGCAAGTCTATCGGCGGCATCGCGGCCTGCCGCAAGCAGTTTGGCGGCGATCGAACCCAGATGCTTGACGGCCATGTACATGACAATCACCGGGGCGGCATTGGCGATGGCCGGCCAGTCCACCCCTTGCGGCACATCGCCGGTGTCGTCGTGACCGGTGAGAAATATGACGGCGTGGTTGGTGTCCCGGTGGGTGACGGGAATGCCGGCATAGGCGAGACCGCCGATGCCGGACGTGACACCGGGGACTACGCGAAAGGGAATTCCGGCCCGTGCCAGCGTTGCCGCCTCCTCGCCGCCGCGCCCGAACATGAAGGGGTCACCGCCCTTTAGGCGCAGAACGCGCTTGCCTGCCTTGGCCAGATCGATCAGGTGGAGCGAAATGTCGGCCTGTTTGGGTGAGGGCTTGCCGCCCCGCTTGCCGGCATAAATGCGTTCGGCTTGGGGATTGGCCATGTCGAGCAGCCCTTGGGCGACAAGGGCGTCATAGACGATGACGTCCGCCTGCCCCAGCGCGTAATAGCCCAGAAGGGTGATGAGTCCGGGCGCGCCCGGCCCTGCCCCTACGAGCCAGACATGGCCCGGCTCGAAGGCGGGGAAATCCGCAGCGTCCAGGCGGGCAAAATGGGCGGGGTCGGGCGGCTGTAGCACGAAATTCTCCGGTTGGCCTGGGCAGATGCCTTGTATAGTTCCTCTTGCAGGAAAGTGGATACCCTTTAGGGGCGAGTCTCATGGGCGCAGGCAAGCGGATTCTGATCCTTGGCGGCACCGGCGAAGCCCGGAGTCTGGCTGATCGGCTCGTGGCGCTGGGTTTTGACGTCACCACATCGCTGGCCGGGCGGACCAGCGCGCCGCTTCTGCCCCAAGGCAAGGTGCGGACTGGCGGGTTCGGTGGTGCTGCGGGGCTGGCAGCCTATCTGCGGGGCAATCAGGTGACGCATCTTGTGGATGCGACCCACCCTTTTGCCGCACGGATTTCCGCCAATGCCGTGGAGGCGAGCGCTGCGGCGGGCGTACCGCTGATAAGGCTCACGCGGCCGGAATGGACACAACGCGATGGTGCCGACTGGGTCGAGGTCGACAGCACGAAGGACGCGGCGGCGGCATTGCCGCGCGGTGCGTGTGTGCTGCTGACCATCGGACGGCAGGAGATCGGCGCATTCCTTGAGAGGACCGACTGCCGGTTCGTGGCGCGGGTGATCGAGGCGCCCGAGGCGGTGCCGGAGGGCTGGCTGGTGCTTTCGGCGCGCGGACCGTTTTCGGTGGCCGGGGAAACCGCGCTTATGAAAACACATGGCGTCACCCATCTCGTGAGCAAGAACTCGGGCGGCAGCCAGGCCGCAGCCAAGCTCGGAGCTGCGGCAGCGCTGGGCGTCGGCGTTGTGATGGTGCGGCGGCCCGTCCTGCCGCAAGCGGTGACGGTGGAAGCTGTGGAGGATGTGGTTGAGTGGCTTTCTGGCAACCCTCCCGGTGCTGTCGCTGCTCCTGGCTAAGGTCTCGACCTCAGGCGGGCCTGCCGAATTTCTCCACATCGACCGGGCTGGCGGCTTTGCCGATGGCGCAGGTGACCTCTCCCGAGACCTGCTTGGTGACGATGAGGCTTCCCGCCTTGATGGCGGCGGCCTCGCAGACGCCGGCGACACCGATGGCTTCGTCCACGGTCTTGGAGGGCGTTGCCAGCCTGCCGCGCTCCTTTTCGAGCTCGCGCTTTGAAAAGACCCGCAGCGGCACACCGAAATGGGCGGCAGCCTGTTGCAGGGCCGGATACGCGCCTTTGGTGTCGAGGCTTGCGAGCGCAGCCAGCGCCTGCGGCGCCAGGTTGCTTTCCGCGAACGTTCTTTCGATCAGCGAGATCACCTCGCCGGGTTTGGCACTGGTCGTGCAGCCGACTCCGGCAACGAGCGTTTTGGGATGAATGAGAAGGCCCGTGCCGCTCGCGGCCGTTTCGGTCACGAGGACCGGGAGCGAGCCATCATCGGCGACCGGATAACCCGCAAGCTCGAGCCAGGCGGACGGTCCCTCCACTTGCAGCTTTTCACCCTTCAAGAGCGCAGCCATGACCGGCTTGACGCGCTCGGGCGTCGCGACGAGGTAGCCGGGAGGCGGGTCTTCGAGCGAAAAGTCATAGAGCGTATCGGAAAAGGAGGTAATTGCGGCGGTGCCGCGCATCATGTCCGCGATCCAGCGCGCCAGGGCATTGGCGCCACGATGGCTGCCCAGAAGCGGGACGGCGATCTTGCCGTCCGCAGAGACCGCGAGCACGGGGGGTTCATCGATCTTGCTGCCAATATCGGGGCCGATGAGCCGGATGAGCATGCCGGCGGCACATACCCCGATGATCGGGGCGCGGGCGGCGTAGGCCTCACGCACCTTTTCGCCCGCCTTGCCGCGCCCGGGGCCGAAAAAGTGGACCGGCGATCCGAGCAGCTGCGCGACATGGCGGGCGATCTCGTCGCCCTTGGGCGACATCGAGAAGACGAGCGGAGACTTCACGCGAGCTTTTAAAGTTGACCGGCCGAGGCAGTTTTCCGCCGTTTACACCAAGGCGCCCTAGCGGGCAATGCGCTTGACGCTGTCGCGCGGGACGAGGTGTACCGGGACTTCGACAATCGGCACCGGATCGGTGTTGCGTTTTTCCATGATGTCGAGCAGCAGGTTCATCGCGCGGCGGCCGATCTCGTCCTTGGGTTGGTGGATGGTCGAAAGCGCGGGGATATAGGTTTCGGCGACGACGATATCGTCAAAGCCCAGCACCGAGACATCATCGGGAATCGACAGCCCGTGCTTGTGGACCTCGTTCATGAAACCCATGGCCGCGAGATCGTTGGCACAGAAGACCGCGGTCGGCCGCTGGGGCAGGGAGAGGAAGGTGCGCGCGGCATTGCGGCCCATGCCCGCTTCGAACCCGCATTCAAAGAAGAATTCGGGCCGCACCGGCAGGCCCGCCTCGGTCAATGCCCGACGCAGGCCGTTGGCGCGGGCGCGGCGAACCGGCGTGTTGTGGGGCGCGTATGTGTGCCCGATCAGGGTGTGGCCCATTTCGATGAGATGCCGCCCCGCGACATACCCGGCATGCTCGTTGTCGATGAGGATTTGCGGGACATTGAGATTGCCGCGCTCCTCGCCCAGCGCCACGATGGGCGGGGTGCCCGAATAGAGCTTTTTCATGAGCGCGAAATCCTCGGACAATATCTTGTGCCCCGAGAGGATGATCACCCCATCGACCCTGGCGGTCCTGAGGTTGGAGAAGATGAGTTCCTGGGTGCCGCCCGGGCTGGGATTGGTTATCGAGACGGTGTAGTTCGAACTCTGCGCCCGGCGCTGGATGCCGCGGAAAAGCTCCGAATAATAGATCGAGCCAACATCATGGGCGACCACGAGCACGGTGCTGGCGCGCTGGAGCTTGAAATTGCGCGCCGTCTCGCTCTGGACATAATGGAGCGCATCGACCGCTTCCTGAACCCTGCGGCGGGTCTTTTCGGTCACGGTATCGGGGGAGTTGAGCGCGCGGCTGACCGTCGCGGTCGAAACCCCGGCATGCCGGGCGACGTCGCCGATCGATGGCCGTTTCACGCTCTTGATCCCCAAACCCTGTTCAAGGGACCAATGTTCTAGCGATTTTGCCGCCCGTTACAACCTGCGGACACGCCTTGCACATGCCGCAATCGGGCGCAAATTGATTGCGTCATGATTCGCTGTCTCCTGTGTGTCCTTGCTGCAGCAGCTTTCGCCCTGCCGGCCCTCGCGGCGGATTGGGGCCGCTATGTCAATCCGCTTTTCGGCGCGGGCGTCGACATTCCGCCCGGATATGCGGCGAACGGACCGGCGCCGGAAGGTGACGGCAGGCTGTTCCGCGCCGCAAACGGGCGCTCGACCATCGCCGTCTGGGGCGCACCGGCGGAGGAGAGTTTCGCTGCCGAAATGGCAAGACGGATCGACAGGGACGAGGCCGATGGATGGGGCCTCACCTACCGCTCGGTGACGCCGGACTGGGCGGCCTGGGGCGGCACACGATCCGGCCACGTCTTTTACGCCAAGACCATTCTTACCTGTAACGGCAGACAGACGGCCAATGTCCGGCTGCAATACCCGGCTGCCGACATCCCCAATTTCGATGCGATTGCCAACCGGCTGGCGCAATCGCTGGCGCAGGATGGCGCGTGTTTCTAGCGCCTGGAAGGCGTGCCCGTTCTGGCGGTTTTCCACACCGGGCGTAGCGTGATTGCGCTGGTGACCGTTTCCACTAGAGCCGTTCAGGATTTGATTAATCAAATCCTTGGCTCTAACTCTTTATTTTGTCGCGTGTCCGAACCGCAAAACCGTTTCCACTTTTGCTGGACACGCTCTAAAGTCGAGGCGCACGATTTTGTGCAGCTTTCTGGTGGGGGACGATAATGCTGCGGGCATTTCTCAATTTCGATTCGTTTGTTTTTCCCAAGATCGTCACGATCATCTACTGGATCGGCCTGGTGCTGATCGCGCTGGGGACCCTTCTGGGTTTTCTGGGCGCCCTGTTCATGGGTAGCAGCGGCTATGGCAGCGCTATGGGTGCAGGCGGCGGGATCATCGGGGCCCTGCTGACCCTTGCCGGCGGCGTCATCGGCATCGTCGCGTGGCGGCTTGTGGTCGAGTTCTGGCTCGTGATCTTTTCGATACGCGACCTCTTGCGCGACATCCGCGACGGCCAAAACCGGACCTGACCCGGTTTCGGGCAGCGGGCCGCACCTCCAGAGCCGCCTTTTAGAACTCGATTCCTGCCTGCGCCTTGACGCCCTGCTCGCGGAAGGGGTGCTTGATGAGCGTCATTTCGGTCACGAGGTCGGCGATTTCGATCAACTCGTCCTTGGCGTTGCGGCCGGTGACGATGACGTGCTTGTCGGCCGGCTTGCTCCGTAGCGTTTCGATGACCTCCTCGAGCGGCAGATAATCATAGCGCAGGCAGATATTGAGTTCGTCGAGCAGGACCATCTTGTAGGCCGGATCGGCGATCAGTTCCTTTGCCCGGTCCCAGGCCTTGCGTGCAGCGGCAAGGTCACGCTGGCGGTCCTGGGTGTCCCAGGTAAAGCCGTCGCCCATGGCGTTGATCGAGACCTGCTCGGGGAATTTTTCAAGGATGTCGCGCTCGCCCGTGCCCCATTTGCCCTTGACGAACTGGACGATGCCGACATTGAAGCCATGCGCGATGGCGCGGAAGACCATGCCGAAGGCGGCGGTCGACTTGCCCTTGCCCTTGCCGGTGTGGACGATGAGCAGGCCCTTCTCCTTGTCATTGGCCGCAACCAGCTTGTCGCGCGCCGCCTTTTTCTTTTTCATTTTTTCGGCGTGGTAAGCGTCGCGCTCGGCCTCAGTCATAAGGTCGGTTTTCTTGGGCTGGCGGTCGGTCATGGC
>CAYSBF010000116.1:5732-8164 GCA_964429025.1 uncultured Pelagibacterium sp.
TCGATCAGTTCATCATAGCCGAAGCGGTTGGACGTGATGAGGAAATTGCGTGTGTCCTCGTCCTCGATGAAGGCCTCGAAGGCCAGATCGAAATGGTGGGATTTGACGGCGCCGGTGGTGGCGGCGAAACCGAACATGAAATCGACGGTGGCGATGATCTCGAACGCGCCGCGATAACCATGGCGCTTCATCCCCGCGACCCATTTCGGGTTGACCACGCGGGCGCGCATGACGCGGGAGATTTCTTCCTCCAACGTGCGGATTTTGAGGTTTTCGGGGCGGGAGGTATCGAGATGCCAGGCAGCGGGTTTTGCGCCCGAGAGCGTCTCGACCGCAGCCGACAGCCCGCCCTCGAACTGGTAGTACTGGTCAGAATCGAGAAGGTCGTGCTCCGCATTGTCCTGGGTGTGGAGCACGGCATCGGCCGATTTCAGGCGCTCGGCAAAGGTTGATTTTTCGGGCGATCCCTGGGCATGGGCGCCATAGGCATATTGGCCTGTTTCGAGAACAGCCTCGGCGAGATCGGCCCTTTCCTGCCACCTGCCCGCTTCAACGAGCTTTCCCACACCAGCGCCATAGCCGCCGGGGGCGGCGCCGAAGATGCGGTGCCCGGCGCGGAGAGCGGCTTCGGCCTCGCTTTGCCCCTCGTCCATCAAGCCTAGAGCATCTGTCCGCATGCGGGCGGCGATGGGGTTGTCGTCTTGAGGTTCATCGAGAGCGCCGATGGCGCGGACGGCGCGGTCGAAAAGCGCGATCTGGGCGGGGAAGGCGTCGCGGAAAAGGCCCGAAATGCGCAGGGTGACATCGATGCGCGGGCGGCCAAGCTTTGCCAGCGGAATGATCTCATAGCCCATGACCGAGAGCGACGCGCCCTGCCAGACGGGTCTGGCGCCGATCAGCGCGAGGGCCTGGGCAATGTCATCGCCGCCGGTGCGCATATTGGCGGTGCCCCAGACGCTCATGGCGATGGAACGGGGGTAGTGGCCGTGATCCTGGAAATGGCGTTTCAAAAGCAGTTCGGCGGCGCGCTGGCCGAGGGCCCAGGCCATTTGGGTCGGGATGGCGCGGTTGTCGACCGAATAGAAATTGCGGCCGGTGGGAAGTGTATCGATGCGTCCGCGCGTGGGGGCACCGGAGGGACCGGGAGCGATGAATTTGCCGTCAAGGCCATCGAGCAATGACTTGATCTCGTTGGGGCCGGAGGCCCTAAGACGGGGGCGGATGGTGGCTTCGATCTCGTCGAGGACGGCGCGGGTCGCGGTCCATCGCGGATCGGGCGACCGGCCCGTGACGAGTTCGGCGGCGAGGGTTTCGAGGCGCTCGATCGTGTCGCCCGCGCTGCGCCAGACGCCGCCGGTGTCGAGAACATCGGGCCGTGGTCCGGTCCATTCGGCGGCAAGATCGAGGGTCAGCGGATCGATGCCGAGTCTGAGATCATCGGCCAGCGCACGGATCAGAGACGCATCTCGCCCCTGCCCTTCCCCGCGCGGAACACGGGCAAAGGCGACCAGCAGGTCGCGCTCGAAATCGCCGGTGGGGGATTGGCCGAAGACGTGCAACCCGTCGCGGATCTGGGCCTCTTTCAGCTCGCAAAGGAAATTGTCGATGCGGTTGAGGGCTTCGGTCTCGTCCTCGGGCAGACCGATATCGGCATCGAGCCGGGCGTCGTGCGTGAAATCGAGAATGCGGCGCTTGAGGCCGTCGAGCCGACGCTGGTCCATGCCGATCGCGAGATAATATTCATCGAGCAGCGCTTCGAGGTCTTTCAGCGGCCCGTAGGTTTCGGCGCGGGTGAGCGGGGGAACCAGATGATCGATGATGGTTGCGCCGATGCGCCGTTTGGCCTGCGTGCCTTCTCCCGGATCGTTGACGATGAAAGGGTAGAAATGCGGCACCTGCCCCCACAGGACCGAGGGGTAGGATTCGCTATCGAGGGCATTGGCCTTTCCGGGGAGCCATTCGAGATTGCCATGCTTGCCGTTGTGGATCAGGGCGTGGATGCCGAAGGCGTGCCTGAACCAGAGATAGGACGCGATATAGGCGTGGGGCGGGACGAGATTGGGGTCGTGAAAACTCTCCTCCTCGGCCATGTCATAGGCGCGGGCCGGCTGGAGCAGGATGGCGACATTGCCGAAGATCTTTATGGGCAGGTGGAAGTTGTCGCCGCGCACGAAGGGATCGGCCTCGGGTGCGCCCCAGCGGGCGTGGACATCCTCGCCTATGCAGGGATGGAGCGCTATGAGCCAGGATTTGTAGGTTTCGAGGGGGAGAATGGCGTCGGAGGTGCCGTGTTGCTGGCGGGCGTTGGTGGGGCCGGTCTGGAGGTGTTCCATGAGGGCGGTGCCGGATCGCAAATATTGTGGGTGCGGCAGGCTCCGCGCACCCCTCATCCGACCCGGCTTCGCCGGCCCACCTTCTCCCTCAAGGGGAGA
>CAYSBF010000117.1:0-8093 GCA_964429025.1 uncultured Pelagibacterium sp.
TGGCTTGATGGCCATCAAAGAAGCCGGCTATGAAGCGATTATGATCAACTGTAACCCCGAGACTGTTTCCACCGACTACGACACCTCGGATCGCCTCTATTTCGAGCCGCTGACCGAGGAAGACGTCATCGAGATTCTGACCACCGAACAGCAGAACGGCACGCTCCACGGCGTCATCGTCCAGTTCGGCGGCCAGACGCCCCTGAAGCTTGCCGCCGCCGTCGAGCGCGCCGGCGTTCCGATCCTCGGCACCCAGCCTGAAAAGATCGACCTCGCCGAAGACCGCGACCAGTTCATGAAGCTTTTGAACCGGCTCGACCTCACCCAGCCGCGCAACGGCATCGCCTACAGCCTCGAACAGGCCCGGCTGGTTGCCGAGGGTCTCGGCTTCCCGCTCGTCATCCGCCCGTCAAACGTGCTGGGCGGCCGCGCCATGGTCATCTGCCACTCCTCGGAGGATTTCGAGCGCTACGTCCAGTCCACCCTCACCGAACTGGTCCCGCCCGACATCCGGCACAAATACCCCAACGACAAGACCGGCCAGATCAATTCGGTCCTCGCCGGCAATCCATTGCTGTTTGACAGCTATCTTCAGGGCGCAACCGAGATCGACGTCGACTGCCTCTCGGACGGCACCGACGTCTTCGTTGCCGGCATCATGGAGCATATCGAGGAAGCGGGCATCCACTCGGGCGACAGCGCCTGCTCGCTCCCGCCCCACAGCCTCTCGGCAGGCATTGTCGATGAGCTCAAGCGCCAGGCGACCGAACTCGCGCGGGGCCTCAATGTCGGCGGGTTGATGAATGTGCAGTTCGCCCTCAAGGACAACACGCTCTACGTCCTCGAGGTAAACCCCCGCGCCTCGCGCACCGTGCCATTCGTTGCCAAGGTCATCGGCTATCCCATCGCCAAGATCGCCGCCCGCATTATGGCCGGCGAAAAGCTCTCGGCCTTTGACCTCAAGGAGCGCGAGATCAAGCATATCGGCATCAAGGAAGCCGTCTTCCCCTTCGCCCGCTTCCCCGGCGTCGATACCGTGCTTGGCCCGGAAATGAAATCGACCGGCGAGGTCATCGGGCTCGATACCGATTATGCGCTGGCCTTCGCCAAGTCCCAGCTCGGCGCCAACGTCAAGGTGCCGAAAGACGGCACCGTCTTCGTCTCGGTCCGCGACAGCGACAAGGGCGCCATCGTCGACGCCGTACGCGACCTCGCCACCGCCGGCTTCCGCATCATCGCCACCGGCGGCACCCAGCGCTATCTCGTCGAACAGGGCATCGACTGCATCAAGATCAACAAGGTCCTCGAAGGCCGCCCGCATATCGTTGATGCCATCAAGAACGGCGAGGTCCAGCTGGTCATCAACACCACCGACGGCGCCAAGGCCGTCTCGGACAGCCGGGACATCCGCCGCGCTGCGCTGATGAGCAAGGTGCCATACTACACCACCATCCCCGGCGCCGCCGCCGCCGTCGAAGGCATAATCGCCTACCGCGCCGGCAATCTGACGGTGAAGGCCCTGCAGGAATATTTCGCGGCGTAAGCGCCCTCGGCACGGCTAGGCACCACTGACCTGGGCGGGTTGCCGCCCACTGACTTGAGTCCAACGGCGCCGCCAGGAGAGCTTTACATGCTTTCCCTGACGCTGCTTGTCCAGCGAGTGACCCGTTCAACAGCTTCTTCGGGGCCGCCAACGTAGACATAGGCAACGGTGACGGGCCACGTTCGAGCTTTTCCGACACTGTTGCCCGTATCAGCTCTGACCCTTGTCGATCCGGCGAAGAGTTCGCCATGGATTTTTCGAATGCGGTCCGCAGAAAGCCCTTCGTCTAGATGCCGTTGAAGCATCAGCCGCAGGCTGCGGATCGCTTCTTCCTTATATTGGGCGGGATGCTGTATTAGGAATGATGAGACAATCGCGAAATGTTTGGCGCCAAGCTCCGGATTGTCCCACTCCCAGCTTGTCACCACAGTGAGCATATCGCGGCAGCTAAGACCGCCGATTTCTGGCCCGAGGCATTCCGGGCACACCCGATTGTGCTGTGTGCTCATTCGTCATCCCCTTCGATGCAGAACGCCCCGGAAATCCTGATGTGGACGCCTGGCCTTGCCGCGACCACCCCACTAGCCCCTCCGCATCAACAACGAACCGTTAAGCACGACCGTTTGGGAAATATCCAGGCTATCGAGTCAGTGTCCCCCCCCACGCATATGGGGGAAACTTTATGAAAAAGATCGTCATCGCTTCTGCTGCCGCACTCGCCGCCTTGGCTAGCACAGCCGCACTCACCCTGCCCGCGAGGACCCTGGAGCTCGCGCCCGAGCAAAGGGCAAGCGTTGATGATTTTGCCCTGGGTGCATCCATGGCCATCATGCTTCACGAGGTGGGCCACCTGCTCGTCAACGAACTCGACATCCCCATTCTTGGCCGCGAAGAAGATGTCGCCGACACGATTTCGACGCTGACACTGCTCATGCAGGAGGATGAGGACGAGGAGAGGGCGCTGGAATTCCTCGACGCCTCGATCATCAACTCGTTCCTTTTTGGCGAAGGCGAATATGGGCCACTGGACGATGCGCGCATGGCCGACGAGCACGCGCTCAGCCGCCAGCGGGCCTTTGCTGCCGTCTGCCTTGCCTATGGCTCCGGCCATCCTCACTTCCGGGACTATGCCGAAAGGCATGGGCTGCCGGAATATCGGATGGAGACGTGCGAGATGGAGTTCCCGAAGGCTCTCTCGAGTTTCGCCCGGCTCCTTGAGCCCCACCTCCTTGCTGAGAATGCCGGACAGGTCGGCCAGCCCATCATCACCTATGAGGAAACGGCAACCTATGCCCACATCGCCGAGCTTTTGAAAGCCGAGGGCTTTCTCGAAGAGATTGCCGACCTGGTTTTCAGTGCGGTCGCCATGCCGCGCGACGTCCTCTTCGCCGCCCAGGAATGCGACATGGTCAACGCCTATTACACCCCGATGGTCGACTGGGATCACCCCGACCTGCCCGCTGTCGTTTTCTGCTACGAGATGGCCGACCACGTCGGCACGATCTACGCGGAAGCCTTTTTCGGTGAGAGCGCAGTAGACACGAACCTGCCCTTCACAAGGCTGGCCGACGCGGTCGAGGACGGGCTGGGAACCTCACCCGAGGACGCTTCGAGGCCATAAGTCCCGCCTGACAGCCTGGACACTTGACGCAAACATCGGCTGCGATAGTCTATGGCCCATGTTCATGACGCGCACTCGATAGTTCAGCCCCTCGCCCCAACGGGCCTCGTCTCCGCAAGTTCTGCGGATCCAATTGTGCTGAACTATTGAAAGTCACCATAAATGTCCCTTCCTGAACCAGCGCTCACCGATGCGCAGATCGATTCCTTCATCACCGACGGCTTCGTCCGTATCGACGATGCATTCCCGCGCCACCTCGCAGAAGAAGCCCGCGCCATCCTCTGGCGCGACACCGGCTGCGATCCGGACGATTCTTCCACCTGGACGAAACCGGTGATCCGGTTGGGCGGCTATTCTGACGAGCCTTTCCGCAAGGCGGCCAACACCGAGCGCCTCCACACAGCCTATGATCAACTCGTGGGCGAAGGGCGCTGGCTTGCGCCGCAGGGCCTCGGCACCTTCCCCGTCCGCTTCCCCTCCAATGAGGAACCGGGCGACGATGGCTGGCATGTGGATGTCAGCTTCAGCCGTCCCGAAGACGATCCCAACGACTTCATGTCCTGGCGCGCCAACGTCAAATCGAGCGGGCGGGCGCTTCTGATGCTGTTCCTTTTCTCCGACGTCGGGGAACTGGACGCCCCCACCCGCATCCGGAAAGGCTCGCACCTCGCCATCGCGCGGCAATTGCTGCCCTATGGCGAAGCCGGCGCGACGCTCCGGCAGCTCTCGGCGGACGGCTACGCCTCGACCGCCGATTGCGAGGAAGTCCTGGCCACCGGACCGGCCGGCACGGTCTATCTGTGCCACCCCTTCCTCGTCCACGCCGCCCAGCCGCACCGGGGCACCGAGGTCAAGTTCATGGCCCAGCCGCCCCTGATGCCCGCGCATGAGTTCGACCCTGCACTGCCCCCGTCTCCAGTGCAGATCGCCATCCGCAAGGCCTGCAATCTGGCGTTCTGAAATCAGGCCCCGGAGCTCCGGCTCCGGGGTCGTACCGGCTGAAGATCACGGAAGCAGCCATACACATCTTCGCTTTTCCGGCGAAAGCCGGAATCCAGAGCGAACCTGGGCAATCACAGGTTCAGACGAACCTAGTTGAGGATCGGCGATTCGGACTCGCCCGGCGCCTCGAATGCCAACATGCTCACAGCGTCCGCAACAGGCTTGTGCGCCACAAAAAGCAGCCCCGTCACAGGCTCCCCTCGATCCATCCGGATCGTTTCTTCACTAACCGTCAGCACCTCCAGCCCTCCCTCGAGGAGCGCGCGCCGCACCGCCTGGTCATTATGCGCAAATCGCAGTGAACCCTGCAGCATTTGCGCTTCCTCCCCGTCATGCCTTTCGACCGAAAAGGCGAAAATCCCACCCGGCCGCAACACCGCGCTCACCGCAGATAAAATTGGCGGCAGGGAGGCGCAATAGATGAACACATCGGCTGCCGTGACGATATCCGCTACCCGCCCCTCCCGGCGGAGAAATTCGAGCAATTCCCCCTGCTCCACCCCGTCATAGATCGCCTTGGCCTCCGTTTCCGCGACCATGGCCGCCGAAAGATCGACCCCGACCAGATGAGAGACGCTGCCCCGCAATCTCTCCCCCATCAGTCCGGTGCCGCAACCAAGGTCCAGCCCCCGCGCGAAGCCGCCGATGCCCAGCCGCTCCATTTCGGCTTCGATCAGCCCCGCCAGCCGCGCCGGCACGGCATAGCCCAGCCTTTGCAGCAGCTCCTGCTCGAACCGATCCGCATATTCATCGAACAGGGCCTCGACATAGGCGGCCTGCGCCTCGGGCTTCACCTCGGCCACGCCATGCGCTGCCAGATGCATCTGCGCGCCGAGAGTACCGGCAGGATCGAGCGTTGCCGCCCGCTGCCAGGCTTCGATGGCCGGACCCAGAGCATCGGCACCAAGATGGAACTGGCCCGCCATCATCCAGCCCGCAGCCCATTCCGGCGCGATCTCGAGCGCCTGCGCCATGAGATCGGCGGCCGCCGCAAAATCGCCCGCCTCAGCCAGCATCCGCGCATATTGCGCCCGCCGATCGACAACCAGATCGCCCGAAGACAAGAACGCCGCTACCAATTTTTGTGAAGCACCCGAAGAAACCGGCAGGACACCGGCGGCGGGGAAATGTCTCCATTCGCGCCAAAAATCAAGCGGCAAAGCGCAACTATCGCCAGCGCACCGTCGTCATCACCGACATCTTCCACGCCGGCCAGGACGTTGAAACCCTACTGCGCGACGAATGACCGTTCGGCATTGCCCCTGAAGAACGCGCCCACAGCCGCCAGCGCCGCATCCACCGCATCGTCGCCGACATCCTTGTGGGTCACCCACCGCAGCTCGCCATAGCGCCCGGTGACGCCGATGCCGCTGGCCGCCAGATGCTGGGCGAACCTGTCGCCAAGCCGGTCCTCGACCTGCATGAAGATGATATTGGTCTGCGGCATCTCGACAAAGAGCGAAGGATATTGCGCCAGCCCCTCGGCCAGCCGCTTGGCCCGCGCATGATCCTCGGCCAGCCGTTCGACATTATGCTCCAGAGCGTAAATCCCTGCTGCGGCCAATATCCCCGCCTGCCGCATTCCGCCGCCCAGCATCTTGCGCAGCCGCCGCGCCACCCCGATCAGCTCCTCGCTCCCCACCAGCACCGAACCCACCGGCGCCCCCAGCCCCTTCGAGAGGCACACCGAAACCGTATCGAACGGCGCCGCCAGCTCGGAGGCCTTGCGTCCGCTCCCGATTGCCGCATTGAAGATGCGGGCGCCATCGAGATGGGTCGCAAGTCCATGCCGCCGCGCAAGAGCCACCGCCTCGCGCACGAAATCCCCCGGCAGTACGCGTCCCCCGATCGTATTCTCCAGCGCCAGCAGGCGCGTGCGTGCGAAATGGCTGTCGTCGGGTTTGATCGCCGCCTCGATCTTGTCGAGCGCCATCGTCCCGTCCGGCAGATTTTCGACCGGCTGCGGCTGGATCGACCCGAGCACCGCCGCGCCGCCTGCCTCGAATTTGTAGCAATGCGCGTTTTGGCCGGCGATATATTCGTCCCCGCGCTCGCAATGCGTCATCAGCGCGGCGAGGTTCGATTGCGTCCCCGAAGGCAGGAACACCCCCGCCGCCTTGCCGGTCATCTCCGCCACCCGCGCCTCCAGCGCGCCAACCGTAGGATCGTCGCCAAACACATCGTCGCCGACTTCGGCATCGGCCATCGCCGCGCGCATGCCGGCGCAGGGCCGCGTTACGGTGTCGGAACGGAAATCATGAATTATGGCAGTCAACGACAGGCTCCTGAGGCAGACCGGGGGATAGAGTCTTCCTTTTAGTGGCTCCGGCTATCCGATGCCAGTGCCCTGCCGCCGCATCCGGGGTCGGCCAGGATTCCCACGATATTGCCCACGGCTCCATCGGTTATGCCGAATTACTTTAGGCCACGCCCGTCATGCGGCGAACTTCCGGGCGCGTTACTGACATGTTAGAAGCCGCCGCCCACCGCCACAGCCGTTTCTACTGTCTTTCCGTCCGGTAAAATTTTTTCGATTCCCGCGATATTCATAAACCCTTGAATATTCCCGCCGTTTCATCTACAAAAACGGCATCGAATTTGCGGCCGACTGATCTAGCCTAGCGATTTTCGCCTGCTGACGTCCTGAACCACAAACTTTCGATATACCCGGGGCCGCCCTTATCGGCCTCATAGAATACGACAGCACGACGAAAGGACACGCCAATGGCTACCGGCACTGTCAAATGGTTCAACACCCAGAAGGGCTACGGCTTCATTCAGCCTGACGAGGGCGGGGCGGACGTTTTCGTCCACATTTCCGCCGTTCAGAACAGCGGAATGGCCGGTCTGGATGAGGGCCAGCGCATCTCTTACGAGATCGTCAAGGACAAGCGCACCGGCAAGTCTGCCGCGGGCAATCTCGCAGCCTCCGAATAGGCTGACCGCCGCCATTTGAGCTCAACGCCCGGCTCAAGCGGCCGGGAGCAAAAAACACGGAAAAGGGCGCGAACCGTAACGGTTTCGCGCCCTGTCTATTTGCCGGTGCGGGACTTGAGGCGGGCCTATGAGCACCCATATTCGCATGAAGACGTTTCTGCACTTTGTGACAGCTCGGTTACGCCCGAACACAAGGCAAGAACGAGGAATTCAACCGGGAAACCGGTCGGCGCTGCCAACCCCCTTGACCCCGGATCAAGTCGGGGGCAACCTGCACGACAGACAGTTTCCCCGAAAACACCGAAGCGAATTCCGCTGATGTTGTATCGGCGAGGTTCCCGGTTTGTGACTCACTCCATCTAGGAAGGAGCGATAGGAAAAATGGATAAAATCCCGATGACCGCAGCGGGTCACGCTGCGTTGGTCGCAGAATTGCAGCGCCGCACCTCCAAGGATCGCCCGGCAATCATCGAGGCGATTTCCGAGGCGCGCGCGCATGGCGACCTGTCGGAGAATGCCGAATACCACGCCGCCAAGGAACAGCAGAGCCACAATGAGGGCCGCATAATGGAGCTCGAATCCATCCTGGCGCTGGCTGAGGTGATCGACGTCTCCAAGCTCTCGGGCGATACGGTCAAGTTCGGCGCGACCGTTACGCTCGTTGACGAGGACACCGACGAAGAAAAGACCTACCAGATCGTTGGCGACGCCGAGGCGGACGCATCGGCCGGCCGCATCTCGATTTCCTCGCCCATTGCCCGCGCCCTCATCGGCAAGTCCATCGGCGACTCCGTAGAAGTCTCCGCCCCCGGCGGCGCCCGCGGCTACGAAATCCTCAAGATCGCCTTCGTTTGACATCATCCGGCGTCGTGGGCTGACATCGCAACCCCTCACCCCAACTCCTCTCCCACGAGGGGAGAGGGAGGCTCAAGAGCCGCGAACTCCACGGTGTCCCCTTCTCCCCTCGTGGGAGAAGAGCCTGCCCTCGGG
>CAYSBF010000118.1:0-3552 GCA_964429025.1 uncultured Pelagibacterium sp.
AGAATGAACCGCTCGGCCCTCGAACGCCGCGCCGCCACCATCGGCACCCGCCGCACGGTGAAAAAGGACTATCAGCTTGCATGGCTCCTCAAGGCCGTCGCGCTGATGGATTTGACGACGCTCAATTCAGACGACACGCCGGGCCGCGTCGAGCGCCTCTGCGCCAAGGCCCGCAATCCCATCCGGTCCGACCTCCTCGAGGCGATGGGCGTTGGGCAACTCGGCATCACCCCTGCAGCGGTCTGCGTCTACCACAATTTCGTTGCCACAGCGGTCAAGGCGCTCGAGGGCACCAGCATCCCCGTGGCCGCCGTGTCGACCGCCTTCCCGCACGGGCTGACCCCTCTCAAGATCCGCCTCGCTGAAATCGAAGCCTCCCTCGAGGATGGCGCGAGGGAGATCGATATCGTCATCGAACGCGGGTTGGTGCTGAACGGGGAGTGGGAGGCGCTTTACGCGCAGGTCAAGGCCATGCGTGAGGCCTGTGGCGACGCCCATATCAAGACCATTCTCGGCACGGGCGAACTGGCGACCCTGACCAATGTCGCCAAAGCCTCGCTCGTCTGCATGCTGGCGGGGGCCGACTTCATCAAGACCTCGACCGGCAAGGAAAAGACCAACGCGACCTTACCGACCTCGCTTGCCATGATCCGCATGATCCGCTGGTTCCATGAGGAGACCGGAATCGAGATCGGGTACAAGCCCGCCGGCGGGATTTCCAAGGCCAAGGATGCGCTCACCTATATGGCGCTGATGAAGGAGGAGCTTGGCCGCAAATGGCTCGAGCCCCACCTCTTCCGCTTTGGCGCCTCCTCGCTCCTGACCGACATCGAACGCCAGCTCGAACATGGCGTCACCGGCCACTACGCCGCCGACTACCGCTTCGCGATGGCGTGAGGCAGAGGGAATTTCCATGAGCAAGGTTGCGGAAATCTTTGACACACTCGAGTATGGCCCGGCGCCGGAAGCCGCCGGCCCTGCGCTTGAATGGCTCGAAAAACACGGCAAAAAATTCGGCCATTTCATCGGCGGACAGTTCACCAGACCGGGCAAGACCTTTGCCTCGAATAATCCTGCGACGGGCGAAAAGCTGGCCGAAATCACCGGGGGCAGCAAAGCCGATGTCGACAAGGCCGTAAAAGCCGCCCGCGCCGCTTTTCCCTCCTGGTCGGCGCTTTCGGGCTTTGAGCGCGCCAAATATCTCTATGCCATAGCCCGGCAGATCCAGAAGGAAAGCCGGCTCTTTGCGGTGCTAGAAACCCTCGACAACGGCAAGCCGATCCGGGAAACCCGCGACATCGACATCCCGCTCGTTGCGCGGCATTTCTATCACCATGCCGGCTGGGCCCAGCACATCGACAAGAGCTTTCCCGGCCACGTGCCCTATGGCGTCTGCGGCCAGATCATTCCCTGGAACTTCCCGCTCCTGATGCTGGCCTGGAAAATCGCGCCGGCGCTGGCGGCGGGCAACACGGTGGTGCTCAAGCCGGCCGAATTCACTTCGTTGACCGCGCTGCTCTTTGCCGAAATCTGCGCCCGCATCGGCCTGCCCGAGGGCGTGGTCAATATCGTCACCGGCGCCGGAGAAACCGGCGAAGCCATCGTCACCCATCCCGATATCGACAAGATCGCCTTCACCGGCTCGACGGAAGTGGGCAAGATCATCCGCCGTGTGACCGCCGGGTCGGGCAAGGGGCTCAGCCTCGAATTGGGCGGCAAGTCGCCCTTCATCGTCTTCGATGATGCCGATCTCGACAGCGCCGTTGAAGGCCTGGTCGATGCCATCTGGTTCAATCAGGGCCAGGTGTGCTGTGCGGGCTCGCGCCTTCTGATCCAGGAGAGCGTCGAGGACAGGGTGATCGGCAAGATCAAGGCCCGCATGGCGACACTGCGCGTCGGGGACCCGCTCGACAAATCCATCGATATCGGGGCGCTTGTCGCGCCGGTTCAGGTCGAACGCGTGCTCGATCTTCTGAAAGCCGGCCAGAAGGAAGGCGGCGCGTTCTATTCGCCCGAGGGAGAGATTCCGGAAAAGGGCTGCTATGTCCGCCCAACGCTCGTCACCGGCATCTCGCCTGCCCATACTCTGGCGAGCGAGGAAATCTTCGGCCCCGTTCTCGTCGCCATGAGCTTCCGTACACCCGAAGAGGCCGTCGCGCTTGCCAACAACACCCGCTACGGGCTTGCCGCGAGCGTCTGGACCGAAAACGTCAACCTCGCGCTCGATATCGCGCCCCAGCTCAAGGCGGGGGTCGTCTGGATCAATTCCACCAACCAGTTCGATGCCGCCGTCGGCTTTGGCGGCTATCGCGAATCCGGTTTCGGCCGCGAGGGCGGCCGCGAGGGCATGGCGGCCTATCTCAAACCCGCCTGGGAGAAAAAGCTCAAACCCGCATCGGCATTGCGACTGCCCGATCCTGCTGGCACGAGCGCCCGCGAGGGCATCGACCGCACAGCAAAACTCTATATCGGCGGCAAGCAGGCGCGGCCCGATTCCGGCTATGCCCGTCCCGTCCATGGCCCCGACGGCAAGGTGATCGCCGAAGTGGGCGAGGGCAACCGCAAGGATATCCGCAACGCTGTGGAGGCCGCGCGCGGCGCCTTGGGCTGGAGCAAGACCACGGCCCATCTGCGCAGCCAGATCCTTTATTACCTCGGGGAGAATCTCGACTATCGCAAGCTCGAATTTGCCGAGCGCATCCGCGCGATGACCGGCGTTTCGGCCAATGCCGCAAGGCGAGAGGTCGAGCTTTCGGTCGAGCGGCTGTTTGCCTTTGCCGGCTGGGCCGACAAGTTCGATGGCGCGGTCCACAACCCACCCGCGCGCATGATGGCGGTGGCCATGGTCGAGCCGCTCGGTGTGCTTGCCATTGCCGCGCCCGATGAAAGCCCGCTGCTTGGTGCGATCACTCTGCTTGCCCCGGCTATCGCCATGGGCAACACGGTCGTGATGGTCCCCTCCGAACCGCATCCGCTGGCCGTGACCGATTTCTACCAGGTGCTCGAAACTTCCGACGTGCCTGCCGGCGTCGTCAACATCGTGACGGGCAGCAAGTCAGGTCTTGCCCGGACGCTTGCCGAGCATGACGGTGTGGATGGGATATGGTTTGCCGGTTCGTCCGCCGACAGCGCTATGGTCGAGGTGGCAAGCGCCGGCAATATCAAGCAGAGCTGGACCACGCGCGGTCTTGCCTATGATTGGGCCGACCCGGTGCTTGAAGGCGAATATCTTCTGAGCCGGGCAACTCAGGTCAAGAATGTTTGGGTCCCTTACGGGGCCTGAGACCGGAAGGGGGGGAAGATGAGCGAGAAAATCGAGGTCGAGAATTTTACCTC
Source organism: uncultured Pelagibacterium sp. (assembly GCA_964429025.1). GTDB lineage: Bacteria > Pseudomonadota > Alphaproteobacteria > Rhizobiales > Devosiaceae > Pelagibacterium. The sequence goes on from CAYSBF010000118.1 coordinate 3,337, forward strand.
GCCCGGCCGTGTGTCGCGCGTGGACAAGGCCAAATACACCGTCGTCCGCGATGTGCTGATGAAACACATCCCCTCGCAGGAGCCCGGAAAGACGCCCGCCGAACTGATCGCGGCAATAAAGCCCGACCTGCCTCAGGACCTTTTCCCCGGCGGGGAAAAAGCCGGCTGGTGGTTCAAATGTGTCCAGCTTGATCTCGAAGCCAAGGGCATCATCAG
>CAYSBF010000118.1:3652-8087 GCA_964429025.1 uncultured Pelagibacterium sp.
CATGACCCTCCTCCCCCAGGAAATCATCGCCAGGAAACGCGATGGCGAGGTGCTGACAGGCGACGAAATCACGGGCTTTATCAAGGGCGTGACCTCGGGCACCGTCACCGATGCCCAGGCCGCCGCGTTCGCCATGGCGGTCTATTTCAGGAACATGGAGGTCGGAGAGCGTGTAGCGCTCACCCTTGCCATGCGCGATTCCGGCCGGGTTCTGGATTGGTCGGACCTTGATGGCCCGGCAATCGACAAACACTCGACCGGCGGGGTAGGAGACAATGTCTCCTTGATGCTCGGGCCGCTTCTCGCCGCCTGCGGCGCCTACGTTCCGATGATTTCGGGCCGCGGGCTGGGACACACCGGCGGCACACTGGATAAGTTCGACGCCATCGAGGGCTACCGGACCAATCCCGATATCGAGACCTTCCGGCGTGTCGTGAAAGAGGCTGGGTGCGCCATCATCGGCCAGACCGATGATTTGGCGCCCGCCGACAGGCGCCTTTATGCCATCCGCGACGTCACCGCGACGGTTGAGAACATCTCGCTCATTACCGCCTCTATCCTCTCCAAAAAACTCGCCGCAGGGCTCGATGCGCTGATCCTCGACGTCAAGACCGGGTCAGGCGCCTTCATGAAAACGCTCGACGATGCCACCGGCCTTGCCGAAAGCCTTGTCACCGTCGCCAATGGCGCGGGGCTGAAGACGGGTGCGCTTCTGACCGACATGAACGAGCCGCTGGCAAGCGCTGCAGGCAATTGGCTCGAGGTCAGGAACGCAATCGATTTCCTGTCCGGCGCGCAGCGCGACGAGCGGCTGGCGGAGGTAACGCTAGCGCTTTGTGCGCATGGTCTTGTGCTGGGCGGTCTCGCGCTCGACCATGATGATGGCTATCTGCGCGCCAAGGTGGCGCTGGACTCGGGCGCGGCTTTCGAAAGATTCACCACCATGGTCAGCGCTCTGGGCGGCCCCTCCGACATCGGCGATCCCCGCCACGGCGAGCGCCACGCCTGCGCGATCGTGCGCGATGTCTTTGCCGCAGAGGAGGGACATGTGGCTGCAATCGACACGCGCGCGGTCGGTATGGCCGTCGTCGTTCTCGGCGGTGGGCGTACCGACCCCAAATCCGCCATCGATCACGGCGTCGGCCTTGACCGGCTGGCGCGCCTGGGCAGCAGGGTCGATGCCAGAACCCCGATCGCCCGCATCCATGCCCGCGACGAGGCGGTAGCCGAGGAGGCTGCCCGGAGGGTCAAATCGGCCTACCGGATCGGCGACGCCGTTCAATCCAACCCCGTCGTCTACCGCTATCTCGAACCCGGTGGAAACGCCTGATGCCGCGCGCCATCCTTTGCGTTCTTGACAGTTTCGGTATTGGCGGGGCGCCTGACGCAGCCGATTTCGGCGACGAGGGCGCCAATACGCTTGGCCATATCGCCCAAGCCTGTGCCGAAGGGCGGGGCGATGTGCCTGGCGTAAGGTCCGGTCAGCTCAATCTGCCCAACATGGATGCACTCGGCCTTGGCGCCGCCGCCAAGCTTTCGACTGGCAGCATTCCCCCCGGCCTCACAAACACACCCAAGGGCGGGCGTTGGGGCGTGGGGCGCGAGGTCTCGATCGGCAAGGATACCCCGTCGGGACATTGGGAGATCGCCGGCGTGCCTGTGCCGTTCGAATGGGGCTATTTCCCCAATACCGTTCCCGCCTTTCCCGATGAACTAGTCGAAAATGTCATCAGCGCCGGAAACCTCCCCGGCATTCTCGGCAACTGCCACGCTTCGGGCACCAGGATCATCGAGGAACTCGGAGAGGAGTCTATTCGCACCGGCAAGCCCATCTGCTACACATCGATCGACAGCGTTTTCCAGATCGCGGCGCACGAAACCCATTTCGGGCTCGAACGCCTCTATGATCTTTGCGAGAAGACCTTTCAGTTCACCGCCCCGATGAGGATCGGCCGCGTCATCGCCCGGCCCTTTGTCGGTGAGGATGCGAAAAGCTTCAAGCGCACGGGCAACAGGCGCGACTTCGCCATCGAGCCGCCCGAGCCGACCCTGCTCGACCGCGCGAAAGCGGCAGGCAGGCAGGTCTTTGCGATTGGGAAGGTCTCCGACATCTATGCCGGGCGTGGCGTGACCCACAAGATCAAGGCCTCGGGCAATATGATACTGTTCGACCGCACGCTCGAAGCCCTCGATATGGCGGCTGATGGCGCGCTGATCTTTACCAATTTCGTCGATTTCGACACCGATTTCGGCCATAGGCGCGACCCGGGCGGCTATGCGGCGGCGCTCGAAGCCTTTGACCGGCGGCTGCCGGAAATGATCGCGACGCTGCGCGATGACGACCTTCTGGTGCTGACGGCGGACCACGGCAATGATCCGACATGGCCGGGGACCGACCATACACGCGAGCAGGTGCCCATCCTGTTGTTTTCCCGCGCTTTGACGCCGGGGAGCATTGGCTTGCGTCCCGTTCTGTCCGATATTGGCGAGACCATTGCCCACTGGCTCGGGCTTGCGCCGGGTCCGCACGGGACAAGCGCATTATAGAAAAAGAGCGGCCTCAATGCAGAACCTGACCGTCGTCGATCATCCCCTTGTCCAGCACAAGCTCACCATCATGCGCTGCAAGGAAACCTCGACGGCAAGCTTCAGAAGGCTGCTCGAGGAAATCGCCCATCTCCTCTGCTATGAGGTGACGCGCGATCTCGAGGTCGACATGGTCGAGGTGGAAACCCCGCTCGGGCCCACCCAGGCGCCCACGCTAAAAGGAAAGAAGCTGGTCTTCGCCTCCATCCTCCGCGCTGGCAACGGGTTGCTGTCGGGCATGCTCGATCTCGTCCCCTCAGCGCGCGTCGCTCATATCGGGCTTTACCGTGACCCCGACACGCTCCAGCCGGTCGAATATTACTTCAAGGCGCCGACCGACATTGAGGACCGGCTGGTGATTGTCGTCGATCCCATGCTGGCCACGGCCAATTCGGCTGTTGCCGCTGTCCAGAAGCTCAAGGATCGCGGGGCGAACAATCTGCGCTTCCTGTGCCTGCTGGCCGCGCCCGAAGGGGTGGAACGCTTTAACAAGGCTCACCCGGATGTGCCGATCTTTACCGCGAGCCTCGATGAAAGGCTCAACGATCACGGCTATATCGTCCCGGGCCTTGGGGATGCCGGCGACAGGATGTACGGCACCAAATAGACCCGTCTCAGCCGTTGACGATGCGGATTTCCTCGCCAAAGCGCGGGATGTAGAAGAACTGTTTGTAGAGCGGGATGTCGGCGGTGATGACGTAGCCGATCACGGGGTGGTAGGTATACCAGGCCTCTGACACGATCACATAGCCGTCGCGGGCGAGATTGGTGATCTCGGCAGGTAAGGGATAGGTCGCGTTTTCATTGAGCGCGTTTGCGCCATTGGCGCCCCGGCTGTCTTGCACCCGCGCAACGCCGTCATTGTCGACATAGACGATGGTGAGCAGCATGCCGGTCTCGCTGCCATCGAACGGCAGCATGATGGCCTGGCTGGCCGTGAAATAATCATTGAGCGTTGAGACCGGCAGTTCGCTGCGCGTCTGTGCCACCAGATCGCCCAGCGTGCCGGCGACCGAAGCCAGCTTGCGATCGGCCTGAATGCCTTGCGAGACATCGACCGATCCGAGGTAAAGGACCAGAAGGAGCGGCATGATCAACGCAAATTCGACGACCGCCACGCCCTTTTCCGACCTGAGCAGGGCCCTCAACAACCGGGATGGAAAAGCGTTCAGGGTGCCCATCAGAATGGCTCGTTGCGGAAGACACGCGCTGCGCCCAGGAGCCTTTTCCCGTCGGCGGTAACGCCCGTCATCAGGCCGGGAATATTGAGAATGGTCGGCCATTTGTAATAGGCCTCGACGACCACGATGCTGGTTCCCGTGCCCGGCTGGTACTGCTCCTGGATCGTCCACTCGCCGGTTTCGGGATCGAGCGGCTGGCCGGTCGAAAAATTCGCGAATGCGTTGATCTCGCGCACCGAAACCCGCAGCTGGTTGCAGTCGAACATGTTGTGGAGCCGGCCGCAGATTGCGTCGCGATACTGGCTGGCCGACATCGCCTGCTGCTGGGCCTGGCCTGTGCGGATGAGCCGGGCAGAATCGTGAACCGCGCTATCAAGGGTCTGACCGGCGAAAAAGACCAGCGCAGTCTCCATGGACGCACCGATCAAGGCAAAAAAGATCGGGCCCAGAATGCCGAACTCGATGGCCGTTGCCCCGTCCTGGGCGCGCCGGAAGCGCCGCGCCAGGAGGCCAAGGATCGAAAGCGATGTACGGTGCGCGCGTTTCATAGGCTCCGTGTGCCGCTGACAATTGCCGAACTGGCAATACATCTAGGCACCGGGACCTAATGCAAGCTTAGGACGACCCGTAAATTCCCGTATATTTTGCGAAAGGGTAAACGAAAGGTA
>CAYSBF010000119.1:0-7985 GCA_964429025.1 uncultured Pelagibacterium sp.
GCCGGCAAGCCGCTCTGGCGTCTGGTGGCGGAGATGAGCCCCGAGGATTTGGTGCGCTGCATCGATTTTCGCTACATCACGGACTGCATCTCGCCCGAGGAAGCGCTGGCGATGCTGAGGGAAAGGCAGGCGGGCAAGGCCGAGCGCATCGCCGACCTCGAGGCCAATGGCTATCCCTGCTACACGACCTCAGCGGGCTGGCTTGGCTATCCCGATGAAAAGCTCCGGCGGTTGTGCCAGGAAGCGGTCGATCAGGGCTTCAATCACGTCAAGATGAAGGTGGGGCGCGATCTCGAGGACGATATCCGCCGCTTGCGGATCGCCCGGGAAGTGATCGGACCGGACCGGCAGTTGATGATCGATGCCAACCAGGTCTGGGAGGTCGATCAGGCGATCGACTGGGTCAACAGGCTGGCGTTTGCCAAACCCTGGTTCATTGAGGAACCGACAAGCCCGGACGATGTGGAAGGACACCGCAAGATCCGCGAGGGGATCGGCGCGGTGAAGGTGGCGACAGGCGAGATGTGCCAGAACCGCATCATGTTCAAGCAGTTCATCATGCGTGGGGCCATCGACGTGGTCCAGATCGATTCCTGCCGCCTTGGCGGGGTCAACGAGATCCTCGCCGTCATGCTGATGGCGGCGAAATACGATCTGCCCGTCTGTCCGCATGCGGGCGGCGTGGGGCTGTGCGAATATGTGCAGCACCTGTCGATGATCGATTACGTCTCGGTCTCCGGTACTCATGAGGGGCGCGTAGTCGAGTATGTCGATCACCTGCACGAGCATTTCGAGGATCCGTGCGTGGTGAAGAATGCGGCCTATATGCCGCCATCCCGTCCCGGGTTTTCCATTGAGATCAAGCCCGCCTCGCGGGCAGAGTACCGGTTCGGGGGATAGGAGCCGGAATGGATTTGGGACTTGAAGGCAAGGTGGTTGTCGTCACCGGCGGGGGCGCGGGGATCGGGGCGGCGATCTCGCTGGTTCTGGCCGAGGAAGGGGCGATCCCGGCGATTCTCGGACGCTCCGATCTGAGCGCCGAATTCGAGTCCGCTCTGAAGGCTGAAGGCTCGGACCATTTCTTCGCCAGAACCGAATTGTCCGACGATGCGCAGTGCGAAAACGCGGTTGCCGCGATTGTCGAGCGCTTCGGGCGTATTGACGGGCTGGTCAACAATGCCGGGTTTAACGACGGGATCGGGTTGGACGCCTCGCCCGATGCGTTCCGCGCCTCGCTCAATCAGAACCTCGTCCATTATTTCACGATGGCGCATCTGTGCGTACCGCATCTCAAGGAAAGTGGCGGCGCGATCGTCAATATTTCCTCCAAGACCGCGATCACGGGTCAGGGCAACACCAGCGCCTATACGGCAGCCAAGGGGGCGCAGCTGTCGCTGACGCGGGAATGGGCCGCCTCGCTGCGCAAGGATGGCATCCGTGTCAACGCGGTGATCCCCGCCGAGGTGATGACCCCGCTCTATGAAAAATGGCTGGCGACCTTTTCCAGCCCCGACGACAAGCTGGCCGAGATCACGCGGCGCATTCCGCTCGGCCAGCGCATGACGACCGATCGCGAGATCGCCGACACGGTGGTCTTCCTGCTCTCGAACCGCGCGAGCCACACGACGGGCCAATGGCTCTTCGTCGATGGCGGCTATACGCATCTCGATCGCGCGCTCGATTGAAGGCCTTTGAGGCTGACGCCTCTCAAGCCCCCTCACCCTAGCTCTTAATGGACACGCTCAAGATTGCGCAATAGCGAAACGGGCGCTGTAGCGGCGCCCGTCTTGCTGCTGACAAACCCCTGGCGTTAGCCGGGGGGTTGTTGATTCACTGGGTGATGTTGCGAAAACCCGGCCCTGAACAGACCGCTTTAGAGATGGTAACGATCGAAGAGCTGGTTTCCGTTGACCACCTGCTGCGCAAGATCGAAGCGGTGATAGATTTTTCCTTTATCCATGATCGCGTTGCGGGGCTTTACTGCGCCGACAACGGTCGCCCCGCGCTCGATCCGAGGCTGATGTTCAAGGCGCTGTTCATCTGCTACCTGTTCGGCATCCGATCGGAGCGGCAATTGGTGCGGGAGACCACGTCAACGTGGCCTATCGCTGGTTCCTGCGGCTCAAGCTGACCGAGAAGGTGTTCGATGCCTCGACCTTGAGCCAGAACCGGCGGCGAGGTTTTACCGATCCCAGCGTGGCCCAGGCTATTTTTGATGCCATCCTTGAGCAGGCCATGGGCCGCCTCCCTTGCCGGCAAGGTGACGCTCAGCGCCTGGACTCGGCGCGGCTATCCCGGACGGGATCCGGGCGATGCACTCCCGCAGGTTTGCTCGGTGGGGGATGGGACCGACCTGTCTTCAGGACTGGGGCCTCAAGGAGCACTGCAATGAGGGGGTCAAGATTGCTTATCTGGCGCGGGGCACGTTGACCCTGACGCTGGATGGGAGCGGCACGAACTCCAGGAGGGGCAGATGTTCGTGGTCCGCCTCTGGCAGCTGCACGCGCTCGGCGATCCCCATGTCGCACCCAGCCAGATCGTATGGGTGCGACATGGGTGTGCGCCGGCCGCATGAGACCTGGCCGTGGCCCGAGAACTGCGTCGGGCCAATCCGTTCCTGGCTGTCTGACGTCAACGCCCACAGGAGAGATTTACAAGATAGTCAGGGGCCGGCCGATCGGGGACGACAGGTCGTCAGATTGACATTGCCCTACAATAAACTAGATTAGGTAGACTAAGTCTATCCGAGGCATATATGAAGACGGTCAATATTCACGAGGCGAAGACCCATCTTTCGCGTTTGCTCGAGCGCGCGGCTGCCGGCGAGCCGTTTATTATCGCCAAGGCCGGCAAACCGCTTGTTCGCGTGATGCCGATCGAGACCGCAAGCAAAGGCCCTTCCCGCCGGGTGGGTTTTCTTAAAGGCCGCTTCAATGTGCCGTCCGATTTCGATGCGATGGGCAAGGACGAGATCGAGGCCCTGTTCGGCGGCTCCTCGTGAGACTGCTCTTTGACACCCATCTCCTGCTCTGGGCCGCGGCCTCACCGGAGAAACTTCCCAAAAAGGCCCTTGGCATGCTCGAGGACATGTCGGTGACCCCGCTTTATTCATCGGCAAGCATTTGGGAGGTAGCGATCAAGGCACGGCTGGGAAGAGACGATTTCGGGATTGATCCGCGGCTGTGGCGCGCAGGGTTAAACGAAAATGGATATGACGAGCTATATGTCGAGAGCGGACATGCCATTCTCGCCGGTGAACTTCCCCTGATCCACAAGGACCCGTTCGATCGCATGCTGATCGCGCAGGCGAAGGCCGAGAGTGTGATGCTCATAACCGCGGATCCCCTGCTGGCCGAGTATGATGGGCCAATCGAACTCGTTCGGTAGGCTGATTGTCTTGTGCCAGGACAAAGTCATGCTAAGGTTTTGCGCTCTGGATTTGGGTCAACAATTTCGTTGGGGGGAGAAATTGAAAAATCGGATTCTGGCGACCGCGCTCGTGTTGACAGGTCTGGCCTGCACCGGTGTCACAAGCCCGTCAATTGCGAAGTCCAGCCTCGATGACATCCTGGCTGAGCTGGACGGCCATCCGCAGAGCTTGGACGGGCCCAGGCGCTTCTGGACGATCCCGATCCAAACCGGCGCATCGCGGCCATGGAGTTGTTGCTGATCAGGTCATCGCCTTTTCCCAGCTTTGCCGGATCGTCGAGTTCGATACGGAAATCGCGCTTGCCGCGGCCGAAGTGTGCCGGGTCCATGGGCTGGCCAGTGCCGATGGGATCATACTTGCAACGGCCCGGACCCATAGTGCGACGCTTGTCACATGCGACGCGCACTTTGAGGGTCTTGCCGAGGTTGTGCTCATAGACAAGAAGGGCCACTGAGACCTTTGGAGCGTGTCCAGCAAGAGCATGTACCCGGCTTGTGTGGGGATGGAAACGGCTTTGCCGTTCGGACACGCGACAGAACAAGGAGTTGGAGCCGGTGCACGGGACCGTGAACCAATGATCAGCCGTGCCTTGGGGGCGAGAAAGATTGCAGTAAGTGACCCGAGTGGCGTTATCAATCATCCGCAAGGATTCCGCACCTCTCGGGGGGCCAAACCCGACACGAGGCAGATCAGACCTGCCGCCAAGCTGGCGCCGACCAGGTGATCAAGATAGTTTGCTATTGTGCGCCCCCAATCAGAAAGCCTTTTTGAGCACGTTTCCTGGCCCTGCTTCACCAAAAAAGCCGCCCCCGCGAGCGGGGACGGCTTTGGAGCTCTAGCAATGCCGCCCGGATCAGGACGGGGCAGCGGTAGCACTGTTCCGGCTTGTTACGGCCGCGCCAACATCGAAGGGTTTAGGGCGCCGCGGGGCGACGCCCGTGCCCGGGGCGTGGCCGTCCTCCACCGCACCGCCAGCAACCACCGCGTCCACCGGGTCACCGGGCTTGGTCGCATCGGCGACCGCCGCGCCCTTGCCTTCTCCGCCAAGCTCCCCGGCGAGAGCGGCCTCGTGTTCGGCCAGCACCAGGTCGAGCGCATCGGTCTGCGTACCCTTGTTGACAAGGACTTCCTTGTCGCCCGAATCGTCATAGCGCAGGACCGTGAGCTTGTGCCCAGCGGCCAGTTCGACGAGCGAGGGGACATTGGGGCGACCGGTGACAAACGGCCCGGCGATCGTCATGCCCAGCGCACGCAGCTTGGCATGGACGTTGCTGTCCAGACCTTCGGCGAGGACGAACAGCGGTTTCGCAGGTTTGACGAGCTTTGCGATCTCGTCCAGACCACGCTGATTGATCTTGGCGTGCTGGCCGGGATCGGCCAGCATGTCCGCCATGGTGGCCGCAATGCCGATGGCCAGGGGCTTGGTGAGCTTTTCGCACGGATAGTAGGTTCCGAGCGTATAGCCGACCAGTGCATCGAGACCAGTGGCGCGCTTGGAGACGCGCTGGCTGGCTTGGTTGAGCGCCAGCTTGGCCTTTTCCAGCCCCTGCCCCAGAACGTCCGGCTGCTCCACGACCGGACCGGCATTGGCTCCGGCTTCCTTTTTGCTCATGACCGACAAGCGCGGCTTGCGCCCGAGCACAGACTTGATCGACATTGGATGATCTCCCTGATTGCGTCGATTGAAACATCGCCGGACCCAAAGATCGTCCAGCACCAAATGTATCAGGGCAGATCAAGCAAGGCACAAACAGAAATTCTTAATATTTTGTTTTTCTGGTTTCTTGCATGACCAAAAGGCATCTTCCAGGCAGCAATTACTGCAGCTGGAAGACCAATGCCGATCGGCTATGCCCGCCTCGAAACGATCAAGCGCACCGCTGACTGGGGAGCGCTGTGCAAGCTGGGCTATATCGCCCGTCGCGGCAAGTTTGCGGGTCGTGGCGATCTTATTGCCGGCCCGATCACCGTCCTTCCGCCCAATGCCCCCGCACGCTTTAAAAAAGGCGAAGTGCTGTGGCTCGAGGCCGACCAGTCCGAGCGGATCGGCCAGCTGGCGGCGATCGAAATCGTCATCGCCCTGCCCGACGACAAGGATCTGACGCGTGACGATCTGATTGCAATCGCCCGCAGCTTTGCCATGCTGATCATGCAGCAGTTCGGGGTGGCGATAACGTTTGCCATCCACAGCGCCAATGACGATCATGAGGACCCGGCGCGCCGCAACCCCCATGCCCACCTTCTGGTCACGAGCCGAGCCGTTACGCCCAAGGGTCTGGCCCCACGCCGGATCGCCTCACTCCTTCCCACCTGCACCGGACGGCGCACCGAGCTCGGGACCTTGCCGGCGGTTCTCGACGCCGCCCCGATCGCCACCATGTATGGCCTGATCCTTGAGCTCTTCCGCGCTCGGCACGGCAAGGATGGTGGGCTCGATCTACCCGCGCCGCACGCCCAGTATCACATCGGCCCGGTCTCTGCGTATGGCGCGGCCATAGCCAACGCGCATGCCATTGCCAGCCGCCCTGACGCCGCCGCCATCTTCCGCAAGCTCGACCGGATTGAATTCAACGCCGAAATCAGGGCCCACAACGTTGCTTCAATCCGACGCCTGCCCGAACTGATTGAGCATCTTTCGGCGGCCCCGTTTACCCGCCGTCAGCTCGAGGACCTGGTCCGGCGCTTCATCTCCGGCAAAGAGGAGGCCGATGCGATCATTGCCGACGTGCTCGAGCAAACCCATTGTTTTGAAATGGGGGAGCCTGACGCGTCCACCCTGCTCGTCACCGCCCGCTATCTCGAGCGGGAACGAGCCATTGCTGCGGCCGCTGCTGCCCTCGCTGCTGGATCACCGCCACTTCAGGGCGAGTTCGAGACGGTGCGTGATTTTGTCGGCAGTCTTGGCGGCTCGGTCCCGGCCTTCGCCATCGTTGAAGCCGAGCGTCATCTCGACCTGGCCGAGCTTGCCGGCAAGATCGCCGATCGCGGGCATTCCCCCGTGTTTGTGACCCATCTCGCCAAATCACGGGCACTTCCCGCGGATATGCCGGTGCGTCCGCTGCACTGGCAGGACGCGTTCAGACTGGAGGCGGGTGAGATCGGCATTGTCGAAGAAGCCGATGCGCTGACCGCGACCGATCTGGAGCGCGTGCTCAACGTGGCGCGGGACGCCGGCGCGGCCGTGCTGCTCGTCCGGCGTCCACCGCGCCCGGGCTGGCGGCGCAACGCACTTCTTGATGCGATCTCGAGCCGCCTCGGTCATGCCCGCATCGGCGTGGCACCGACCCAGGATGCGGTTACCCGTGCGATCGCCCGCGAGAGCCTGCCCGATCTCGTCGCTGCCCTCGCTCAAAACCAGCGCTGCCGGCTGGCGGCCACGCGCGCCGAGCAGATCGAGAATGCGCTGAGCCTCATCAGACGCACCACGGCGGCTGGCAAGAAGATCCATGTTCTGTGCCCGGATCGCGAGTTAAGCGCGTCGCTTGTTCTCGCCTGTGCACGCGCCCGCATCCACGCTGCCATCGGTCCGTCGGTGCCGGCGGACCATTCCGGTCCTGTCCTGGTTTTGCACGGCACCGGCCGGTATGGGGCGCGCTTGCTGCCGCAGCTGATGATGCGCGATGTGTATCTGCTCGCTGCCAGGACTGAAACGGCTGACCTGTCAACGCTCGCCCGCCATCTCGCCTATGCCGATGATCAGGTCACAAGCCTTGTTTTCCCCACGCGCGCCTATCGCGTGTCGGCCGGCTGGGGTGACCGGGGAGGCGAGGTCATCGCCACCCGGGCCTTTGAATTGGTCACACCGCACATGTCCGTTGAGCCATCCCGGGAAGACAGGCATCTGCTGAGCCTGCTCGACGAGCTGGCTCAGGAGGTGGGCGTGGGTTTTGGCGTGCGCGACTGGAATGCGGCTGCGGCAGACCGAGAGGACGATTTCGGGCCAGAGTATCTCGAAGAGGACGAGCACGCCGCCGAGTTTGATAGCGAGATCGAGCCTGAAACCGAACCACCGGACGACCCACCAGTCCCGTCCTGCTAGTATACTGCACGCCGAATGTATCCGATGATCGAGATCGTCTCGGTCTTAACGTGTCCCATGCCGAGGATTCGACGAGAGATCGGACTTTTCCGGTGTTTGGGCTGATTTCCCGCCTCTCAACCTAGCGTCGGGCGCATTTCGCACCCTCAGACGATCCCTGGCTCGTCCATGGCGGGAACTGGCGCATATTGCGTTGTTTTGTTGCCAACGACCCAGCCCTCCCCAGCTGCAGGCCACTGCCGATCGGCGGAGCAATTCGACGGCGAGCGGGCGTATTCCGTGCCTTAGGCGGGGAACTGTGCCATCTGTTGCGAGCCGATGGCCAAAGGAGAGTTCCGGCGCTCCTGTCTCTCGGACCCTCTCATGGTCTGACCACCATGTCCCGGTTAGCTTTCATTTCGGTTGCGCCGTGTCGCTCGCCCCAAACCCGGCGGGGCAGGCTCGGTGAGACTGATTGACGGATCAACACCAAAGCCTGTTCCTCTCGATAGGTTGTGGCATCTACCATCTTCCAGC
>CAYSBF010000120.1:0-228 GCA_964429025.1 uncultured Pelagibacterium sp.
GCTATCTCTCGCCCTATTTCGTGACCAATTCCGAAAAGATGCGGGTCGAGCTCGAGGACCCCTATATCCTCATTCACGAAAAGAAGCTCTCCAACCTTCAGTCCATGCTGCCCCTGCTCGAAAGCGTCGTGCAGTCGGGCCGGCCGCTGGTGATCGTGGCCGAGGATGTCGAGGGCGAGGCGCTGGCAACGCTCGTTGTCAACAAGCTGCGCGGCGGGCTCAAGGTCG
>CAYSBF010000120.1:238-7907 GCA_964429025.1 uncultured Pelagibacterium sp.
ACCGCCGCAAGGCCATGCTCGAGGACATCGCGATTCTGACCGGCGGCAATGTCGTCTCCGAGGAGCTGGGCATCAAGCTCGAAAATGTGACGCTTGAAATGCTCGGCCGCGCCAAGAAGGTGGTGATCGAAAAGGAAAACACCACCATTGTCGAAGGTGCCGGCGCCAAGGAAGACATCCAGGGCCGCGTCAACCAGATCAAGGCGCAGATCGAGGAAACCACCTCGGACTACGACCGCGAGAAGCTCCAGGAGCGCCTGGCAAAGCTCGCGGGCGGCGTTGCCGTCATCCGCGTCGGTGGCGCCACCGAGGTCGAGGTCAAGGAAAAGAAGGATCGCGTCGACGATGCGCTGCACGCGACCCGCGCGGCGGTCGAAGAGGGGATCCTGCCCGGTGGCGGCGTTGCCCTTCTGCGCGCGCTCAAGGCGCTTGACGGCGTCAAGGGCGCCAATGCCGACCAGCAGGCCGGTATCGACATCGTGCGCCGCGCCATCCAGGCTCCGGCCAAGCAGATCGCCCTCAATGCGGGCGAAGACGGCTCGGTGATTGCCGGCAAGCTGCTCGAAAAGGACGAGTACAGCTGGGGCTACAACGCGGCGACCGGCGAGTATCAGGACCTCGTCGCTGCCGGCGTGATCGACCCTGCAAAGGTCGTGCGCACCGCGCTCGAGGACGCCGCTTCGGTTTCCTCGCTGCTGATCACGACCGAAGCCCTTGTGGCTGAAAAGCCCAAGAAGGAAAGCGCACCGGCCATGCCTGCCGGGGGCGGCATGGACTTCTAGGCCAAGCACCAAAAGGCGCCCGGTACGAGGGGCCGGGCGCCGCTTCCGACAACAGCTGAGAAAACATCATTTCGCCTGCGTCCGCGCGAGGTGCGATGTCTTGCGCGCTCTCCGGAAGCGGACCGGGCACGGCATAGAGGACGTAACAAATGACAGCCTTGCGTGTCATTCTTCCCCTTGCGCTGGCCGCCGCGCTTTTCGGCGCACCGGCATCCGCGCAGGTCGCTCCCCCCGAACAGGCCGCCGCCCAGGCGCCCGCCACTTCCCAGCCCGGCACCGGGGACGCGCTGACCGGTTTTTTCGTCACGACCCCGACACCCGAATTCACCGCCAGCCAAGATCAGACGATCACGGTCCCGCTCACGCTCACCAATATCGGGCTGCCCCCGCAGCGTGCACAGTTTTCGGTGGAGGGCCTGCCCGAGGACTGGGCGTGGTCGTTGCGCTCGGGCGCAACCGAGGTTTCGGCCGCCATTGTCGGACCGGACACGACCGAGACGCTCAATCTCGAGATCGAGCCCTCCGGGGCAGCCGGGCTTTCGAGCTACAGCTTCGAGCTCGTTGCGCAGCATGGCGGGGAGACGACAAGCCTTCCCCTCACGGTAAGCCTTGCCGAGGTGGAAGCCGGCGGGGTCGAGCTTGAAGTCGAGCTGCCCGCCTTGCGCGGAACGCCCAACTCCACCTTCACCTATCGGATGGACCTCACCAACAATAGCGGGGAAGACGCGCTCTTCAATCTCGCTGCCCAGACGCCTCCCGGCTTTTCGGTGACTTTCAAGCGCGGGTTCGGTTCGGAACAGATCACCGGCATTCCGGTCGCCGCGCGATCGAGCGAACGGGTTACGCTGGAAGTGCGGCCCGGTGCCGGCACGCCAGCAGGCGAATATCCCATCGTTGTGGGCGTCACATCGGGCGAACTTTCCGCCACCGCCGAACTGCGCGCGGATGTGACCGGCACGCCCACGGTGCGGATCGTGGGGCCCAATGAGCGGCTGAGCGGCACTGCGACCGCAGGTTTGGCCACCAATTTTCCCTTCATCATCGGCAATACCGGCAGCGCGCCGGCTGAAGAATTGCGGCTGAGCGGTTCGGGACCGAGCGGCTGGACCGTCGAGGTGACCCCTGAGAACCTTGCCGCGCTCGAAGCGGGGGCGACCCAGGAGTTCGACGTCGCCATTACCCCATCCGAGCAGACCATTGCCGGGGACTATATGGTAACGGTCCGGGCGAGCGGCGGCGGCATCTCGGAATCGGTTCAGTTCCGCGTCACCGTTCAGACCTCGACCATCTGGGGCATTGTGGGCATTGCCGTCATCGCCATTGCGGTTCTCGTTCTGGTGCTCGCCGTCCTGAGGTACGGCAGAAGATGAGCGCGCCCGTCATCAAGGCCACCGGCCTAACAAAGGTCTATAAGGGCAGGAAAGTCGTCGACGGCATCGACCTGTTGGTTGAGGACGGGGAGGTGCTGGGTCTGCTCGGCCCGAACGGAGCGGGCAAGACGACGACCATCCTGATGCTCATGGGGCTGACCGAACCGAGCTCGGGGACGGTCACGCTCATGGGCAAGGACCCCTTGCGCGAACCGCTCGCTGTCAAGCAGGCCGTGGGCTATCTGCCTGATGCCGTTGGGTTCTATGACATGATGACGGCGCGCGAGAACCTTGCCTATACGGCACGGCTGGCCGGGATTGAGCCGGCCGATGCCCGGGCACGGATCGGGGACGCGCTGGCGCGGGTGCGGCTCGAAGAGGTCGCCGACCGAGCGGTCTCTACCTTCTCGCGCGGCATGCGTCAGCGGCTCGGGCTTGCCGAGCTTTTGATGCGCGACTGCCGCGTCATGATCCTCGACGAGCCGACCTCGGGCCTTGATCCGCAATCGACCGAGGAACTTCTGGGCTTTGTTTCCGCTTTTGCTCGTGAAGGCCGGACGGTGCTGGTCTCCTCGCACCTGCTCGATGTCGTCCAGTCGGTCTGCACGCGCGTTGCGCTGTTCAGCGATGGCCGCATCGGCTTTATCGGCACGCCGGACGAACTGGCGGCGAAGGTGGGCGGGAACGCCGTCGAAATCGATCTCGAGGCCGAGGCGGTCGATGCGAAGGCGGTGCTTTCCGGCCTTGAGGGGATCGAAACGGTGAGTGGCACAGACGGGCGCTGGCGCGTTATCGCCAATCGCGATGTGCGGCCCGAGATCGCAAGACGGGTGGTCGAGAATGGCGGCCGGCTGATCGCGCTCGATGCACACAGGATGGGCTTAAGCGAAGCCTATAATCGCTATTTCAGGGAGAGTGGCCATGCGGCGTGAAGGCTCACCTTTGAAGGGCACTTGGACCATCGCACTCAAGGAGGCGGCCGACCACATGACCGGCGCGCGCATGCATCTGGTCATGGTGCTGGTGCTGCTGACTGCGGTCGGCTCGGTCTATGGCGCAATCGAATCGCTCAAACAATCCTCGCCCGAGGATGGATTCCTGTTTCTCAAACTGCTCACGGTGGCGCGGGAGCCCCTGCCGTCCTTTGCCTCCTTCATGGGTTTCCTCATCCCGCTGGTGGCAATCGCGCTCGGGTTCGACGCGGTCAATGGCGAATTCTCGCGCCGGACCATGAGCCGCATCCTCGCCCAGCCGATCTACCGCGACGCGGTCCTGTTCGGCAAATTCCTGGGCGGGCTGCTGGTGCTCGGGATTGCGCTTGTCACGCTCTGGCTGCTGATGACCGGGCTCGGCATCCTGCTCCTTGGCCTGCCGCCCACCGGCGATGCCCTGGCGCGGGGGCTGGCCTATCTCGCAGCAACGCTTGCCTATGCGGGTGTGTGGCTGGCGCTCGCCATCTGCCTTTCGACCCTTATCGCGGCCCCCGCGACGTCGGCGCTTGCCGCGCTTTCGATCTGGCTGGTCGTCTCGGTCTTCTGGAGCATGATCGCACCGCTGCTTGCGCAATGGATCGCGCCAATCAACCCGCTCGATCCGATGTCGGTCGTTGCCCAGTTCGAGACGCAACAGGCCATATCGCGGCTTTCGCCGGGCACGCTTTACGGCGAGATGACCCAGATGCTGCTCGATCCTGCGGCGCGCACGCTCGGCCCGATCTTTATCGAGCAGTTGCGCGGGGCGGTGATCGGCGCGCCGCTTCCCACGCTGCAGTCCATCGCACTGATATGGCCGCAGTTCTCGGGCATGCTGGCTGCCATGCTCGTTCTGTTCACGCTGGCCTATGTCACCTTCCAACGCCGGGAGGTGCGGGCCTGAGCGGTACCGGCTCCGGGCTATGGCCCGGAGTGCCCTCGAAATCGATTGTAAGGAGTCTTCGACAATGAAAATCGCTCAGATCGCCCCTTTGGCCGAACGCGTGCCGCCCAAATTCTATGGCGGGACCGAACGCATCGTTTCCTATCTCACCGACGAGCTCGTGCGTCAGGGGCATGAGGTGACGCTCTTTGCGAGCGGAGATTCCACAACGCTCGCGCATCTGGTGCCGTGCACACACATGGCCCTGCGGCTCAACCCCGAGGTGCGCGACCCCATCCCCTATCAGGTGATGATGCTCGAACAGGTCCGGCAGCGCGCCGAAGAATTCGACATCCTTCACTTCCATATCGACATGCTGCATTTCCCGCTCGTGCGCGAATTTGCCGGCAAGACGGTAACGACGCTTCACGGGCGGCTCGACCTGCCCGATCTTGTGCCCTTTTACCGGGCTTTCCCGGAATTTCCGCTGGTTTCGATTTCCAATGACCAGCGCAAGCCGATGCCGCCGGTCAATTGGGCCGGCACGGTCTATCACGGGCTTCCGCCCGAACTTCTCCCCTTCACCAGCGAACCTTCGGAGCGCTATCTGGCCTTCCTTGGCCGCATATCACCCGAAAAGCGCCCCGACCGCGCCATCGAGATCGCTGTCCGGACCGGCATGAAGCTCAAGATGGCGGCCAAGGTCGACAAGGCCGACCAGGCCTATTGGGAAAGCGAGATCGCGCCGCTGGTCGAAAAGCATGACGATGTCGAGTTCATCGGCGAGATCAACGAAGCCCAGAAAGCCAAATTCCTCGGCAATGCGGCCGCGCTGCTGTTCCCGATCGACTGGCCCGAGCCCTTTGGTCTCGTCATGATCGAATCCATGGCCTGCGGCACGCCCGTCATCGCCTTTGACTGCGGGTCGGTTCCCGAGATCATCGACCATGGCGTGTCCGGCCTTATCGTCAATACGATCGATGAGGCGGTCGAGGGCGTAAGGCGTATAGGCGAGTTCGACCGAAGCCTGGTCCGGGCGACGTTCGATGCCCGCTTCACCGCAAGGCGTATGGCCAGCGATTATGCCGCGATCTATGAGCGCCTGGCGGCCGATCAGCCGGTCGATGCCAGCCTCTTCATCCCCGGGAGCAACGGGCTGACCGGCCAGGCATACGCATAGTGGAGGCAGAAATGCATAGTCACGCCCAGCAAATGGACCCGGTCTCTCCTCCGCCGCCGCCTGATGCGGTCTATGGCGTCTCGGCGCGGGCGTCGCTTCAGGAGATCCGCAGCCGGACGCTCAAGCATGGGGACACGTTCGGCGTCTTTGACCACAATGGCGACATTGCCGCCACGGCCTCGGACGCCGAGGGGCTGTTTCATCGCGACACGCGCCATCTCTCGCGGCTCTCGCTCTCGCTCAATGGTGCGCGCCCGCTGCTTTTGAGCTCGACGCTCCGGGACGACAACGCCACGCTCACATGCGACCTTACCAATCCCGACATCGTCAACGAGGCGGGACAGATCGTCCTCGAGCACGATCTGGTTCACCTGCGGCGCTCGCGCTTTCTCTGGAACGGGGCGTGCTATGAGCGTATCGCGGTCCGGAACTTCAATGAGGAGACGACGAGCGTTGTCGTCGAGCTTTCCTTCTTTGCCGATTTCTGCGATCTCTTCGAGGTGCGGGGCACAAAGCGCCCGCGCCGCGGCCGCCACCATCCGCCCGCGATCGAGAAGGCAAAGGTATCGCTCGCCTATACCGGTCTTGACGGGTTGACGCGCCGCACCATCCTCAGGTTCGGGCCCGAACCGGACCAGATTTCCTCCACTTCGGCGCGGTTTACCCTCACGCTCAAGCCGGGCGAAACCCGATCGGTGTTCTGCACCATCGAGTGCATCGGAACCGAGGATGAGCATCGCGAGCCCGAAAGCTTTTTCACCGCCATTCGCGGCGCGCGGCGCATGCTTCGGCGCTCGGCCTCGCGCGCGGTCGCGGTCAGCACATCCAATGAGGTCTTCAACGAAAGCGTCCGAAGGAGCGTGTCGGACCTCTACATGCTGATCACCGATACCCCCGAGGGCCCCTATCCTTACGCGGGCGTCCCCTGGTTCAGCACCGTTTTCGGCCGCGACGCGCTGATTACCGCTTTTGAAACGCTATGGCTCGACCCCCATATCGCGCGCGGCGTGCTGTTCCACCTCGCCGCCAACCAGGCAGGGGACATCGATCCTGCCGCCGATGCCGAGCCGGGCAAGATCCTGCACGAGGTGCGCTATGGCGAGATGGCCGAGCTCGGGGAGGTTCCCTTCCGGCGCTATTATGGGAGCGTCGATTCCACTCCGCTCTTTGTGATGCTCGCCGGCGCCTATTTCGAGCGCACGGGCGACCTCGAGGCTGTCCGCCTGCTCTGGCCCTCGATCGAGGCCGCGCTGTCCTGGATCGAGACCTATGGCGACCGGGACGGGGACGGCTATGTCGAATATGGGCGGCAGACCGAGAAGGGTCTGGCCAATCAGGGCTGGAAGGACAGCCACGACTCGATCTTTCACCAGGATGGCTCGCTCGCGGCAGGGCCGATCGCGCTGTGCGAGGTGCAGGCCTATGTCTATGGCGCTTTTGTCGCCGCACGCGATCTTGCGCGGGCGCTCGGCCATGACGCGCAGGCCTACGCCCATGCGGCCAGGGCCATTGCACTGGCCGAACGCTTCAACCGCGACTTTTTCGACGAGGCGCTGGGGACCTATGTCCTGGCGCTCGATGGCAGCAAGAATCCGTGCCGCGTGATTTCATCCAATGCCGGTCACGCGCTGTGGGCGGGCATTGCCACGCCCGAGCATGCGCAAGCGGTGTCGGCCGCGCTGATGAACCGCAGAATGTTCAGCGGCTGGGGCGTACGCACGATCGCGGCCGGCGAGAGCCGCTATAACCCGATGAGCTACCACAACGGCTCGGTCTGGCCCCATGACAACGCGCTTATCGCTGCCGGGCTGTCGCGCTATGGCTTCAAGGCGGAAGCGGGCCGCATTCTCGATGGTCTCTTTGCGGCCTCGACCTATATCGACCTGCGCCGGTTGCCCGAGCTTTTCTGCGGCTTCTCGCGCATAAAATCGCAAGGTCCCACCTATTATCCCGTCGCCTGCATTCCCCAGGCCTGGGCGGCAGGGGCGCCGCTCTACAGCCTCCAGGCGTGCCTTGGGCTCAATTTTGACGTCGAGGCCAGGCGCATCCTTTTCGAGCGTCCCACGCTCCCGGACTTCCTCGACACGGTCAATCTCAAAAGGGTTGGCCTGGGCGATGCGATCGTCGACATAGCCCTGCACCGCTCCCGGCGCTCGGTCGTTGTCGAGGTGCAAAGCAGCTCGGGCGATGTCGAGGTCGTGACGCGGAACTGACACGCATCCCCACCGGCGCGAGGAACGCCGCCTGTGCGGCCGGGGATATGTTCGGCTTGGGCTTGAAAAGAAATGGCGCACCTCGAAGGAGAGAGTTCGAACACTCTTTTCGAGGTGTTGGATGAATGGGAGCGTCATCTCGCACAGCTAGACCCGGCTAAGGGTCTGAGGTGCGGCCATGACGATCCTTCGCCATGAGTTTCACCAACAGGCTGATAAACCGGCGAAATATCCTTCGCCCTTCTCGCTGCGGCTGACCCACGCCGAAAA
>CAYSBF010000121.1:0-7898 GCA_964429025.1 uncultured Pelagibacterium sp.
AACTGCGAGACATAGCTCACGACATTGGCCACGCCGAAGATCATGGTCCTTGTCGAGCCGTCCTGATAGCGATGCCCGTCCACCTCGAGCCACATGGCGAGGTTCTGGGGGTCCGGGATCTCGTCCCTGGTCACCAGCCAGGGGCCAATGGGGCCGAAGGTGTCGCAGCCCTTGCCCTTGTCCCAGGTGCCACCACGCTCGATCTGGAATTCACGCTCGGACACGTCGTTGACGAGACAATAGCCGGCAACATGGTCGAGCGCTTGCGCCTCGTCGACATAGCGTGCCTGCTTGCCGATCACGACCCCGAGTTCGACTTCCCAATCGGTCTTTTTCGAGTTGCGCGGGATGACGACATCGTCATTGGGCCCGCAAATGGCGCTGGTGGCCTTCATGAACAGGATCGGTTCCTTGGGGATATCAGCGCCGGTCTCGGCGGCGTGGTCGGCGTAGTTGAGGCCGATGCAGATGAACTTTCCGACCCTTCCCACGCAGGGACCTATGCGTTCATTCTCGCTGAGGACCGGGAGCGTCGAAAGGTCGAGGCTTCGGATGGCGTTCAGCCCTTCGGGGAGAAGGATGTCGCCCGCGATGTCGTTGATCACGCCGGAAAGATCGCGAATGATGTTGTCCGCGTCGAGAATGGCCGGCTTTTCGGCGCCTTTCGGGCCTACACGCAAGAGTTTCATGGCTTTGTGTTCCAGCGTTGTTGACGGATTTCAGGTGGTCCAGCCGCCGTCGATGACGTGAATCTGTCCGGTCGTATAGGTCGCCCCCGCGATATAGACCGCCAGATCGGCGATTTCCTCGGGCGTGCCGAAACGGCCGATGGGCTGGCGGGCGATGAATGCGGCACGTGCGGCCTCGTAGTCCCCGGTATCGCGCAGACGCTGTTGCAGCGAAGGGCTATCGACCGTTCCGGGGCAGATGGCATTGCAGCGGATACCCCTGGCCACATAATCTGCAGCCACCGACTTGGTCAGCCCGATCACGGCAGCCTTGGACGCTGAATAGGCAAAGCGGTTGGGGACGCCGGTCACCGAGGAGGCGACCGAAGACATGTTAATGATCGACCCCCCGCCCCGCTCCAGCATGCCGGGCAGAACCGCCTTGATGGTGCGGATCTGAGCCTTGACGTTGAGATCGAAGGCAAACTCGATGTCTGCGTCGCTGGCCTCGAGAATTGTGCCGTTGTGGACTACGCCCGCGCAATTGAAGAGAATGTCGACACGGCCGATCCCGGCCACGGTGTCGTTAACCGCCTGGGTCGAAAGCACATCAAGCACGCGGGTCTCAATCCCCTCCACTCCGCCAAGCGTTGCCAGCGCCTCCTCGTTGACGTCGGTTGCGACGACCCTTGCCCCGGCTCTCGCGAAGGCGAGAGCGGATGCCCGTCCGATACCCTGCGCCGCCGCCGTGATGAGGCAGGTGCGCCCGCTGATGTCCGCCATTGCTCCCGATGTCCTCCCGCCATGCCAACAGCGTTGGCTTATTCATATATAAACGTTATGTTTTTATATAAGCATCTGGCCGTACCGGGGATCAATCTCTTTTTTCTGCGGTCAGTTCAAGGGAGGATGAACATGAAGCGATACGGCGAGGTCATCGCGCTCAAGCCCGGCCAGGTCGAGGCCTATAAGCGCATCCATGCGGCAGCATGGCCGGATGTGCTCAAGCAGATCAGGGCGAGCAATATCACTAACTATTCCATTTTCCTCAAGGAGCCGGAGAACCTGCTGTTTGCCTATTACGAATATGTCGGTGACGACCACGAGGCCGACATGAAGGCGATGGCTGCCGATCCGCGCACCCAGGAATGGTGGGCGATCTGCGGTCCGATGCAGTCCCCGCTCGAAACGCGCAAGCCCGGCGAATGGTGGGCGGGGATGGAAGAGGTGTTTCACACCGACTGACCAAGAATATCCCCTATTCGAGCGACAGGGTCCTCGCCAGTTCCAGCAGCAGCGTCAGCGTCTCGTTTATCGAGGCGTGGTCGGAGCGGTCGAGCCGTTCGAGATAGGGGCAGGTGAGCACCGCAACTGCATAACCCTCGGGGCTGAGAATGGGGACGGAAATGTCGTCCACACCGCGAATCTGGCGGCTGGGTCCGATCCGGTAGCCTTTCTCCCTGATCTCCCGCAAGGTGGGGTCGAGCGCTTCGAGCTGAGCAATCCTGTCGCTGCCCTGCCAGCGCAGGTCGAGGTCTTCCCGATCATGGACGCCCTGAAAGGCAAGCAGGGTATGCCCTGAACCGGTCTGCAACAGATCGATCTGCGCCCCGACACGCACGCCGAACTCCCAATTGGCCGGGCAATGGGCCTGGCCGACGACAAGGCCCATGCCGCGATCGAGCACAACGAGGTGCAGCGACTGGCGCACCGCGCTCGCAAAGGCGTCCATCAGCGGGGTCGCACGGCTCACCAGACGCCGCACCGGCGGATGCCGATGAGCGAGAACGAAGAGCTTCATTGACAGCGAGTACCGGTCCCCCTCGGGCGAGCGGGCAACATAATCGCGCACAACCAGCCGCTCGAGCATCCGGTAGATTTCCGAGGGCGAGCGCCCCATGGCCCTGACGATCTCTCCGCGCGTCATGCCTCCCGACTGGGTCGACAGCAGCTCGAGAATGTCCAGCCCCTTATCGAGCGCGGGTGCCCGATAACGGTCCTCCCGCCCCGCGCTTTCCAGCATATCGGGGCCTTCGGCAGCGTCTGCGTCATCCATTGTTGTTTTCCTGTTGCGCAGTTGGTTCATTTATGAATAGACTGTTTATATAAAAACACAATGGCGGGTGAGAGGAGAAACCCGCACATTGGCAGGGAGGATTGCACCGCATGCGCCTTTGCGACAAGGCCGCAGCATCCATCGCTGACGCGCGTGCCGAAGCGACATCCGGCGCTTGCGTTCACGGGGCTGCATCGTGAGCCGGATCGATTCCCATTGTCATTACTGGACGATCGCTCGCGGCGATTACGGCTGGCTGAACGAAACGCTCGCTCCGCTCTACCGCGATTTCGGTGCCGCCGATTACATGAGGGCCAGCGCAGGACAGGATGTTGGCCGGCGCGTGCTCGTGCAAGCAGCCCCCACCGTCGCGGAAACAGAGTTCCTGCTCGAATGCGCAGCCGCCGATCCCGACGTCGTGGGCGTTGTGGGATGGGTGGACCTCGCCTCCCCCGAAGCGATTGAAGAGATCGACCGGCTGGCACAAAACCCCCTCTTCAAGGGCGTTCGCCCGATGCTGCAGGACATCGCCGATCCCGACTGGATAAATGTTTACCCGCACCGTCGGGCGATCGAAAAGCTCGCCCAACTCGGCCTGCGGTTCGACGCGCTCGTCAAACCGGCCCAGATCACCGCGATCGCTCAATTTGCCCGCGCGCATCCGGACCTGTCCATCATCATCGATCACGCAGGCAAGCCGGACCTTGCTGCCGGGGCGCCGGCGCGCGAATGGTCCGACGCCATGACCGCGCTCGGCGGCATGGACAATGTCAGCTGCAAGCTCTCCGGTCTGCTGACGGAAATGGGGGCGCAGGACTTGCGCTCGCCAGAGGTTGCAGCCGCAGCCCTGATGCCGGTTTTCAACGATATGCTGGAGTGGTTCGGGCCGTCGCGGATCGCCTGGGGATCGGACTGGCCGGTGGTCAATCTGGCGGCGGATTATACGTTCTGGTGCGAAACAACCGATCTTCTTCTTGAGCCGCTTTCGCCCGGCGAGAGAAACGACATTCTATCGGCAACGGCAGCGCGCTTTTACGGGTTGAACGAAGGGGAGGCCACGCAGTGAGCGCCGCGATGGCCCATGTGACGCGTCCCGTCATCTCGATGCGCGGTATCGAGAAGCGCTTCCCTGGCGTTCATGCGCTCAAATCGGTCGATTTCGAAGTGCTGCCCGGCGAAGTTCACGCCCTGATGGGCGAAAACGGGGCCGGGAAGTCGACATTGATGAAGGTGCTTTCCGGCATCTACCAGAAGGATGCCGGAACGGTTGCCATCGACGGCGAAGACGTGGAGATCGCCTCACCCCGGCAGGCGCAGGAGCTGGGCATATCGATCATCCATCAGGAACTGAGCCTGATGAGCGACCTCAACGCAGCCCAGAACATCTTTATCGGGCGCGAGCCGCGCATGGCCGGCGGGCTTCTGATCGATGAGAAAAAGCTCAATGCGGATGCAGCAAGGCTGTTTGAGAAAATCCATTTGCGGATCGACCCCCGCACTCCGGTCGCAAGCCTCACCATCGCCAAGCAGCAGATGGTCGAGATCGCCAAGGCACTGAGCCACAGCAGCCGGGTGCTCATCATGGACGAACCGACCGCCGCGCTCAACGACAGGGAGATCAACGAGCTCTTCGTCATCATCCGCCAGCTCAAGACCGAGGGGGTCGGGATCGTCTACATCTCGCACAAGATGGATGAACTCAAGCGCATTGCCGACCGGGTGACGGTGATGCGCGACGGGGCGTATGTGGGCACCGTATCTGCTGCCGATACGCCGGTTGAAAAGATCATCGCGATGATGGTCGGGCGCCAATTGACCGACGAGGCAGCCACTGCCCCCGACCTGTCGGATGCGGAGGTCCTGCTCGAGGTCAGAAACCTCAATCGCGGACGCAGCGTGCGCGATGTCAGTTTCTCGGTCAGGAAAGGCGAAATCCTTGGATTTGCCGGGTTGATGGGCGCGGGACGGACGGAAGTGGCGCGCGTGATTTTCGGGGCCGATCCGCGCCAGTCCGGAGATATTTACGTGCACGGGCGGAAGGTCGAGATCAATCAGCCCCAGGACGCGGTTCGCGCCGGGATCGGCTATCTGTCGGAGGACCGCAAGCAGTTCGGGCTGGCGACCGGCATGGACGTTGCAAACAACGTCGTGATGGCCAGCCTTAAACGTTTTGCCGGTCCGGCGGGTGTTCTCAATGACACAAAGATCGCGTCGACGGCGCGTCGATATATCGACCAGCTCGCCATCAAGACGCCCTCCGAAAAGCAGGAAGCGCGACTTTTATCGGGCGGCAACCAGCAGAAAGTGGTCGTTGCCAAGTGGCTTTTGCGCGATTGCGACGTGCTGATCTTTGACGAGCCGACACGCGGCATCGATGTCGGGGCGAAGGCTGAAATCTACAAGCTCCTCAACCAGCTTGCCGCGCAGGGCCGGGCCGTCATCGTCATTTCGTCCGAGTTGCCGGAAATCCTGCGGCTTTCCCACCGCATCGCGGTGATGTGCGAGGGGCGCCTGACGGGCATCCTCCCCGGCGGCGCCAGCCAGGAAGACATCATGGGGCTTGCGACCAAACGCAATGCCGATAGCGAACTGACCAGCGGAGAGACGGCATGACAGCCACAACGACAGCCTCGGGACGCAAACCGGGAAATCTCTTTCGTTCGCAGGGCGCGCAAAAACTGCTCGCCTTTGCGGGGTTGATCGCGCTGGTGATCGGGTTCTCGGTCGCCTCGCCCAATTTCATGCAGACGCCCAATATCATTGCCATTCTGCAGGCAGCCTCGGTCAATGGCGTCCTGGCCATTGCCGCCACGCTCATCATCATCACCGGCGGCATCGACCTTTCCGTGGGCACGGGCATGACCTTTTGTGCGGTGATCGCGGGCGTGGTGCTCACCTATCTCGGACTGCCCATGCCGGTCGGCATCCTCGCAGCGATCGCGGCGGGTACGCTTTCGGGTTTCCTCTCGGGCGTATTCGTTGCCAAGCTCAAGGTGCCGCCCTTTATCGCGACGCTGGGCATGATGCTCATACTGAAGGGCCTCTCGCTGGTGATCTCGGGCACAAGACCGATCTATTTCAATGACACGCCGGGCTTTACCCAGATCGCCACGGGGTCCATCGTCGGCACATTCTTTCCCATCTTTCCCATCCCCAATGGCGTCGTCATCCTGTTTCTCGTGGCCGGGTTCGCCGCGTTCATCCTCGGCCGCACCGTGCTGGGCCGCTATGCCTTCGCGCTCGGATCGAACGAGGAGGCCCTGCGGCTTTCCGGGGTCGATGCCGACCGCTGGAAAATTGCCATCTATTCGCTGGGCGGCGCCATCGTCGGGGTTGCCGGCATCCTCATTGCCTCGCGCCTCAATTCGGCACAGCCCGCGCTTGGGCTCGGCTATGAGCTTGACGCCATCGCTGCAGTGGTCATCGGGGGCACGTCTTTGCGCGGCGGACAGGGGACCATACTGGGCACCATCATAGGGGCGCTCATCATGGCCGTCCTGCTCAACGGGTTGCGCATCCTGTCGGTCGCCCAGGAATGGCAGACCGTCGTCACCGGCACCATCATCATTCTCGCGGTCTATGCCGACATGCTGCGCCGTCAGCGTGCCGCAGCGTCCACATAGGCGAGGTCAACCCGCGCCGTCCCGGACGGCGCCAATCACAAGAGGACGGATCAGCCGCCCCGCGCAAACCGAATTCAAACCCGTACGTTTCTCAGGAGGGAACCATGTTCAACAGACGTACACTGCTTGCCGCCGCCAGCGCGGCCGCGATGCTCAGCTTTTCCCCTGTCGCCACGGCGCAGGATACGCTCGATATCGCTCTCATCTCCAAAGGCTTCCAGCACCAGTTCTGGCAGGCGGTGAATCAGGGCGCCCAGCAGGCGGCCGAGGAGTTCGGGGTCAATGTGACCTTTGAGGGCCCGGACAATGAGAGCCAGGTGGACCGCCAGATCGACATGCTGGCCGCCGCGCTTGCCCGACAGCCGGACGCCATCGGATTTGCCGCGCTCGACAGCCAGGCGGCGACGCCACTTCTGCAGCAGGCTCAGGACGCCGGGATTCCGGTCATCGCTTTCGACTCTGGCGTTGACAGCGACATTCCTCTTGCCACCGCAGCGACCAACAATCTGGCCGCCGCCGCGCTGGCCGCGGACAAGATGGCCGAGTTGATCGGGGGCGAGGGCAAGGTGGCTCTCGTCGTCCACGACCAGACCTCGCGGACCGGCATCGAGCGCCGCGACGGGTTCGTCAACCAGATCGAAGCGGCCCATCCCGGCATCGAGATTGTCTCGATCCAGTATGGCGGTGGCGATCACCTGCAATCGACCGAAATCACCAAGTCGATCCTTCTCGCCAATCCGGATCTCAAGGGCATTTTCGGCGCCAATGAAGGTTCGGCTATCGGCGTGGTCAATGGCGTGACCGAACTCGGACGCACCGATGTCGTCGTGATCGGCTATGATTCCGGGGCTGCCCAGATGGCTGCGATCCGGGACGGGCGGATGGCAGGAGCCATCACCCAGAACCCGGTTGGCATCGGCTATGAAACCGTGGCAGCAGCGGTTGCTGCAATCAACGGCGAAGAGGTGCCGGCGGAAATCGATACTGGTTTCTACTTCTACGACGCCAGCAATATCGACGATCCCGAGATCGCCGCCGTTCTTTACGAATAATACCTCCCGGGGCTTCGGGGACGGCAGGTCCGTCCCCGAAGCCCTTTCCCATGTGCCGCGGATTTTCAGATGACCAAAATCACCGACATGCAGGTACTCGACCTGCGCTTTCCTACCTCCCAGCATCTGGATGGGTCCGATGCCATGAATCCCGATCCGGATTATTCGGCGGCCTATGTGATCCTGGAGACCGACGCTTCTCATGAGGGGCACGGGCTCACTTTCACCATCGGGCGCGGCAATGAGATCTGCTGCGCGGCCATCGAGGCCATGCGGCATCTGGTGGTCGGGCTCGACATGGGTTGGGTCGAGGAGGATATGGGCCGGTTCTGGCGGCACGTCACCTCGGACAGCCAGTTGCGCTGGATCGGGCCGGACAAGGGCGCAATCCACCTTGCCACAGGTGCGGTGGTCAATGCGGTCTGGGACCTTTACGCCAAGCGCGCCGGCAAGCCGCTCTGGCGTCTGGTGGCGGAGATGAGCCCCGAGGATTTGGTGC
>CAYSBF010000122.1:0-2102 GCA_964429025.1 uncultured Pelagibacterium sp.
GTCATGCGCATCACCGGCAGCGACAACGAAGGCCAGGCCCAGCTTGGCAACTTCATCGACCCGGAGTCCAAGTGGCCGGTGCTCGTCACCACTTCCCGGCTGCTCTCGACCGGTGTCGATGCGCAGACCTGCCGGCTGATCGTGCTCGATCGCGAGGTGGGCTCGATGACGGAGTTCAAGCAGATTGTCGGCCGCGGCACCCGCGTGCATGAGGACACGCACAAATACTACTTCACGCTCATCGACTTTCGCGGCGCGACCAGCCATTTCGCCGACCCGGACTTCGACGGCGAGCCGGTGCAGATCTACGAGCCGAAGGACGGCCAGCCCATCGACCCGCCGGATGCGCCGCCCACGGATGAGGATGGCGCGCCCCTGCCCGAAGATCCCGGCGAGGACGAGACCATCGTCGACCAGCCGGGCCTGCCACTGCCGCCAACAGGTGGACCGCAGAAGAAGGTCTATGTGGACGGCGTCGGCGCGACCATCGTCGCCGAGCGTGTGGAATACCTCGACGAGAACGGCAAGCTCGTCACGGAATCCCTACGCGACTTCACCAAGCGCGCGCTGCGTAAACGCTTCGCCAGCCTTGACGAGTTTCTGACACGCTGGAACGCGGCCGAGCGCAAGCAGGCCATCCTCGAAGAACTGGAGGCAGAGGGCCTGCCGCTCGATCCCATTGTCAAGGAACTGGGCCGCGATCTCGATCCCTTCGACCTGATCTGCCACGTGGCCTTCGACGCCAAGCCGCTGACCCGTCGCGAGCGCGCCGAGAACGTCAAGAAGCGTGATGCCTTCACCAAGTATGGCGACAAGGCCCGCGCTGTCCTCGACGCGCTGCTGGCCAAATACGCCGACGAGGGCGTGCTGAACCTCGACGACGCCAATGTCCTGCGGATCGCGCCCTTCTCTACCATCGGCACGCCCATCGAACTGATCCGCGCCTTCGGGGGCAAACCCGGCTTCGAGCAGGCCGTCCACGACCTGCAATCCGAACTCTACAAGGATACCGCCTGACCCATGTCCGTCCGCACCCTCGTCAAATCCATTCAGGACATCATGCGCCAGGACACCGGCGTCGATGGCGATGCGCAGCGCATCAGCCAGCTCTGCTGGATGTTCTTCCTCAAGATCATCGACGACCAGGACCAGGAACTCGAACTCCTGAAGGAAAACTACCGCTCGCCCATCCCCGCCCGCCTGCAATGGCGCGCCTGGGCGGCCGACCCCGAGGGCATCACCGGAGAGGACCTGCTGACCTTCATCAACGGCGACCTCTTCCCGACGCTGAAAGACCTGCCCATCACCGGTCCCCGCGCCCGCACCGTCCGCGACGTGTTCGAGGACGCCTACAACTACATGAAATCCGGCCAGCTGATGCGGCAGGTGGTCAACAAGATCAACGGCATCGACTTCAACAACCTGACCGAGCGCCAGCACTTCGGCGACATCTACGAGCAGATCCTGAACGACCTGCAATCGGCCGGAAACGCGGGCGAATACTACACCCCTCGCGCCGTCACCGCCTTCATGGTCCAGATGACCGACCCCAAGCCCGGCGAGACGCTCTTCGACCCCGCCTGCGGCACCGGGGGCTTCCTGACCTGCGCCATCCGCCACATGCGCGAGCACTACGTGAAGCGCCCGGAGGACGAGGCCACACTGCAGGCCAGCCTCCGCGCGGTGGAGAAGAAACAGCTCCCCCACATGCTCGCCGTCACCAACATGCTGCTGCACGGCATCGAGGACCCCTCCTTCCTGCGCCACGACAACACGCTCGCCCGCCCCTACATCTCCTGGGGCAAGGACGAGCGGGTGGACGTCATCCTCACCAACCCGCCCTTCGGCGGGCGCGAGGAGGACGGGATCGAGTCCAACTTCCCCCAGCATTTCCGCACCCGCGAGACCGCCGACCTCTTCCTCGCCCTGATCATCCGCCTGCTGAAGCCCGGCGGACGCGCGGCGGTCGTCCTGCCCGACGGCTCGCTCTTCGGCGAGGGCGTCAAGACCCGGCTCAAGGAACATCTGATGGAGGAGTGCAACCTCCACACCATCGTGCGCCTACCGAACTCGGTCTTCCGCCCCTACGCGTCGATCGGCAC
>CAYSBF010000122.1:2202-7669 GCA_964429025.1 uncultured Pelagibacterium sp.
ACACCATCGTGCGCCTACCGAACTCGGTCTTCCGCCCCTACGCGTCGATCGGCACGAACCTGCTGTTCTTCGAGAAGGGCGCGCCGACGAAGGACATCTGGTTCTGGGAACATCAGGTGCCCGAGGGGCAGAAAGCCTATTCCATGACCCGCCCCATCCGGCTGGAGCATCTGGCCGACTGCGCCGCCTGGTGGGGCGGGCCGAGGCGCGAGGGCCGAGAGGAGACCGAGCGCGCCTGGAAGGTCAGCGCCGAGGAGGTGAAGGCCCGCGGCTACAACCTCGACATCAAGAACCCCCACACGGTGGCCGAGGATCACGGCGACCCCGAGACGCTGCTGGAAGACCTGACCAACGCCGAGGCCGAGGTGGCGGCGCTCCGCGACCAGTTGAAGGCGATCCTGTCCGAGGCGCTTGCGCGATGAATGCGGAACGGCTGCTCGCCCTCTATGAGAAGGTGGCCGAGGCGCCCGACGCCATCGTCCGCCTGCGCCGCTTCGTGCTGGACCTCGCCGTGCGGGGGAAGCTGGTGGCGCAGGACCCGACCGACGAACCTGCGTCGGAACTGCTGAAGCGGATCGCGGCGGAGAAGGCGCGGCTGGTCAAGGCGGGTGAGATCAGGAAGCCGAAGGCGCTTCCCCCTGTTGATGACGAACCATTCGACCTCCCGTCGAATTGGCGCTGGGTCCGCATCCGTGAAGTCACCAGTGATCGTGGGCAGCGCATCCCCGATGGCGATTTCACCTATATCGACGTGACCGCGATCAACAAAGAAGCTGGCGTCGTCGCAGAACCGAACGTGCTGACCAAGGACGAGGCACCCAGCCGTGCACGCAAGATCGCCGCGAAAGGTGACGTCCTCTATTCCTGTGTGCGACCCTACCTCCTGAACGTCGCGGTTCTGGATCAGGATTTCGATCCAGCGCCCATTGCAAGCACGGCCTTTGCCGTTCTAAACGGCCACGGCTTGGCATTGCCGTGGTATCTTTGGATCGCCCTGCGCAGCCCTTTCATGGTCGAATGCGTGGAGGAAAACCAACGCGGCCAAGCCTATCCGGCAATCAACGACAAGGACTTCTCGCTGCTACCCTTCCCCCTTCCGCCCCTCGCCGAGCAGCGGCGGATCGTGGCGAAGGTGGAGGAATTGATGGCGCTGCTGGACCGGCTGGAGGCGGCGCGCACCACGCGCGAAGCCACCCGCGACCGGCTGACCGCCGCCAGCCTCGCCCGCCTGACCGCGCCCGACGCCCAGCCGCACGGAGCATTGCCAGCAGAAGTGGGAACCGGTTCTGCGTCCGGCAATGCGTGCGCCAAGGACTCCTTCCCGGCCAACGCCCGCTTCGCCCTCGCCACCCTCCCCGCCCTCACCACTCGCCCCGACCAGATCAAACCCCTCCGCCAGACCATCCTCAACCTCGCCGTCCGCGGCAAACTGGTGGAACAAGACACGACCGACGAACCGCCGCTGGATTATCTGCTCGGTCTTGATGAGATACCTCTGAAGGCGCGCAAACAGTTGAAGCCGCTCGACCCTTCGGACTGTGGCGGCGACTTGCCTACCACGTGGGTTTGGTTGCCGCTTGGCGCGATCATTCAAGGGATGGACGCGGGATGGAGCCCGCAATGCGAAAACCATCCGCGATCAAGCACGGACGAGTGGGGCGTTTTGAAGACAACCGCCGTTCAGGCGCTCGCGTTCGACTCGATGCAGCACAAATTGCTTCCTTCGAAGCTCAAGCCGCGACCGGAGTTTCAGGCGGAAGTAGGCGACATTCTTGTGACGCGCGCCGGGCCGAAGAACCGGGTAGGCGTCTCATGCGTGGTCGATGTGCCTTGTCCAAAGTTGATGATCTCGGACAAGCTCATTCGCTTTCATGCCGTAGGAGACCTGTCGGCTCGATACATCGCACTGACCCTCAACGCAGGGTTCACGTTCGAGCAGATTGAGGCGGCAAAGTCGGGCATGGCGGTGATGCAGATGAACATCTCGCAGGCTAAGCTCCGCGCGATACCCATCCCCCTTCCACCCCTCGCCGAACAACACCGCATCGTGGCGAAGGTCGATGCCCTCATGGCCCTCTGCGACCGGCTGGAGGCCGCCCTCACCACCGCCGACACCACCCGCGCCCGCCTCCTCGACGCCCTCCTCGCCGAAGCCCTCGCGCCGGTGGACATGGCCGAACTGGAGGCGGCGGAATAGATGGGCCTCAACCTCGTCATCGCCGTCACGGATGACGACTGGTTCGACATGCTGCGCCAGCAGCCGAACCTGACCGAGGTGAATTTCTGGGCTCCATCCGCCGCCAATTTCCGCGCCCTGCAACCGGGCGAGATGTTTCTGTTCAAGTTGCACGCCCCGCGCAATGTCATCGTCGGCGGCGGCATCTTCGCTTACGCCAACGCCTTGCCGTGCTCGCTTGCCTGGGAGGCATTCCGCGAGGCGAACGGCGCGCGATCCTTGCCTGAAATGCGCGCTCGCATCGCGCGCTATCGCCGCGCCGATCCTGCCGATCGCAGCGACTTCGAGATCGGCTGCCGAATCCTTACGCAACCGTTCTTCTTGGAGGAAGCAGACTGGATACCCGTTCCCGCAAGCTGGGCTCCCAACATCGTTTCGTTCAAGACCTACAACACCGGCGACACCGAGGGCCTGGCGCTCTGGGACACCGTGCACGAGCGCATGAACCGGCCAAGGTTCCCCGGCATGGCCGAAGCGCAGGCCCGTTTCGGGGAGCCGCACCTCATCCGCCCGCGCCTCGGCCAGGGCGCGTTTCGCGTTCTCGTGACCGACACCTATAACCGCCGCTGCGCGATCACGCAGGAGCGGACGCTGCCCGCGCTCGAAGCGGCGCATATCCGGCCCTATGGCGACGGCGGCGAGCACGAAGCCCGGAACGGCCTTTTGCTGCGCCGCGATATTCATAGCCTGTTCGATGCGGGCTATGTGACCGTCACGCCCGATCTGCGCTTCGAGGTGAGCCGCCGCATCAAGGAGGAGTTCGACAACGGGCGGCACTATTACGAGCTTCACGGCAAGCCGATCGCCGCCCCGGCAGACATGCTGCGCCGCCCCGACCCCGAGGCGTTGCGCTGGCACAACGAACATGCGTTTCGGGGGTGAACAGGGATTGAACAGAAACGGATGCCCACCTTCGCCCGCCATGTCGGCATCGACTATTCAGGCGCGGAAACGCCGACCTCGGGCCTCAAGGGCTTGCGCGTCTATCTGGCCGAAGGGGCAGCGCCGCCCGTGGAAGTGCCGCCGCCGCCATCGACCAAGAAATACTGGACGCGGCGCGGCGTCGCGGAATGGCTGGTCGCGCGGCTTGGCGAGGACGTGCCGACGCTGGTCGGCATCGACCACGGGTTTTCCTTCCCCTTGCGCTATTTCGAGGCTCACGGGCTGTTGCCCGACTGGCCGACCTTCCTGGATGATTTCCAGCGGCACTGGCCGACCGATGAGGATCACACCTATGTCGATTTCGTGCGCGATGGCGCCGCTGGCAACGGCGCGGCGCGCATGGGCAGTGCCCGCTGGCGGCGGCTGACCGAGGAACGGGCGGGCGGTGCGAAATCGGTGTTTCACTTCGACGTGCAGGGATCGGTGGCGAAATCCACCCATGCCGGCATTCCCTGGCTGCGCTTCATCCGCCAGCGGCTCGGCGCCCGCGTTCACTTCTGGCCGTTCGATGGCTGGGACATTCCGGCCGGGCGCTCGGCCATCGCCGAGGTTTATCCCGCGCTGTGGTCGCGCGGCTTCGCGCCCGAGGGCCGAACCGGCGACCAGCACGACGCCTTCAGTATTTCCGCCTGGCTTTCCAGCGCCGATCGCGACGGCAGGCTTGCGGCATTCCTCAATCCCGATCTGTCGCCACCCGAACGCACGCTGGCGCAGGTGGAAGGCTGGATATTGGGCGTTCCCGGCTTGATTCGTTCGGCCAAAGGGCGCGATGGTTCCTCCAGATCCGAAGCTTGCGACCCAAGCGTGTTTAGGTTACACTAAACGACATGAGAAAGATTGCTAAACCTGCACCGGCCGCCGATTCCTCCCGCAAACAGGCGGTGATCTATGCCCGCGTCTCCTCGAAGGAGCAGGAGAAGGAGGGCTATTCGATCCCGGCCCAGTTGAAGCTGTTAAAGGACTACGCCGCAGCCGAGGGGTTCATGGTCGCGCAGGATTATGTGGATGTTGAGACCGCCAAGCAGACCGGCCGCGCCGCCTTCGGCGAGATGGTCGCCTGGCTGCGGGCGCATCCGGACGTGCGGGCAATCATCGTGGAGAAGACGGATCGGCTTTACCGCAATCTCAAGGACTGGGTGACGATCGACGAACTCGACGCCGAGATCCATTTCCCGAAAGAAGGCGTGGTGCTGTCGCGCGAGTCGCGATCTTCGGAAAAGTTCATGCACGGCATCAAGGTGCTGATGGCGAAGAACTACATTGACAACCTGTCCGAGGAGGCGCGCAAGGGCCAGCAGGAGAAGGCGGAGCAAGGTATCTGGCCGACCAAGACGCCGCTCGGCTATCGGAACGTCACCGGCGCGGACGGGCGCAAGGTCATCGCCGTTGATCCGCAAGTCGCGCCGATCGTCGCGAAGCTGTTCGAGTGGTATGCGACGGGCGAGTTCGCCTTGAAAGAGGTGGCCAAGAAAGCCCGCGCCGCCGGTCTGGTTTACAAGAAGAGCGGCGCGCCGGTTCCCACCAGCACCGTGCATTCGATCCTGCGCAATCGTCTCTATACTGGCTGGTTCGAATGGAACGGCAAGCTCTATCAGGGTAAGCATGAGCCGCTGGTTTCGGTCGAGGCATGGGAACGGGTGCAGGGCGTGATGGATGGCCGGAATGCCAGCAAGCACCGGCGCATGACCCACGATTTTGCCTTCTCCGGGCTGATTGCCTGCGGGCGCTGCGGTTGCTCGGTGGTCGGCGAGATCAAGAAGCAGAAGTACATCTATTACCACTGCACCGGCTACGCCGATAAATGCCGGGACAAGCCGGCTTCCTGCCGCCGCAAGTATGTGCGCGAGGAAGTTCTCGAACAACAGTTCACGGCCATGCTCGGCCGACTTCGGTTCGACGACGAGGTTCTGGCGTGGGTACGCGAGGCGTTGCATGCAAGCCATGCGGACGAACGCCGCGAGCACGAGGAGGCGATCAAGCGGCTACAGGCTGAGCACAAGCGGCTCGGCGAGCGCATCAGCGCCATGTACATCGACAAGCTCGACGGCAAGATCGGTGGCGACTTCTATGATCGCTTCGCCGGTCAGTGGCGCGAGGAACAGCAGCGCTTGCAGCGCGACATCGACCGGCATGAGCAGGCCGAGCAATCCTACATGGACGAGGGCGTGCGGATTCTCGAACTCGCCCGCAATGCGCAGGCGCTGTTCGAACGCCAGCCCGCCCGCGAAAAGCGCCGCTTGCTCAACTTCGTACTTTCGAACTGCTCTTGGGAGGATGGCGAGGTGGTCG
>CAYSBF010000122.1:7679-7874 GCA_964429025.1 uncultured Pelagibacterium sp.
CCGAGTCGATTTTTCATGTTGCGTTTATGTCGCGTGGATTTGCCGGACATGGCGAGAAACCCCCAGAATCCAAGGGAAATCACTGCAACATGACGCGACATGAAATTTGAGGGTAGGGGCAGCTAAGTACTTGATTTTGTTTGGCTGGGGAACCTGGATTCGAACCAGGACTAACGGAGTCAGAGTCCGCGGGTC
>CAYSBF010000123.1:0-4614 GCA_964429025.1 uncultured Pelagibacterium sp.
ACGAGAACGCCGCCTGCCACATCGCCATGGGCCAGTGCTATTCGGAATGCTTTGTCGACGGCGACAAGCTTTCGGAAGACGAGATCAAGGCGCGCGGGGGCAATTCGAGCCTCATCCATATCGACTGGATGATCGGATCCGGTGAAATGGATATTGACGGGATCAGGGACGACGGCGCCCGCGTCCCGGTGTTCCGCAAGGGCGAATGGGCAAACTGAGCGAGGTATGGCAATGGTCAGGGCTACTGTTGCAGGTATGTATGCTGTTTTTGCATTGGCCGCGCCGCTCAAGGCGCAGGACGCCGAGGCGGCGTTCCGGGCGGCTTTCACCGACACCTGCCTTCTCGAAGAGGAGAGCGCCGCCGCCGAATACTATCCAAATGAGAGCTGGACGCTCACCTGGAAGGACGACTATTCGGACGCGCAGCAGAGCGCAACGCTGTACCAGTTCTTTTGCGACTCGGGAGCCTATAACGTCAATCTGGTCTACTATCTCGAGGACCAGTACGGCAGCGTGCAGCCCGTGAGTTTTGCCGTGCCGCAATATGACGTGAAATATGAGAACGACGACTTCGACGGACCGGTCGAGGCCATCAGATTGCGCGGCTTCACCACCCAGACGCTGCTGACCAATCCCACCTTCGACCCCGACACGGGATCGCTAGAGAACCACTCGCTGTGGCGGGGCATCGGGGACGCATCGTCCGGCGGACGCTGGCTGTTCGACAAGGGCACCTTCGTGCTCAAGTCCTATGACGTCGATGCCAGCTATGACGGCGTGATGAACCCCAAACGGATCGTCGAATACAAATAGACTGGTAGACGCTGGAAGGACCGCATTAAAAAAAGGCCGCAGCGCCGGGCGGTCAACTGCGGCCTCTGTATTGTCCGCGCTCCCGCCGCGCTGTTGAGGGCTTGGGGGACTACAGCGAAAGCGCGCGTCGGCCGTTGATTTGGCGGCGGAAGTGGGGGCACATTCCGCTCGCGAAACGCGGCAATCGGTAAACGTCCTGCATGGGCGCGTTTGCCGCTTCGGCAGACCCCTATAATATTGCGCGTCTTTACGGCGACAAAAGGCCCGATCACCGAACTGTGATGGAGGGGTGGTTTTCTGGCCCCGATTGCAACCGGCCCGATATGCTGGCATGGCTAGGGTCAGCAAGAACAACAAGAACGCGGAAATGCCATGAAGCTCGTTACGCCTGATCCCCTCCCTCTAAAGTCTTTCACCGATCCGGTGAAGGCATGGGACTATGTGAGCGAGATCTACGACCGCAACACCGCATTCATCCGCGAGCATCTGGTAAACCTCACCGAGGGAGTCGTGCCGCCGGGCAAGGTGCGGGCGCACTACCCCAAGGTCCAGGTGCTGACGACCAGCTTTCAGCAGAACGCCAATTCACGCCTCGCTTACGGCTTTCTCCATAGCCCCGGACTCTACCAGACGACGCTGACCCAGCCACGGCTCTACCGGAAATACCTTATCGAGAATTTCGAGCTGATCCTCAAAAACCACGGCGGCAAGATGGAGGTCGGCGAGTCCGAAACCCCGATCCCGCTTCATTTCGCGGTCGATCCCACCGAACGGGTTGAGGGCGAGGTGCTGCTCGATATCGGTGTCCCACTGCGCGACATGTTCGACGTGCCCGATCTCGGCCAC
This sequence comes from uncultured Pelagibacterium sp., assembly GCA_964429025.1. Taxonomy (GTDB): domain Bacteria; phylum Pseudomonadota; class Alphaproteobacteria; order Rhizobiales; family Devosiaceae; genus Pelagibacterium. Next base: position 1,660 of record CAYSBF010000123.1, read on the forward strand.
ATGGATGATGAAATCGCCAACGGCACCTTCATCCCTCCCGCCGGCGGCCCCTACCCGCTCGCCGCTTTCACCGCGCCCCGCGTCGACTACTCGCTGCACCGGCTCAACCACTATACCGGCACGACGCCCGAGCATTTCCAGAACTTCGTGATCTTCACGAACTACCAGTTCTATATCGAGGAATTCACGCGGCTCGCACAGACATGGATGGCCGAGGGCCACGAGTTTTACGAAAGCTTCGTCGAGCCCGGCAACGTCATCACGACCAACAGCAGGCTCGGCGGAACGACCAGCGGCGACTATCCCGCACGGCAGCCCCAAATGCCAGCGTATCACCTAAAGGGGCCGAGCGGGCGCGGCATCACCATGATCAATATCGGGGTGGGCCCTTCCAACGCCAAAACCGCCACCGACCACGTCGCCGTGCTCCGCCCCCACGCCTGGCTGATGCTTGGGCATTGTGCCGGCCTCAGAAATTCCCAGTCCCTGGGCGACTACGTGCTCGCCCACGCCTATGTCCGTGAAGACCACGTTCTGGACGACGACCTGCCGGTGACGGTCCCGATCCCGGCTCTCGCCGAAATCCAGGTCGCACTGCAGGACGCCGTCGCCGAGGTGACGCATCTGGAAGGTCTGGAAGCCAAGGCAATCATGCGGACCGGCACGGTCTTTACCATCGATAACCGGAACTGGGAGTTGCGCGACCAGGCGGAAATCTCCCGCCGTTTGTCGCAGTCCCGCGCCATTGCGCTCGACATGGAAAGCGCGACCATCGCCGCCAACGGCTTCCGCTTCCGCGTGCCCTATGGGACACTGCTCTGCGTGTCGGACAAGCCGCTGCACGGCGAACTCAAGCTGCCCGGCATGGCCTCGGACTTCTACCGCACGCAGGTCAACCGTCACCTTCTGATCGGCCTCAAGGCGATGGAGATTCTACGCAATCAGCCACCCGAAAGGCTGCATTCGCGCAAGCTGCGGAGCTTCGCGGAAACGGCGTTCCAGTAGAACCCTGCCCGCGCTGCAATACCGAGCTGGATTCCGGCAATAAATGCCGGAATGACATCGGAGGGTAGGATGCTTTTCCTTCCCCGATGTCACCCCGGTATTTATTACCGGGGTCCAGACAATCCTACCGCAAACGCGATGGCCGCCTACCCCCGCTCCGCCGCCAGCGCCTCGCCCACCGTTACCGCCGTCATGTTGACGATGCCGCGGCTCGTGACCGATGGCGCGAGGATGTGGGCGGGCGCCCTGGTCCCCATCAGGATCGGCCCCACCGGAAGTGCGTTGTTCATTTCCTTGAGCAAAGTCATGGAAAGATTCGCACTTTCAAGATTGGGGAAGACCAGCAGATTGGCCTCGCCCTTGAGAACGGTGTCCGGAATGTAGCGCTCACGCAGCGCCTGGTTGAGCGCCAGATCGCCCTGCATCTCGCCTTCGACGATCAAATCCGGCGCGACCGCTTTGAGCTTGTTGTAGGCCTCGTGCATCTTGAGCGAGGTATCGCCTTCACGCGAACCGAAGTTCGAATAGCTCAACAGCGCCGCCTTCGCCTCGATATTGAAGCGCTTGAGATGGTCGCGGGCCTGCAGCGTGATTGAGACGATCTCGTCGGCACTGGGATTGATGTTTACATAGGTGTCCGCAAGGAAGAATACGCCACGCGGCATGATGAGCATGGACAGCGCCGATACGTCCGAGACGCCATCACTCAGCCCGATGACCGATTTGATATCGCGCACATGCTTGATGTAACGGCCCTGGAGGCCACAGATCAGCCCGTCCGCCTCGCCACGCTTGACCGCCAGAGCGCCGATCACCGTGGTGTTGGTACGCACGATGGTGCGGGCCGTGTCCGGCGTGACGCCCGAGCGGCCGACCAGCGAATGAAACAGCGAGACATATTCCTTGTAGCGCGGATCATCTTCGGGATTGATGATCTCGAAATCCTTGCCCGGCTTTAGCGCGAGCCCGAAGCGCTCGATACGCTGCTCGATGACGAAGGGACGGCCGATCAGGATGGGCGTTGCAATACCCTCCTCGAGGATCACCTGAGTGGCACGCAACACGCGCTCGTCCTCGCCATCGGCAAAGGCGACGCGCTTGCCCTTGCCCTTCGCCTGCTCGATCATCGGCTTCATCACCATGCCAGAGCGGAAGACGAAGCGGTTGAGGCTATCCTTGTAGGCCTCGAAATCGGCGATAGGCCGCCGCGCCACGCCACTGTCCATCGCCGCCTTGGCGACGGCGGGCGCGATCCGCAGGATCAGGCGCTGATCGAACGGGTTGGGAATGAGATAGTCACGCCCGAAGGTCGAGGCCCCGCTGGGGATAGCTTCGAGCACCGGCTCATGCGCCAATTGCGCGATCGCATGGGCAGCAGCCGCCTTCATCTCTTCGTTGATCGTGGTCGCCCCGACGTCCAGCGCGCCGCGGAAAATGAAGGGGAAGCACAGGACGTTGTTGACCTGATTGGGATAGTCGGATCGGCCCGTGCAGATCATCGCGTCGGGGCGCGCTTCGCGCGCCAGTTCCCGCCTGATCTCCGGCACCGGATTCGACCAGGCCACGATCAGCGGGTTCTCCGCCATGTCCTTGAGCATTTCGGGCTTGAGCGCCCCGGCGGCCGACAGTCCAAGGAAAATGTCGGCCCCGTCCATGACCTCGGCCAGCGACGTCTTGTCCGTATCCTGGGCAAAGGCAGCCCGCCAGCGGTCGACGAGATTGTGCCTCGCCTTGGTGACCAGCCCGTCCCGGTCAGCCACCCAGATGTTTTCGCGCCTGGCCCCCACGGCCATCAGCATGTTGAGGCAGGCAATCGCGGCCGCACCTGCGCCAGAGGTGCAGATCTTGGCCTTGGCGATGTCCTTGCCGGCAATCTTGAGCCCGTTGAGAACGGCAGCAGCGACGATGATCGCGGTGCCGTGCTGGTCGTCATGGAAGACCGGGATCGGC
>CAYSBF010000123.1:4624-6373 GCA_964429025.1 uncultured Pelagibacterium sp.
GTGCCTTGATGTCCTCAAGGTTGATACCCCCGAAGGACGGCCAGAGCGGCGCGACCGTTTCAATGAACTTCTTTGGGTCCTGCTCGTCGATCTCGATATCGATCGAGTCGATGCCTGCGAACTTCTTGAACAGGACCGCCTTGCCTTCCATCACTGGCTTGGAGGCCAGCGCGCCGATATTGCCGAGACCGAGCACGGCAGTGCCATTGGAGATGACCGCGACTAGGTTCGCGCGCGAAGTATATTGCGCAGCCATTTCCGGATCGGCCGCAATTTCCTCGCACGGAGCCGCCACGCCGGGCGAATAGGCGAGCGCCAGGTCGCGCTGGTTGGCCAGCGGCTTGGTGGGCGAAATCTCGAGCTTGCCCGGCTTGGGGTAGTTGTGGAAATGCAGCGCGGCGTCTCGCAACGCCTTCTGCGGTTCGCGCAGGTCTTCGGTCATGCCATATCCTCAGAGGCTCGTCGCGGCACTAGGTGCCACTAAACATCCCAAAAGGGAAGGCTGGACCGCCGACTTTCCGCATCGCGGCAGCAACACCGCTAGGCCGCGAGCTCGTCGTTGAGATTGGTGCGCTTGGGCTGGGGCTTGAGCGCATTGGCCAGCGTCATGAACGCAGACAGTTTGAGCGGCGGCGAGAACAGATAGCCCTGTGCGAAGACGACGTTCCGGGAGCGCAGATAGAGCGCCTGCTCCTGGGTCTCCACACCCTCGGCGATGATTTCGATACCCATGTCCTTGGCCATGTTGATGAGGCCATCGATAACGGGCGCGGGCGCGCTGGCATCGCGGATCATGTCGACGAAGATCTTGTCGATCTTGACGATATCGATGCCGAGGGTCTGCAGATAGGCAAGGTTCGAATGGCCCGTTCCGGCGTCGTCCATCGCGATGCGGACGCCCAGCTTGTGCATGGCGGAGACGACGCGGTTCACAGCCTCTCTGTCGTCGAGCGGCCGGCGCTCGGTAATCTCGAACACCAGCTGCTGATAATTGATGCCGCTGCCGCCGAATATCGACTGAATGTCGTCAACGATCGAACCATCGCGGAAATGGCCCTCGAAGAGGTTGATCGAGACCTTGAAGTCCGGCACTTCCGCGCAAAGGTCCTCAAGATCGAACCGGACCTGCTCCATGAGGCTTAGCGTCATCGGCACGGCGAGGCCCGACATTTCCGCATAGTCGATGAAGGCGCCCGGTGGCACCACCTCGCCATTGCGCTTAACCCAGCGGACCAGCACCTCGCAGCCAATGAGCTTGCCTGTCTTGAGGTTCATCACAGGCTGGTAATAGGGCTTCATTTCCCCCGCAACGATCGCGCGTTCGATATCGAAGGCCGGAAGATTCTGCCGTCTCGAGAACCGCAACGCGAGAAGCAGGATCACCCCGCCCATGAAACAGGCGGCGATGGTAAAGCCAAGGTCGAGCTCGGCATAATACGCGCGGACGGTCGCAAAGCTGACCCCCGCCTCCGCCTTGAGCGGGATATCGCCGGCAAACGAGCGGACATAGATGAAGTCCCCCGGATTGGCTGCTCCAAAATCCAACCCCTCGCCGCGAATGACAACCGGCGCCCCATTGGTCAGCGCCACCAGCAGGTGCCGCATGTTGTCAACGATCGGTGCGACCTCGCGGGCGACGAGCGGTGCCGCTTCGACAAAAGCCGAAACGGTACGATTGCCCCCGAACTGCTGGCTGATCCGGAGCATGGGGGCGCTCTGACCCTCGAGTTCGACCACACTGAGCATTTC
>CAYSBF010000123.1:6473-7856 GCA_964429025.1 uncultured Pelagibacterium sp.
TCCAGCGCCATTTGCAGCTTCTGCGTCTCACGCGACTTCACATAGCCGTCGAGCACATAGTCGACAGCCAGCACCGGCAGGAAAGCCAGTACCGCAACGAACAGAATCAGGATCTGGGGACGCTTTGACCGCACGCGCTGACCCGGCTGGAAAACCTTCGGCCAGACCTTATCTGTCAGCGTTTAACTGCGCATTAACGCTGCGATACCCGAAGCGGCTGCTCAGCCCTTCTTGTCGTTGGGCAGGTTCACCCGGATATGCAGTTCGCGAAGCTGGCGCGGAGAGGCTTCACTCGGCGCACCCATCAACAGATCTTCCGCCTGCTGGTTCATCGGGAACAGCGTGATCTCGCGCAAGTTCTGCACTCCGCACAAAAGCATGACGATGCGATCGACGCCCGCGGCCATGCCGCCATGCGGCGGCGCGCCAAACTGGAACGCCCGGTAGAGCCCACCGAACCGTTCTTCGACGTCGGTCCTGGAAAGCCCGACCTTCTCGAACGCCGCGATCATGGTCTCGGGCTCCTGATTACGGATCGAGCCCGAGGCAATCTCGTACCCGTTGCAGACGGCATCATACTGATACGCCTTGATCGAAAGCGGGTCAGCGTTCTGCAGCGCATCGAGACCGCCCTGCGGCATCGAGAACGGGTTGTGCGCAAAGTCGAGCTGCTTTTCCTCCTCGTTCCACTCATAGAACGGGAAGTCGATGATCCAGCACAGCGCGAAGCTGTCCTTGTCGATCAGGTCGAGGTCCGTGCCGATCTTGGTGCGCGCGGCACCGGCAAAACTGACGAACTTGGACGGCACGCCGCAGACGAAGAACACCGCGTCGCCATCCTCCAGGCCAAGCTGGGTGCGGACCGCCTCGGTACGTTCCTCGCCGATATTCTTGGCGATGGGGCCCGAACCCGCGCCGTCCTTGAAGAAGATATAGCCCAGGCCCGGCTGCCCCTCGCCCTGCGCCCACCCGTTCATGCGGTCGCAGAAGGCGCGGCCGATCGGCTCCGCACCGGCCTTGTTCCTGGCAGGTATGGCCCAGACCTCGACCTTCGGGTCGGCTGCAATCTGGTTTGCGAAGACCTTGAAGCCCGAGTCGCGGAAATGCTCGGTCACATCCTGCATCTCGATCGGGTTGCGCAGATCCGGCTTGTCAGTACCGTATTTGCGCATCGCAACCTCGTAGGGGATGCGCGGGAAGGTCTGTGTGACCTTCTTGCCCTCACCGAACTCCTCGAAGATACCGCGCAGCACCGGCTCCATCGTGTCCCAGACCTCTTCCTGGGTGACGAAGCTCATTTCGAGGTCCAGCTGATAGAACTCGCCCGGCAGACGGTCGGCGCGCGGATCCTCGTCGCGGAAGCACGGCGCGATCTGGAAATAG
>CAYSBF010000124.1:0-7770 GCA_964429025.1 uncultured Pelagibacterium sp.
GTGATGGTGGCAAGACCGATATGTGGATGGGGCCGCACATCGATGCCTTGGCCTGTCAGCAGTTCGGCCGGCCCCATCTGGTCGAAGAAGATGAAGGGGCCAACCATTTGCCGCGTCGGCGCGGGCAACACCCGCCCGACCTCGAAGCCGCCGAGATCGTAGGTACGGGGTATGATGAGGGTTTCGATTGCGTCCGTGCTGACCTCGGCGAGACGGCCTCGTGCGATTGCCGGGTTCCAGCTCATAGGGGTTCTCCTGTCGGGTGGTTGAGCGCTGAACGGATGCAGCCGAGCAGGGCGACGGGCTCGAGCGGCTTCGCCAGAAAGCATCTTATCCCCGCACTCAGGGCACGGGCGCGAAGCGCCTCGTCGGGAAAGGCGGTGACAAGAATGGTTGGGATCGCGGTGCCCGCTGCGACGAGGTGACGGTAGAGCTCGAGCCCGGTCATCACGGGCATCCGCATGTCCGCGATCAAACAGGCTGTCTGCAACAGGTAGGCGGAACTCAGAAACTCAGCGGCGCCTGGATACTCTCTAGCGGTGAATCCCAGCGCCCTGACGAGGCCCACAATGGACGCGCGTGCCGCTTCATCATCGTCAACAATAGAAATCAGGAGGTTTACGGACATTCTTACACTTTCCTTTGCCTCGGCTACCGCTTGCTCGGCGGCTGCCCGTGGCGCTCACAGGATCTCCTGCGATACGGAAAGGGTAAGAATCAGGGGATGGTGAGGACAATTATACGGTAGTTTCGACCAGCTACGGCTTTGTGGTATCGGCTGCCAATTTGTCAGCAAAACGAACAAGATCGGGCAGCGACTTTGCCTGCATTTTTCGCATTACCTGTGCTCGGTGTACCTTGACCGTAATCTCGCTGAGCTGGAGCTCGCCGGCAATCTGCTTGTTCAGTCGGCCGGCGGCGACCAACATCATGATTTCCCGTTCGCGCGGCGTTAGTGAGCGGAAGCGTTCCTTCAGGTCAACGAGAGCGGTCGAGGCTGCTCGGCGCTCCCGATCAAGATCGACTGCTCGGTGAACCGCATCAAGGAAGTCCTGGTCGCGGAACGGCTTGGTGAGGAACTCGATGGCCCCCGCCTTCATTGCCGTCACGGACATCAGAATGTCGCCGTGGCCGGTGATGAAGACGATCGGAAGCTCAACGCCTGATCGAGCCAGTTCTTGTTGGAACTCGAGCCCGCTCTGTCCCCGCAGCCTGACATCGAGCACCAGGCAGCCGGGCCCCGCGGGTCGCTCGGCGAGCAGAAATTCTTGAGTAGAGGCAAAAGCCAGTGCCGTATGACCGACAGAGCGAAGCAGGCTCTCGAGAGATTCACGCACGGAGGGGTCGTCGTCGATGATGAAGACGACAGATTGCTCGGAAATCATTGCAGTCGCCAGGCAGTTGGCATGTCACCGTCCCCGTTGGTTGGTAGGGTGAACTGGAAAATGGCGCCGTGCGGAGTGTTATCCGTTGCCCATAGATGTCCGCCGTGCGCTTCGATAATTGAGCGGGAAAACATGAGGCCCATACCCATTCCGTCCGCTTTGGTCGTAAAGAAGGGCGCAAAAATCCGCTCCTTGTTTTCCGGATCCAGGCCGGATCCTGAATCTCCCACGGAGACCAGGACGCTGCCAGGAGCCTGTCGTTCGGAGCTGACACGCAAGACCCGAGGCCTGCCTGTCACGGAACCCATGGCGTCGATTGCATTGCCGACCAGGTTCGACACGACCTGCTGGAGCTGTATCGGATTGCCGGTAATGAGCGGCAACCGCTCATCGAGGTCAGCTTCGACGCATACGCGACCGAGCTGCGCTTCGTCCTGGCTACGCCCCAGGACGTCGCCGATGAGATGGTTCAAGTTCAGCGGAACGCGCTTCTGCGCGCTCTTCTTGTACATTGTTCTGATGCCCTCGATCACCTTGCCGGCGCGATGACCGTCGCCCACGATACGCTTCAAGGCCGCGCTCGTCTCTTCGAGATCGGGGGTCTCTCTTCCTAGCCATCGCAAGCCCGCATCGGCATTTGTAACCATGCTTGCCAGAGGCTGATTGACCTCGTGCGCGATCGAGGCCGACAAAGCCTCCATGGCCATCAGCCGGTCCTCCCGCGCGCGACGCTCCGCCGAAACTGACCGAGCGAGGCGCGCATAGAGCGTCGTGGTCTCCAGGAGCAGAACGAGCAGGACGAGGCTTGCGGAGGTGAATCCAAAAAAGCGTCCTGCCCACCAGCCAGCGCTAAGGCGAGTACCAGCGGCGACGTATGAAAGAAGAACAAGTTCAATAAGAAGCGTGCAGAGGACAACGATCAGCCAGAGATCGAGCACTGAGTGCCGGCGGACCCAGAGGACGGCAAGACCGGTCACGTAGAGGAAAACCGCCGTAGCGGGAACGTACTGCCAGAGGGCAGAGACGTTTCGTGTATCGCTCATGAACCGCGGCAGCACGTCGTCCCCTGTGACAATGAGGCAGGTCAGGCCGCAGGCGATGGCGATTACCGCTGCAACACCTCCCACAATCGTGTTCCGCGCCGAGCCGCCCGAGCGTCGAACAGGAGAATTGGCATCCTTCAGCAGCGCATAGGCGAGCACGAAAAGTGGAAAACCGAGGCGCCGCAGCGTGGCAATTGCCGCGGTGCCTTGCAGTCCCGCATCCAGGAGGCCAAGCGGCGCGAACACTCCTGGGAAGGTGAGCGCCCAGGGCACGACCATCAGCCCGGAGAAGAGGTAGCCGAAAGCGAGGACAAGAACGGCCCGCGACCGCTGAACCGAAAATAGCGCCAGCAGCAGAGCCGCGGTAATCAGTTCGATGACAAAAATTGCGGCGGCATAAGCCGGCAGCAGAATCTCGGTATTGCTGAGTGGAACTCGCGCAAAGGGCACCGTGACCAACAGGGCGCCAACCAGTGCCATCACCAGGCAAAGCGCCAGTTGCCGTTGTTTGCGGCTGGGCGGGGACGTCGTAAGCAGGAACGGATGGTCGTTCTGCGCGTCACGCGTAGATTTCACACGTTTCCCCCAGATGTTGGCCAGCCTTCTAGCCGAGGGGCAGGGATGCCTACAATCAATTCATGCCGATTCGGGAGCCCGTTGGCCTCACTGAATTCGTTCAGTTGGACTGCTGTTCGCTCAATCATCGTTTCGATGGGGATCCGGACTTAGAAAGCTCCGGCTCCGAACCGTCGTACCAAGCTGGTCGGTGCCACCACGACAACCGCGCTTAATACTGCCCAAAAGTTGGCAAGGTACGACAAGTTCGAATTAGTACCTTGCTGGACGACAGGACTTTGGCGGTCTGGCTCAGGTCGCCGGCGATGGCTGAATAGATCTTGGGTTTGGAGGCGGGATTCCATGACGAGGGCTGCGCCCCATCCCGAGGAGGAGACGGAGGCCTTGTAAGCCGGCCTATCGCCGCAGAGCGCCGCGCTCAGCTTCTAAAACAGATCCACCCTTGGAAGGATGGAGCGGATTCACGCATCTCGATTAGATCCTTATGGCTCTGAGCGGATGCGGTCCGGTTTATGCAGCAGAATCATCTTTTCCTGCGTCATGTCGCGCATCGTGTAGGGGATGCCACCGGTGCCGTATCCCGATTCCTTGCGACCTGCAAAGGGCATCCAATCGGTCCGAAAGGCGGTGGGATCGTTGATCATCACGGCCGAGGCTTCGAGACGATCGGCCGCGCGCATCGCGACGTCGATATCCTGTGCGAAGACGCTGGCTTGGAAGGCTGTCGGCAGTGAGTTAGCTCGGGCAATGGCCTCATCAAGATCGCCATAGTGATAGACCGCGACCACTGGGCCGAATACCTCCTGTTTCGAGATCTTCGCATCGGCCGCGGGATCGATCAGTACCGCCGGCTGCAAGCTCGTGGCGGACAGGCGTGCCCCACCGATCGCAAGGGTTGCTCCACCCTTGACCGCCTCATGCATCCACTGTTCGACCCGCTCAGCCTCGCGTGGCAGGATCAGCGGCCCGACCTCAGTATCTTCCAGCAGGGGATCGCCAGTGTGCAATCCCTCGACGTGGTTCACTAATTTCTGAATGAAGTCGTCCGCGATTTTCCTGTGGACAAAGATGCGCTGCGTAGAGACGCAGACCTGGCCCGCATGGTAAAAACCGCCCTTGACGATCGGCTCGATGATCTTGCCGAGATCAGCACTGCGGTCGATGATCGCAGGCGCCGCGCCGCCATGTTCCAGTGCCGAGCGCGTGCCTGGGGCGAGCTTGGCCTGCAGCGCCCAGCCGACCGTTGCCGAGCCGATGAAGCTCAGGAACGCCACGCGCCTGTCGGTCACCAGCTTTTCGGCTAGCTGGTGGTCCTCCACGACGAAGGTCTGGCACAAGGGCTCGGGCAAGCCGGCCTCGCGGACCAGCGCAACGAAGTCGAGGCATGAGAGGGGCGTCGTGATCGCCGGCTTGACGATGACCGGACAGCCCACGGCGATGGCCGGTGCCACCTGGTGGACGATCAGGTTCAGCGGATGATTGAACGCCGAGATTGCAGCGACGACGCCGATGGGCTCCCTCGTTGTGAAGGCCCAGCGATTCTCGGCGGCCGCCGATAGACCCATGGGAATCTCGCGGCCGGCGAAGGTGCGCAGTTCGTCGGCGGCATTGTGCACGCCGTCAATGGCTCGGTTGGTCTCGACGATGGCGTCGCGCAGCGGCTTTCCGCCCTCACGGGCGATCTGCCGGGCGAAATGATCGCTGCTACCTTCCATCAATGCAGCCAACTTGCGAAGGATCGTGACCCGCTGGTGAGGCTTGAGCCAGCCATCACGATCCGCGCACACGCGAGTGGCCGCCTCGAGCTTGCGTTCCAGCGCGGCGGCGTCATCGGTTTCGATATCCGCGAGCGGCGCGCGATCGAAGGCTTGCACGACGTTCAGCATTGCCGGATTTCCTTCGCTTGGATCAGGCGCAGTCCACGTCTGGCGTTCGGTTGCTCAGTTCGTCGACCAGCACACGCGTGTTCTCGGAATAGTCGACAGGCACCTCGACCAGATGCACGCCGCCGCCGGCGAAAGCGGCCTCGAGTGTCGGCACGAGACTTTCGACCTCCGACAACCGAGATCCCTTCACGCCGTAAGCCTCGGCGTAGCCTACGAAGTCGGGGTTTCCGAAGCTCATGCCGAAATCCGGGAAGCCGTCGACCGCCTGCTTCCAGCGGATCATGCCATAAGCGCCGTCGTTGAGGATGAGCACGACGAGGTTCAGTCTAAGACGTGCCGCGGTTTCGATCTCCTGGGAGTTCATCATGAAGCCGCCATCGCCGCAGACCGCCAGGATGCGTCGCGTCGGGTAGAGCAGCGCTGCCATCATCGCCGAGGGCAGCCCTGCACCCATCGTGGCGAGCGCATTGTCGAGCAGCAGCGTGTTGGCGACATGGGTGCGGTAGTTGCGCGCGAACCAGATCTTGTACATGCCGTTATCGAGGCAGACGATGCCGTCTTCAGGCATCACCTTTCGGACATCGTGAACGAGGCGCTGGGGGGTGACCGGGAAGCGATCCTCGTCAGCACGATCGTTAAGCCGGCCAAGGATTTTCTGGCGCAGGCGAAGCATCCCCTCGTCCGGGTGCAAACGGCCCTCTAGCCGCTCGGCAAGCGCCTCAACCGTAGTCCCGATATCGCCGATTACCTCTATATCCGGGTGGTAGACCTCTTCCACTGTGGCTGATTGGTAGCCGAGGTGGACGACCTTTGGCCCACCGGCACTCCTCATCAGGAAAGGGGGCTTCTCGATGGTATCGTGGCCGATGGTGACGATCAGGTCGGCGCGCTCGACAGCCTCGTGGACATAGTCACCCTCCGTGAGCGCCGCGGTCCCGATGTAGAGGTTGGAGCCGCCGCTGACCGCGCCCTTGCCCATCTGGGTGTTGAAGAAGGGCAGGCCGACACGCGTTACAAAGCTAGACAAGGGTTCAACCAGCGAAGGCCGATTGCCTGCCGCGCCGACCATCACGAGTGGCCTCTTGGCAGCGAGGATCATCTGCGCCGCGCCCTTGAGCGCCGCAGGGTGGGCGACGGGGCGTTCGACCGGGTGAGGCATGACAAGGGGGGTTTTTTCGACCTTGTCGGCCGCGACATCTTCCGGCAGTTCGAGATGCACCGGTCCCGGCCGCTCTTCCATCGCGACCCTGAAGGCGTCCCGAATCATCGCTGGGATGGCCGCCGCGCTGACGATCTGGCGCGTCATCTTGGTGAGTGGCTTCATTGATGAGACGACATCGACAATCTGGAAGCGGGCCTGCTTGGCGCTCATCACAGGTTTCTGGCCGGTGATGAGGATCATCGGCATGGCGCCAAGATGTGCGTAGGCCGCGCCTGTCGATAAGTTGAGCGCGCCCGGTCCGAGCGTCGCGAGGCAAACCCCGGGTTTTCCGGTAAGTCGCCCATGGGTCGCTGCCATAAAGGCTGCCGCCTGCTCGTGTCGCGTCAGGACCAGTTCGATACGCGAGGTGCGCAGCGAGTCGAGAAGGTCGAGGTTTTCCTCTCCCGGCACCCCGAAGATGCGGTCCACGCCTTCGTTTTCCAGCGCGGCTACAAAAAAGTCGGATCCCTTGTGCATGGCGTCTGTCCTTGCACTTGTGGACTTTGAAGACTCCCGGCGACGGCACTTAGGAAAGCCCAGTTGCAGTCATCGGTTATGGTCCGGGGGGATGACGAAGCGCGATTGAGCGTCGACCTTCCCGCCACGCGTCATTCAAGCGTCTCGCCATCCCCGCGCAGATTAGCTTGCCGCGCTTGGCACGGGCGTGTCGAGCAGCTGCTGCTCCCACAGGAACGCGATTCCGCTGCCGGCCGCATGCTGAATGACTACCTCTGTCAGCGCGGCGGCGGTGTCGGCTCGTGCCCAATCACGCTGCCATTCCGACGCCAGCGCCAACCAGGTCATCATGTTGACGCCGCCGGCAATCATTCGCTGGATGGCGACTTCATGTGCCTCGAGGGAAACACCGCCTGATGCGTCGGTGATTACGGTCACATCCCAACCCTCGCCGGCTGCCTGGATGGCCGGCATTGCGACGCAGACTTCCGTCCACAGACCGGCAATGATCAGTTGCTTGCGCCCCGTCGACTTGACGGCCTCCACCACCTTCTGATCTTCCCAGGTGTTGATGAACGTCCGGTCGATGACCTCCTGATCCGGGAACACGTCGGTGATCGGCGAAAAGATATGACCGCCGCGATCGACGACCACGCTCGTCAGTATGGTAGGGACCCCGAAGATCTTGGCAGCCTTTGCCAGCGCCGTCGAGTTGTTGACCACCATGTGGGGATCATGACTGTTCAGGTTCGCGAGCTGAAAAGGCTGATGGTCAATCAGAACAAGTACCGAGTCTTCGGGACGAAGAAGCGAGGCCAAACCGTTGCGAAAGGTCATCGATACATTCCTTATCGTGAAGAATTCAAGTTAAGGTGCGTGATCTTGGCGGCCGTTCTTGAGAACGGCGCACAGAAGCTGCCTTGAAATTTCTGATCTTGCAGGCGGGCAAATTTATTGAATGCGCCTGGGAACTGCGTTGCAAAAGTTGCGGCGGAGGCGCCAATCTTGCTCAGTCGGATCTTGGGCTATGACGGCAGCGGTATCAGAGCTGAACATCGCGTGGCCCCCGATCGCATCAGCAAAAATTTGTGGAGTCCGACGGCGTACTTGTTCCGATCATGTTGCGGCATCCGCGGCTTTCAGCAGCCCGCTATGTCATCGCCCGTCGGGTAATACCAGCGGCGTGTGAGTAGGACTCTCGATCGACGGTTTCCCTTCTGAGC
>CAYSBF010000125.1:0-7719 GCA_964429025.1 uncultured Pelagibacterium sp.
ACCCTGAACAAGGATATCGATCTGCGCTTGGTGTGCTTGGCCTTGAGCGGCGCTTGAGGGAACACAGATCGCCACCTGGCGTTGAGTCCAGCGCCAGGAGGATATGTCGTGCCAAGGGCAACATGGAAGGGCCACATCAAGCTCGCCGAGCTCACGTTCCCCATAGCCCTTTACGCAGGGGCGACGACGTCTGAGCGCGTTTCATTTCATATCCTCAACCGTAAGACCGGACATCGGGTGCATCGGCAGTACATTGATGAGGAAACCGAGAAGCCCGTTGAGAAGGATGACCAGGTCAAAGGTTATGAAGTCGATGACCACAGCTACATCATCCTCGAACCGGAAGAGGTAGCCGAGGCGGTTCCCGAAAACGACAAGACCTTGAGGATCGAGGCCTTCATCGACTGCCCCCAGGTCGACACGGTCTATTTCGACAAGCCCTACTTCATCGCGCCCACCAACAGCGTCGCCAATGAGTCCTTCAACCTCCTGTGCGAGGGCATGCGCAAGAAGAAGGTCGCCGCGCTCGCAAGGTCGGTTCTGTTCAGGCGGGTGCGCACGGTCATGTTGCGGCCGCAGGGCAATGGGCTCGTCGGGCACACCCTTAACTTCGATTACGAGGTGAGGGCCGCAGAAGAAGTCTTTGAGGGTCTTCCGGACATCAAGATCGAAGGGGAAATGATGGAGCTTGCCAAGCACATCATCGGCACGATGAAAGGCGAGTTTCACCCGCGCGACTTCGACGACCGCTACGATCAGGCCCTTGCCGAGCTCATCAAGGCAAAGATGGAGGGCCGCGAAATCAGAGCGCCCGAACAGCCCAAGCAAGCCAAAGTCACAAGCCTGCTCGACGCACTGCGCAAGAGCGCAGGGGCGGACGCCAATACCAAGGGCAAGGCCAAGTCATCGGCACGCAAGGCTCCAGCCCGCAAAGCTGCCGCGAGCAAACGCAGCAAGTCGGCTCCGGAGAGCCGGAAGGCGAGCTAAATGTCGCTCGATACCTATCGCAACAAGCGCGATTTCGCAGCCACTTCAGAACCTAGAGGTAGTGCGCGGAAAAAAGCCGCTGGCGATAGCTTCGTCATCCAGAAGCACGACGCAACGCGCCTTCACTATGACCTGCGGCTTGAGATGGATGGGGTTCTTAAAAGCTGGGCCGTCACCAAAGGCCCAAGTCTGGTCCCTGGAGAGAAACGCCTTGCGGTCCACGTCGAGGACCATCCGCTCGAATATGGCGACTTTGAGGGCACCATCCCAAAGAAGGAGTATGGCGGAGGGACGGTGATCGTCTGGGATCGGGGCCGCTGGTCCCCGATTGGGGATTTTAAGAAGGGCTACGCCAAGGGCCATCTCGACTTTGAGCTCAAAGGCGAGAAGCTCAATGGACGCTGGCACCTGGTCAGGATGGCAAAGAAGCCGCGCGACAAAAAGGAGAACTGGCTGCTCATCAAGGGCGATGACGAGTTTGCAAGGAGTGAGGATGAGCCCGACATTCTCGAGGAAAGACCTGAATCGGTAAAGACCGGCCGCGTCGTTGAAGACGTCGAGGGAGAGGAGCCGGGCTGGTCATCCAAAACGGGCAAGATCGAAAGGAAGGCGGACCTGCCCCCTGCCCTTCCCAAAAAGGCCCGCAAGGGGGTCTATCCCGGCTTTGTTGACCCAGCTCTGGCCACCCTTCGAGCTGCGCCGCCACCGGGTCGGAACTGGCTGCACGAGATCAAGTTCGATGGGTACCGGCTACAGGCCCATGTGAAGAGCGACGAGGCGAGGTTGCTCACCCGGAGCGGTCTGGACTGGACCGACAGGTTCGGCAAAGCCATCACTCAGGCGCTGACCAAATTGCCGGTGAAGGATGCAATACTCGATGGCGAGCTGATCGTTGAAGGTTCTAGCGGGGCTTCTGACTTTTCCGCGCTACAATCGGACCTGTCTGAGGGGCGAACCGACAGGCTCGTACTTTTCCTGTTCGACCTCCTTTACCTCGACGGACACGACCTCAGGCCGGTTCCGCTCGTGGAACGAAAGGAGGCGCTCGAGCGCCTGATCAGCACCAGTCCGCCAGTCCTGCGCTATAGCGAACATTTCGAGGAGGACGGTGAGCTCGTTCTGCGCCATGCGTGCCGGTTGAGCCTTGAGGGCGTCGTTTCCAAGGAGAGGAGCGCCCCTTACCGATCCGGCCGTGGAAAGGTCTGGATCAAGTCTAAATGTTCTGAGCGCCAGGAGTTCGTTGTCGCAGGATATGTCCCCTCGACCACCTCGTCGAAAGCCATCGGATCGCTCGTCTTGGGATATTACGAAAAGGGCGATCTCGTCTATGCCGGCAAGGTCGGGACCGGGTTTACGGCTAAGCTGTCCCAGGACTTATTCAAGCGTCTCGACAAGCTCAGAATCGCCTCAAGCCCCTTTCCAAGAAAGCTGGCGGCGGCAGACGCCCGGAATGTCCGGTTCGTGGCACCCGATCTCGTCGCCGAGGTCGAATTCCGGGCCTGGACGGCGGATGGCGTGGTTCGGCATGCTTCCTTTAGAGGGTTGCGCGAAGACAAGAGCCCGCGTGATGTGACGAAAGAATCTGGAACAGTCGCCGCGGAACCGAAGTCGACGCCCGTTCGCCTCACCCATCCCGACCGCATCTACTGGCAGGACGTCGGCGTCACAAAGCAGGGACTGGCGGACTATTATTCCGAGGTTTGGCCCAGGATCGCGCCATTCATCGTCAATCGGCCGCTTGCCCTTCTGCGCTGTCCAGACGGCGTCGGAGGACAGTGCTTTTTCCAAAAGCACGCCTGGCGCGGACAGGCCAAGGAAATCCTCAAAGCCGTTGATCCCGGGGATGATGAGCCGATCATCGCCATTGACGGGCTACCGGGACTGCTAGGTCTCGTCCAGGGCGGCGTTCTCGAAATCCATCCTTGGGGCGCGCAGCTTAACGACCTCGATAAACCTGACATGATCATAATGGATCTCGATCCCGGGCCGGGTGTGGAATGGCCCGTGGTCATCGAGGCAGCCACTGAAGTACGGGAACGACTGCTGAATGCCGGTCTGACAAGCTTCGTAAAAACGTCCGGTGGCAAGGGTCTGCATGTCGTTGCGCCGCTCAAGCCCCAAGCAGAATGGCCGGAGGTCAAGGCCTTCACCAAATCGGTCGCCGACGCAATGGCGGCCGATGACCCGGCGCGGTACGTGTCCACGATCACCAAATCCAAGCGACACGGCAAGATCCTGATCGACTACCTACGCAATGCCAGAGGCTCTACCGCTGTTTCGCCCTATTCCACCCGGGCACGCGAGGGCGCAGCGGTTTCAATGCCGCTCGATTGGGACGAACTGAGCCCCTCCATTGGACCGGACTACTTTACGGTCGAGAACGCGCCGAACAGGCTGAGCGCCTTGAGGTCCGATCCATGGGAGGGATTCTGGACCGCCGCGGGCCAGATCAAGAAACACCGCAAAAGCAGGCCCTAGCTGGCGCCACGGCCCTTCTTCTTTTCCTGCGAGATCGAGCGTCGCAGCGCGTCCATGATGTTGATGACATTGTCGGGTGGGGCAGGCTCTTCGGATTTGCGCCCCTTGGCCGGTTTCTTGCCCTGCTTTTTGCGTTTGGCCTTGATGATCTCCTGGAGCCGTTCCTGGACGGGATCGGTGACCATCTCTTCGGACCAGGGCTTTGTCATGTCCTCAATGATGGTCGACACCATGGAGACGAGCTTGGGGTCGGCCCGCTCGGCATCGATACCCTCGAAAATCTCCGCCGGGTCGCGTACCTCATCGCCATAACGGAGCGTCCAGAGCACGATCCCCCTGCCTCTGGGCTGAAGCATCACCGCTCTCTCCCGCCGGGAAAGCACGAGCCGCGATATCCCGACCGTTCCAGTCTCAGCCATTGCCTCGCGGATCACCGCGAAAGCCTCCTGGGCCACCTCATCGTCGGGCATCAGATAGTAGGGGCGATCATACCAGATCCACTCGATCGTGTCGTCGGGCACGAACCGGTTGATGTCTATGGTCCGGGTACTCTCGAGCCCGACCGCCTCGATTTCGTCGTCTTCCACGACGATGTGTTTGCCAGGCTCGGTCTCATAGCCCTTTACTTCATCATCCTCGGCGACGGGCTTGTTTGTCTCAGCATCGATATAGCGGCTGCGCACAGGATGGCCGGTTGCCCGGTTAAGGGTCTGGAACCTGACTTTCCCACCCTCGCTGGTGGCAGGCGTCAAGGAAACGGGACACGTCACCAGGGAGAGTTTGAGATACCCTTTCCAATAGGGGCGTGGCGCCATCAGATCGATCCTCCGTGGGAGGATTCAACGGTTCTGCCTCGTAATGGTTTCGCCGAACGCGGCATGCTGCGCGGTGGCCAGGCCGAACGCTGGTGGCAGCACCGACACCCAAAAGCCGCTAAGTGATGGCCATGGGGCTCTGCAAAGATAGATGCATGGCTGTCCGCACGGAAAGACGCAGCAGCCACCAGCGGCCGAATGCTGGTGCATCCGGCCGTAAGGACCGTACGGCGCTTACTTCAGGGCGTAGATCGCGGCGACCTCGCCCAAAACCGTCGCCGAGACAACTTCATCGATGTCGGCGGGCGAGGCTTTGATGGCTGCCCTGGTATGGGCAAGACCGGAGATCACCGCGCGCAGACGCTCTAAATTGGCCGACTGGAACACGCCGCCGACATCACAGCCGGTGAGCAGGACCACGCAGGCACTCGTGGCCCGCTGTAGCTCGCCGCCGGTCGCGGACGCCTCGAGAAAGCAGCGTTTAAGGGCAGGGCATGGCATTGTCGCCGGGGTGGAAGCAGAAACGCTGACAAAAAAGCACCAGGACCCAGGAGCGAGAAAGCACCAGTTGCACTTCAATCGGAGGTCCAGTGCCGGTACGGGTTTAAAGGATGGTCAGCCGAAACGAGATTGGATTTGTGACCAAGAGATCTGATGCTCGGCGTCAGGGTACCGGTAGCGAATTCGAGACTCCCGGCTCAGGTCTAGGCGGGTTGGGGCCAGTAAAGAGCCGCCCACCTGACATTGGGGGAGGAGAGGAGTTGGGCAGATGGGCGGCGTCTGTCACGCGTGGGCATCGTGCGGTCGCTGAACCGCCTAATCGGGTGGCGCCCGATCTGTGCGACTCCGGGGGCTGCTCTCTTGCCACATCGTTCCAACGCATAAAGCGCGGTGCGGTTTCCTCACTTCACTTCTTAACGATCGTTGGGACAGGCCTTGGCCGAAATCCGCTTGATGGCCAATAAGCTGCCGGTGTCGATGACCTGCTGTCTAAGGTCGGTGAAGTTGTGAGACACCTGATAGCCGACGATGGCTTTGGCCTTGGGAACCTCAGCCAGTAAGGTCCAAAGGTCCTGTATTCCCCGTTCACCATCTCCCAACTGAAAGAGGCTCCGCCCGATCGTCTCGTCCCGCTCTGTCTTGAACGTTCTCAAGAATGCCGGAATGGCGTTCACGACAGTGAAGCTGCTGTCCAGCACAACCAACGGCTCCCCCAGCGTATCCATGACGCCTGAGATTGCACATGGCTGCGACGAAGCAGTCCGTAAAGTTCTCCCAATGTCACGTCAGCCCTCGTAACCTGTACATTCTGGACGCTGGACCGGTTTCTCAGGGACTAGGCACAGGCACAAAAAACATTCTGACGCCTCGGCCGGTTTTTGCTTGCCCGGGTGCGCCAGCGAACTTGGGTGCCAGCGAACCTGGCGCCAGTGACGGAAGAGGGAGGCACCCTCTCCTCGTCTCTCCGATAAACATACGATAACCGCCTCGACTGCGTTTGGGCCGGGTAAAAACCATCGTGCGCCGGGGAAATGGGACCATCACCTGCCCCTTCGACCCCTCGCAGTCTGCCTCCTGACGCTGAACCCCGTCTATCCCCCACCGTTTTCTCGCTAATCGGGGGTCGCGAGTTTTTATGTGGAGGTATGAAATGTCGTTCAAATACAGTGTCTCGGCGCTGGCTCTGGCTACCGCGCTTGTTGCTGCCCCGCCCGTCCTTGCCCAATTGGACATTTCAGTGGGCGGTGATGAGGGCCTCAATGTCGGCGTCGATCTCGACACCGATGACGGCCTCAACGTCGGCGCCGATGTCGGGGTTGGCGATGAGAGTGGGGTCAATGCCGGTGTCGATGCGAATGTGGGGGGCGATGACGGCCTGATTGGGGTAGATGTCGATACGGGCTTGCCCGGCAGCGCCAACCAGGACTCGCTCGTGGAGATCGGGGCCGATGCCGAAGTTAACCTCAGCACCGGTCGATTGGGCGGCAGCCTTCTCGACCTGAGTGGTGATGAGCGGACCCAGGCGCTCCTGTCCCTGGTCGCCCGGAGCAATCTTGCCGGCGTCGACCTCGACGCGCAAATCGATGACAGCCACATAATCATCGTCGATATCGGCGACAGTTTTGGTGAAGATGTCATTGCCGAGGTCGAACTTGCCGTGAGCAGCGGCGAAGCCGCCGGGATCGAAGATACCCGCGCCGCGGTTTCGGCCAGCGTGGCGCTCTCTTCGGTTCTTTCGGGCAATGGTCTTTCCACCGATGATGTCATCGCGCTCGAACTTGGCGACGAGGGTGAGACCTATGTCTATGTCCTTGGGGATCTGGAGGACGGCGTGGGCACTGAAGTGAACGCCGACCTCGCCGGCACCGGTTTGGCGGATGCGGAAATAGGCCCGCTTCGGGACGGAACCGAGGTGGATGCCGATGTCAATATCCTGCCCGGCAACGGCGGTGGCGAGGAGCCACTTGTTGATCTCGGCGAGGGGGATCTCGTTGATGCCGATATCAGCCTTGCCGATGAAGACGCCGTCGCCGACGTTCAGATCAGTGCCCTGAGAAGGGCTACCTCGGGTGAGGGCGACGGCGTCGAGGCCGATCTCGACGTGGCGCTGGGCGATCAACAAACTGCCCAGGCCAATCTCGGCGTGCTCGACCAGAACCTGCTCTCGGGCGATCTCGTCGTCCTTCCAGGTGGCGGCGATGATGCAGGCGACGGCGGCACCGGCGGTGGTGGCGGCACCGGTGGCGACGGTGGCGGCACCGGCGATAGCGGCGGAGACGCCGGCGGTGGCGGCGACGATGCTGGCGCCGGCAGTGGTAGCGGTTCGAGTGGCGGCACCGGCACGGTGGGCGAAGGTCGCGACACGGCAGCCGCAACCGAAACTCCCGCCCCGGCAACGATGCCGTGCCCTGCCGACATTCGCGGCTTCCTCGAGACGACCGCGAGCGGCGCGGAGCTGGAGCAGACCACGACGGCCCGAGTGGTCCTGCTCACCGGCTGCGATCTCGGCGGCCTGTTCCAGTCGGCCAATTTCGAGCGTCTGCGCGCGGCTATCTCCGGCCTTGCCCACACCAGGGCCGCTATCGAAGCCTCGCCCGCCGACATCGATGATGTTGTTTCGGTAACGGTTGCGGGCGAGGTCGCCACAATCTACGCCTTGCAGTAAACACCGTACGGCCCTTGCGGCCGGATGCACCAGCGTCCGGCCGCTGATCGCTGCGGCGCCTTTTCGCGCGGAGATACCCGTCTGATCCGCGATGCCGGGAGTGGAATGGCACTTAGTATTCCAACGGTCGTGCAACAGGCGAGCAGCCTTGCCAGGGCTCAGCAGCGACACTAATCAATTACCTGACCACTATCCGGACCCTCCAGATGTCTTCCATGCCCCAGAACCCCGGCACCACAGCAGGGCCAAGTGGCATGGCCGCTACGGGACCGT
>CAYSBF010000126.1:0-7434 GCA_964429025.1 uncultured Pelagibacterium sp.
GGGGCGACACCGGGCCCTTCTCGAAGGGATAGTTGATCGTGGGCTTGGGCGCAAAGAAGTAGCGCATCGACAGAAAGAAGGTCGATACGAACTCCCTCAGCAGCAGCGAATTGAGAAACTGCAAAGCTTTCATCGCGTCTCTCTCCTTAGGCCATGCCGCCATGCCATCCCCAGCCCGTAAGCTGGAGAACGGCGGCGACGGCGACGACCATGAAGAGCGAGATCGGCAGGAAGACCTTCCAGCCGAGCCGCATCAACTGGTCGTAGCGGTAACGGGGAACGAAGGCCTTGACCATGGCGAACATGAAGAAGACCAGGGAGAGTTTGAGGACGAACCACACTGCACCCGGAATCCAGGTGAAGGGGGGCAAGTCGATCGGCGCTGTCCACCCACCAAGAAAAAGGATGGTGGTGAGGCCGCACATCAGGATGATGGCGACGTACTCACCCAGCATGAACATCATGTAGGGGGTCGACCCATATTCGACCATGAACCCGGCCACGAGCTCGGATTCGGCCTCCGGCAGGTCGAATGGCGGGCGGTTCGTCTCGGCCAGCGCCGAGATGAAGAAGATGATGAACATCGGGAAGAGCGGCAACCAGAACCAGTTCAGGAAGGTCAGCCACGGCACGCCGAGCGCGTGGGCAAGGCCCATTTCATACTGTGCCAGAACGATGTGTGTGAGGTTCAACGAGCCGACGCACAGCAGGACGGTGATGATGACGAAGCCGATGGAGACTTCGTAGCTCACCATTTGCGCAGCGGAACGGAGCGCCCCCAGGAACGGGTATTTCGAGTTGGACGCCCAGCCGCCCATGATGATGCCATAGACGCTAAGCGAGGAGATTGCGAAGATGTAGAGAATGCCGACGTTGATGTCGGCAAGAGCCCAGCCCTCGGCGACCGGAACAACGGCCCAGGCCGACAACGCCAGAAGCACCGTCACGAGCGGAGCCAGGAGGAAGACTGCCTTGTCGGCGCCCGCCGGGATGAGCGGCTCCTTGAAGACGAACTTCAGAAGATCCGCGAAACTCTGGAGCAGACCGAATGCGCCAACGACGTTGGGGCCACGGCGAATCTGCACGGCCGCCCAAATCTTGCGGTCGGCAAGCAGGACATAAGCCGTGAAGATCAGCAGCGTGACCAGCAGCAGCAGGCCCTTCCAGACAAAGCCGACCATCGTGCCCAATCCAAGGATCGGAGCACCGAAGAGATAGTCGAGCGCGTATAAAATCCAGTCCATATCGCTGTCTTACTCCGCTGCCTGCTTGAGGCCCGCCATGAGCTGCGAGCACTCGGCCATGATGGCCGACGCCCGCGCAATGGGATTGGTGAGGTAGAAATCGCTGACCGGAGAAACCAGCGTATAGGAAGACTTTGGCGCTGCGGCACTGACGAGCGCCGCAACATCGTCGGGCCTGCCGGCGGCAATGCCGTCGATATGGGCCATGTGAGGGTAGTCTTCATAAAGTCTTGTCCGCAGCGCTTGCAGCGAGTCGAAAGGCAGTGTCTGCCCCAGGACGCCCGAAAGCGCACGCAGGATTGCCCAGTCTTCGCGGGCATCGCCGGGCGGGAAGATGGCGCGATTAGCCATTTGCACCCTGCCCTCGGTGTTGACATAGGTGGCCGATTTTTCCGTGTAAGCTGCAGCGGGAAGAACTATGTCTGCCCGGTGAGCCCCGGCATCTCCATGTGTGCCGATATAGATGACGGTCGTGCCGCCCAGCGCCGACATGTCGATTTCGTCGGCACCGAGCAGGAACAACACGTCCAGCTTGCCTGCTCCTGCGGCCTTGACCATTCCGGCGGTGTCGAGTCCGCCGCGCGCAGGAACGAACCCGATATCGAGCGCGCCGACGCGGGAAGCGCCGGTATGGAGGACGGCAAAACCGTTCCAGTCGGCGGTGAGCGCGCCGCTAGTCTGCGCAATCGCGGCAGCCAGACCCATCACATCCTGGCCTGAAGCCCCGGTGACTGCCCCTTCCCCTACGATAACAATGGGTCGCCGGGCGTTCTTGAGGACTTCGATGAAGCTCCCCGTGCCAGCCGCGAGAGCCGCCAGCGAGTCGATGCCGGCACCGAGATAGGCATAGTCATAGGTAAGGTCGGCTGCTTCGCCGATAACCGCGATCTTGCAGTCGTTTTCGCGCCACGCCTTCCGGATACGGGCGTTCAGTACGGCCGCTTCCCGACGCGGGTTGGTGCCGATCAGCAGAATGGCATCTGCCTGTTCGATCCCCGCAATCGTGGGATTGAAAATGTAGGAAGCCCGGCCCTTGCGCGGGTCGAGTGCCGAACCAGCAGGACGTGCATCGAGATTGGGCGACCCGAGCGATGCCATCAACAGCTTGAGCGCGTACATTTCCTCGACGCCTGCAAGGTCGCCTGCGATGGCGCCGATCCGCTTGCCGTCTGCCTTCTTGACGGCAGCCGCCACGGCCGCAAATGCCTCGTTCCAGTTTGCAGCGCGGAGCTTGCCACCTTTACGGACATAGGGCCGGTCAAGGCGCTGCGTGCGCAGCCCGTCCCAGACAAAGCGCGTCTTGTCGGAGATCCATTCCTCGTTCACGTCCTCGTGGAGACGCGGGAGAATGCGCAAGACTTCCTTGCCGCGGCTGTCGACACGGATATTGGAGCCGACGGCATCCATGACATCGATGGATTCAGTCTTGTTGAGTTCCCACGGACGGGCCTGGAATGCATAGGGCTTCGAGGTCAGGGCGCCAACCGGGCACAGGTCGATGACGTTGCCTTGCAACTCGCTGGTCAAGGCCTGCTCGAGATAAGATGTGATCTCGGCGTCCTCGCCGCGGCCCACCAGGCCCATCTCGGAAACCCCAGCCACTTCGGTCGTGAAACGAACGCATCGCGTACACAGGATGCAGCGGTTCATGATCGTCTTGACCAGCGGGCCGATATACTTGTCCTCGACCGCGCGCTTGTTCTCATGGAAACGCGATGAATCCACGCCATAGGCCATGGCCTGGTCCTGCAGGTCGCATTCACCGCCCTGATCGCAGATCGGACAATCGAGCGGGTGGTTG
This sequence comes from uncultured Pelagibacterium sp., assembly GCA_964429025.1. GTDB lineage: Bacteria > Pseudomonadota > Alphaproteobacteria > Rhizobiales > Devosiaceae > Pelagibacterium. Next base: position 3,046 of record CAYSBF010000126.1, read on the forward strand.
ATCAGCAGGAATTCCATCACGCCTTCGCGGGCCTTCTTGACCATCGGCGTGTTGGTGAACATTTCGGGCGGCTCGCCATTGGGGCCGGGGCGCAGGTCCCGCACGCCCATTGCGCAGCTGGCTTGGGGTTTGGGAGGCCCGCCTTTCACCTCAACCAGGCACATGCGGCAGTTCCCGGCGACCGAGAGGCGCTCGTGATAGCAGAAACGCGGGATTTCCGCGCCTGCGGCTTCTGCAGCCTGCATCAGCGTGTAGTGGTCGGGAACTTCGACCAGTACGCCATCGACCTTGATTTGCGCCATTGGTTTATTACTCCGCCGCAACGGACGGCACGGCGCCATCCGAGGTGGACTTGTAGGTGTATGCGTCGATCCGCTCTTCGATCACGTGACGGAAATTCTTGATGAGGCCCTGGATCGGCCAGGCGGCCGCGTCTCCAAGCGCGCAGATCGTGTGGCCTTCGACCTGCTTTGTCACGGCAAACAGCATGTCGATTTCACGCTTCTGGGCCTCACCGCGCACCATGCGCTCCATCACGCGCATCATCCAGCCCGTGCCTTCACGGCAGGGCGTGCACTGGCCGCAGCTTTCGTGCTTGTAGAAGGCCGACAGGCGCCAGATGGCCTTGATGATGTCGGTCGACTTGTCCATGACGATTACCGCGGCGGTACCCAGCGAGGATCCGACCTCACGTAGTCCGTCGAAGTCCATATAGGCGGACTTGATGGTTTCGCCTGGAACACAGGGGACGGAGGACCCGCCGGGGATTACGGCCAGCAGATTGTCCCAGCCGCCGCGAATGCCGCCACAGTGCTTTTCAATGAGCACGTCGAACGGCGTGCCCATCTCTTCTTCGAACGTCGCGGGATTGTTGACGTGTCCCGAGACGCAGAAAAGTTTGGTGCCCGTGTTGTTCTCGCGGCCGAGACCGGCGAACCATGACGCCCCACGGCGCAGGATTTCCGGGACAACGGCGATGGACTCGACGTTGTTGACGGTCGTCGGGCAACCATAAAGCCCCATGCCCGCCGGGAAAGGTGGCTTCAGCCGCGGCTGGCCCTTCTTGCCTTCAAGGCTCTCGAGCAGCGCCGTTTCCTCGCCGCAGATATAGGCCCCTGCCCCATGGTGGACGATGATGTCAAAGTCCCAACCGTGGATATTGTTCTTGCCGATCAGCCGCGCGTCATAGGCCTGCTGGACCGCTGCCTCGAGCCTTTGGCGTTCCCGCATGAACTCGCCGCGCACATAGATATAGGCGGCGTGCGCGTCCATCGCGCGGCCGGCGATCAGGCAGCCCTCGATCAGGTGATGCGGGTCGTGGCGCAGAATTTCGCGGTCCTTGCAGGTGCCGGGCTCGGATTCGTCGGCATTGACGACCAGGTAATGCGGGCGTCCGTCATTGACCTTGGGCATGAACGACCATTTGAGGCCGGTCGAGAACCCTGCCCCGCCACGTCCGCGCAGTCCGGAAGCCTTCACTTCGTTGGTTAGCCAGTCCCGGCCCTTGTCGAGCAGTTCCTTGGTGCCGCTCCACGAACCGCGCCGCCGGGCGCCTTCCAGGCCCCAGTCGTCCTGACCGTAGAGATTGGTGAAAATGCGATCCTTGTCCGTGAGCATCGCCCCTACTCCTCGGTCTTCCGGGACGGCCGTTTGCGGCTGGTGGTCTTGACCTCCTCGCCGGTCTTGCTTCCCGTTTTTTCAATCGCCGGAGATTCCGCACCGGTTGCGCCTTCGCGCATGGCCTGGTCCGGCCTGCGGCGGGCGCGTCCCGAAACCTTGGTCTTTTCAGCTTCGACTTCGGCTTCCGACACTTTGGCGTCCGCAGGCGCGGGACTCGCGACGGCAGGCGCCGCCTCGTCCTCGATCTTGCGCATGCGGCCCGGGCGCGTTGCGCGTGGCGTGGGCGTGTCGGCCGGCTGGGCTTCCGGTGTTGGCCGGTGCGGCTCGACCGGTTCGGTCAAGGTCGTCTGGCCAGAGAGCGGAGCCGAATACTGGCGCCCATTCTGCGGGCCAGGCTGGATCGTGTCACCGCGGCCCTCACGGAAGGCGATGAGGATTTCCTCGAACCGCTCGGGCGTCAGGTCCTCGTATGTGTCGTAACCAATTGTCACCATCGGTGCATTGACGCAAGCGCCGGCGCACTCCACCTCCTCCCAACTCATCGTGCCATCCTCGTTGAGATGGAACGGCTCGGGGTGAATGTGCTTCTGGCACACAGCCCGAATGTCTTCCGCGCCGCGCAGCATGCAAGGCGTGGTGCCGCAAACTTGGATATGGGCGCGTGAGCCGACCGGTTGAAGCTGGAACTGGGTGTAGAACGTCGCAACCTCGAGCACCCGGATGTATGGCATGTCGAGCATTTCCGCGACTGCTTCAATCGTGGCGCGGGAAACCCATCCTTCCTGTTCCTGGGCGCGCATCAGCAGCGGGATCACCGCTGATTGCTGGCGCCCTTCAGGATACATGGCTATGCGCTTCTGGGCCCACGCAGCGTTCTCCGCCGTGAAGGCGAAGGCTACCGGTTGGATGGACTCATCAGCAAGGCGACGCACGCTCATCAGCGATCAACCTCTCCGAACACAATATCGAGCGAACCGAGGATGGCCGAAACGTCGGCCAGAAGGTGCCCGCGGGTCATAAAGTCCATTGCCTGAAGATGCGCGAACCCGGGCGCGCGAATCTTGCAGCGGTATGGCTTGTTGGTGCCGTCCGAGACGAGATAGACGCCGAACTCGCCCTTGGGCGCCTCCACGGCGGCGTAGACTTCGCCCTCCGGCACGCGGAAGCCTTCGGTATAGAGCTTGAAGTGGTGGATGAGCGCTTCCATCGACCGCTTCATCTCGCCGCGCCGGGGTGGCACGACTTTACCGTCGACGGAGGAGACGGGCCCCTTCCCTTCAGGCGAATTGAGCAAGTCGATACACTGCTTCATGATGCGGTTGGACTGGCGCATCTCTTCCATGCGGATGAGATAGCGGTCATAGCAGTCGCCGTTTTTTCCGACCGGGATATCGAAGTCGAGCCGGTCGTAACACTCGTAGGGCTGGCTCTTGCGCAGGTCCCAGGCCGCACCCGAACCGCGCACCATGACGCCCGAAAAACCCCATGCCCAGGCGTCCTCGAGCGAGACGACGCCAATATCGGCATTTCGCTGCTTGAAGATGCGGTTTTCGGTAATCAGTGCATCGATATCCTCGAGAGCCTTGGCAAACGTCTCGGTGAATTTTTCGATGTCATCAATCAGCGACTGAGGCAGATCCTGATGGACCCCGCCGGGGCGGAAATAGGCAGCGTGCATTCGGGCGCCCGAGGCGCGCTCGTAAAAGATCATGAGTTGCTCGCGCTGCTCGAAACCCCATAGCGGCGGGGTGAGCGCGCCAACGTCCAACGCCTGCGTGGTGACGTTGAGCAGGTGCGAGAGCAGACGCCCGATCTCCGAATAGAGAACGCGGATCAACTGGCCCCTGAACGGCACTTCAAGGCCGAGCAGCTTTTCGACGGCCAGAGCGAAGGCGTGCTCCTGGTTCATCGGCGCCACATAGTCGAGGCGATCGAAGTAAGGCACCGCCTGAAGATAGGTTTTGTGTTCGATCAGCTTCTCGGTTCCGCGGTGAAGCAGGCCAATATGCGGATCGACGCGCTCGACGACTTCGCCGTCAAGCTCCAAGACCAGGCGCAGCACGCCGTGGGCCGCCGGATGCTGAGGGCCGAAGTTGATATTGAATGTCCGTACGTCGTGTTCGGTCATTGCCTGGCCTTCTCATCGCCCGGAAGCACATAGTCGGTGCCTTCCCAGGGGGACAGATAGTCGAAATTCCGGAATTCCTGCGCGAGCTTGACCGGCTCATAGACGACGCGCTTGCGCTCCTCGTCGTAACGAACTTCGACAAATCCCGTCAGCGGGAAATCCTTGCGCATCGGGTAGCCGTCAAAGCCGTAGTCGGTGAGGATGCGGCGCAGGTCGTGATGCCCCGAGAACAGGATGCCGTAAAGGTCGTAGGCCTCCCGCTCGAACCAGTCTGCGCCGGGAAAGACGCCGGTAATCGAGGGCACAGGCGTTGTCTCGTCGGTCGTGACCCGCACTCGGATCCGCGCATTCCGGCTGGGGCTGAGCAGGTGGTAGACGACATCGAACCGTTCAGCGCGATCGGGATAATCGACGCCGCACACATCGATGATCGAAATGAAGGCATAGTCCGCATCATCACGCAGCAACTGCATGAGGTCGACAATCCGCTCTGCCTTCGCCTCAAGGGTCAACTCACCGAAAGCAACGCTGTGGCCGGTGACCATGTCGCCGGCCTTGTTTGCGATATGCACGCCGAGATCTGAGAGGGCATCTGCCATAGTCGCCAAGCCTTATCGCTCGATGGTGCCTGTTCGGCGGAT
>CAYSBF010000127.1:0-7390 GCA_964429025.1 uncultured Pelagibacterium sp.
TGGGGCTCGGCCATGCGGTCTGGTGCGCGCGCGACATCGTGGGACGCGAACCCTTCGCGCTGCTCCTGCCCGACATGATCTTCAAATCCTCGCCCGGCGTCCTCAAGCAGATGATGGACGCCTATGAGGAGACAGGAGGCAATGTCATCGCGGTCGAAGAGGTGCCCATGGAGAGCGTCTCCTCCTATGGCGTCGTCGCCCGCGGCGAAGGCCCCGATTCAGGGTTCAGGATCACCGGCATGGTCGAAAAGCCCAAGCCCGAGGATGCGCCCTCGAACCTCATCATCTCGGGCCGCTACATCCTCCAGCCCGAAATCTTCACCCTGCTGTCGGAAGCCACGGCCGGGGCGGGCGGGGAAATCCAGATCACCGACGCCATGCACCACCTCATGGACCGCCAGCCCTTTACCGGGGTCAAATACAAGGGACGCTCATTCGACTGCGGCGCCAAGATCGGCTTCCTGACCGCAAATGTCGTCTTCGCGCTCGACCGCCCCGATATCGCCGAAGGCTTCATGGCCGAACTGAAATCGCTGACCGGTGATATCCCGATCAGTATTGAAGAGTAACGCCCGCGCTCACCCGGTGCTCGGTCGCGACCTCTGGCGTTGCGGCCGGGTCCGAGCGCCAGCCATAGCCGTAATCGAACGAAAAATTCGAGTGCGGCCCCATGGCGATATCGGCGCCGATGCCTGCGCCATAGCGGCGCTTGAGGGCACCGGATCCTTCGGCCTCCGACAGTGAGGCGCTCGCCTCGGCTCTCAACCCCAGCCACTGATTGACCTTATAGGCCGCTTCAAGTGAAAGCGTATAGTCGATGCTGGCAACGGCGCCGCCCGTGCCCGGTGCGATTTCTGTGTCGAATGCTGCGCGCAGGCGAAGCGTGGGGTCGGGATTGTAGCCGAAGGCCAGCCCGTAGAGCACCGAGCGCGTCACCGGCAGCGCGGCGTCATAAGTCCGCCAGCCATATCCGGCAGAGGCCTCCAGGCTCGTGACATCATGCCAGTTGGCGCTGACCCCGCCCCTAAGCGCATAGTCCCAGCCGCTCCGGCTCACCCCGATATCGGGGGAGATGCGGTCGAATTCCTCGCGCCCGGCATTGCCCGAGGCGAAGACGCCGAAAATCGGGGTGAGCTTGTAGCCCAGCCGCATGCCGCCCGAAATCCGCGTGCGGTCAGTGCCGGAATTGTCGATCGTGCCGCCGCCCGCCAGTACGGTCTCACCGGTCTGGCTGCGCGAGATACCCAGCGAAGCGGTGAGATCGAGACGCCCCAATTGCCGGGTCAGCGCGGCATTGGCCTCGGCACGGAACTGGAGCGGCGCGGTCATGGCGCCCGACGGCGTGACATCGATGCCGGCCGGATCTTCCTGGCTGACCCAAATTATGCCGTCGAGCGCAAGGCGCGACGACGATGTGACCGCGTGAGAATAATTGCCCTCAAGGCTTGCCGCTCCCACCCTGGCGTCTCCGCCCCGCGGCTGGACGATCCGCGCAGAGCCCGAAAGGCTGGCCCTTGTGCCCTGCCCCTCATAGCGAAGCCCCAGATTGGGGATGACGAGCGCCTCATAGCGATTGGCCCCGCCAGAATGAATAAACGAGCCACGCAGGGCCACGCCATAGGTCGCCCGCCAGACACCCGGGGACCCCGTGGCATAGGCCGGGGGAGCCTGCAGTGGGCTTGCCTGTGGATGTGGCTGGGGTGGCGCCGGGGCCGGTACCGGTGCCGCGGGCGGATCAGTCAGCGTCAGTGGTCCCGGCACCGGCATTGGCGGTGCGGGAGGCGTTGTATCGGCGGCATGACACAGCATCGCCGGCTCGCAAAAGGGCGAGAACGAGCCGCGCAGCAGATCGGGATTGTCGGTAAAGGAACCATCGCCCTGCGCATAGCCGACAGTCGCGGGCAGCACGGCGAGCGCGCCCACGGTCACCAGACCTCTCAAGACTCCGATTGCAGCCGGCACTATCAGTCTCCACGGTGCCGAAGCACCATGGGGAGGAGGCTTTCAACTTATGGTTAACAAAGGCTTACGATCGGTGGGACGCGAAAGGAAATGTTAAAGGTCTCAGGACGGCCCGACGGGTTCGACCGTGAGGACCGATCCCTGGGCCCCGACGATCCTGACGACCGTGCCGGCGGGCAGCTCGGGCCCGTTCACCTGCCAGACGCTGTCCTCGATATTGACCCGGCCGACCCCGTCGCTGATCGCGTCGGTCAGCACCACCTCGCGCCCCAGATAGCGCGCCGTGCGGCGGTTGAGCATGGGACTGTCCGACGCGGGCATTCTGGCGTCACGGCGGCGCTGATAGCCGACCCAGCCCCCCACCAGGATGAGCGAGAGCACCCCGAACAGGCCCCATTGCAGCGGCCAGTCGATGCCCGAAACAATGACGGCAAACCCGGTGATGAGCGCGGCCGCACCCAACCAGATGAGAAACACCCCCGGGATCGCCAGCTCGAGCGCGAGCAGCACCAGCCCGAAGACGACCCAGGACCAACCGCCATATTGGGCGATGAAATCGACAAGGACCATCAGGGGCGCTCCCTCGTTTCGGTGCCCGTTGCAGGCGGACGGCTGCCCGAGCTCGCCTGCCGCTTGGGCGTCTCACCGCCGAAACTCTCCCGCGCGATCTCCGCGATTCCGCCCAGCGCACCGATGACGTTCGAGGCCTCGACCGGCAGCATGAGCACCTTCTGGTTCGGCGCCGAGGCCAGTTTTTCAAGCGCCTTGATATAGTTGTTGGCGACGAAATAATTGATCGCCTGCACATCGCCCTGCGCGATCGCTTCGGACACCATCTGGGTCGCCTTGGCCTCGGCTTCCGCTGCGCGCTCGCGCGCTTCAGCGTCCCGGAAGGCCGCTTCACGCCGTCCCTCGGCTTCGAGCACCTGTGCCTGCTTTTCGCCCTCGGCCTTCAATATCTGCGCCTGCCGCTGGCCTTCGGCCTCCAGAATCACCGCCCGCCGGTCGCGCTCGGCCTTCATCTGCCGGCCCATGGCGTCGACCAGATCCTTGGGCGGGTCGATGTCCTTGATCTCTATGCGGGTGATCTTGACCCCCCAGGGCGCAACGGCCGCATCGACCACGCGCAATATGCGGGCATTGATCTCGTCACGATGGCTGAGCAACTCGTCAAGGTCCATCGAGCCCATGACCGAGCGGATATTGGTCATAGTGAGGTTGAGCACGGCGAGCTCGAGATTGGCCACCTCATAGGCCGCCGCCGCTGCGTCCAGCACCTGATAGAAGGTGACGCCATTGGCGGTGATCGAGGCGTTGTCGCGCGTGATCACCTCCTGATGGGACACATCGAGCACCTGCTCCATCATGTTGAGCCTGCGCCCGATCCTGTCGATGAACGGGATGATGAGGTTGAGACCCGGCTTGAGCGTGCGCGTGTACCGCCCGAAGCGCTCGATCGTATAATTATAGCCCTGCGGCACGGTCTTGACCCCGGCCAGAAGGACCAGAACGGCAAGAATGCCGATGGCGATTAATACGATGCTTATTCCGTCCATTTCGCGCCCCGCTGTCCCGATCCCGGTGGAGCGACTTTAAGTTGGCCTTGTCCGGCTGACAATCTGTATTGGCCTTGTCATAAAGGTAGGGCAATTGGCAGCACCACGACCCCTCAAGAAAGTACGCCCTTGCCGCCCAGCCCCCCATCAGCCGTCCCGTTTGCCGAAGCCCTGAAGGTCTGGCTGCGCATTGCCTTTCTGAGCTTTGGCGGGCCGGCAGGCCAGATCGCGCTCATGCACCGGATCATCGTTGAGGAAAAGCGCTGGGTGGGCGAGGAGCGTTTCCTCAACGCGCTCAATTTCTGCATGCTCCTGCCCGGCCCCGAGGCGCAGCAGCTCGCCATCTATCTCGGCTGGCTGATGAACCGCACCCTGGGCGGGTTCGTCGCCGGTGTGCTGTTCATCGTGCCGGGCTTTTTCGCCATCCTCGCGCTGAGCTTTCTTTATGTCGCCCTTGGCTCTGTGCCGGTCATCGAAGGGCTTTTCTTCGGGCTCAAGGCGGCCGTGCTGGCCATTGTGGTCCAGGCGCTGATCCGGATTTCGAGCCGGGCCCTGCGCAATAGCGTTATGATCTCCATTGCCGCCCTCGCCTTTGCCGCGCTCGCGGTTTTCAACATCCCATTCCCGGTCGTTGTCCTGGGCGCCGGGCTTTTGGGCTATATCGGCACCCGCGCCGGCATGAGCCAGTTTGCAGGCGGAGGCGGGCACGCCAAATCGGGCGGCAACACGCTCTCGGACGCCGAATCGGTGCTGGGCGCAGCGCTCCCCGCCCATGCGCGGCCCGACCGGTCCTGGACCTGGCGCATATCTCTCACCCTAGCCGCGCTATGGCTCGGACCGACGATCGCCCTCATCCTCTGGCTTGGATGGGACAACATCTTCTCCCAGATCGCTGTGTTTTTTTCCCAGATGGCGGTCGTCACCTTTGGCGGCGCCTATGCCGTCCTTGCCTATGTCGCCCAGGAGGCGGTGCAGAGCTATGCCTGGCTCGCCCCCGGCGAGATGATCGACGGGCTGGGCATGGCCGAGACGACGCCCGGCCCGCTTATCCAGGTGCTCCAGTTCGTCGCCTTCATGGGCGCATGGCGCGAGCCCGGCCCGCTCGACCCTTACCTTGCAGCGACCCTCGCCGCCCTGCTTGCCACCTGGGTCACCTTCACGCCCTGCTTTCTGTGGATTTTTCTCGGCGCGCCCTTTATCGAGCGGCTGCGTGAAAACAGGGCGCTGTCGGGAGCGCTCTCGGCCATCACCGCCGCAGTGGTCGGCGTCATCGCCAATCTCGCGCTCTGGTTCAGCTTCCACGCGCTCTTCAACGTGCAAACCGAGCTCCCCCTGCCTTGGGGCACATTCGATTTGCCGGTGCTGCAGAGCCTCAACCCCCTTGCGCTGGGTCTGGCGGTGCTCGCCGGAATTGCGCTCATGAGGTTCAGGCTCGGCGTCGTGCCGCTGATACTTGGCGTCTCGGCAATTGGCGTTGGGTTGGGAATGGCCGGCTTGGCCTAGGGTCGGGACCTAGAGCCAGCCCGAAAGCTCGCGCCGGGCAATCGCCTCGATTACCCGCATCCCGTCCGGCGAATCGTTGAGACAGGGGATATAGGCGTATTTCTCGCCGCCTGCCTCCATGAAAGTCTTTTGCCCCTCCATTTCGATCTCCTCGAGCGTCTCGATGCAATCGACCGAAAAGGCGGGCGCCAGGATAGCGACCTTTTTTATCCCCTTGCCCGGCAGGCTCTTGAGGGTCTCGTCGGTATAGGGCTGGAGCCATTCGGTCGGCCCGAACCGGCTCTGGAAGGTGACCATCAGCCTGCTCTCGTCCCAGCCCAGATGCTCGCGCAGCAGCCGCGTCGTCTTGTGGCACTGGCAGTGATAGGGATCGCCCCGGTCGAGATAGGATTTGGGCATGCCGTGATAGGAGGTGATCACCAGATCGGGCTCGAAGTCGAGCCGGGCGAGCCCATCGGTGATCGATTTTGCAAGCACCTCGATATAGAGCGGGTCCTCGAAATAGGCCGGCACGGTGCGCACCGCCGGCTGCCAGCGGATCCTGGCGAGCGCCCGGAACGCCTGGTCATTGGCCGTGGCCGTGGTGGTCGCTGAATATTGCGGATAGAGCGGAAAGAGCAGAATGCGGTCGCATCCCGCCTTGTGCATCTTCTCGATCACGCTTTTGGTTGAGGGATTGCCATAACGCATGGCAAAATCGACGATCACCTCGTCCCAGTCCGAAAAGGCGGCCTGGAGCTTTTCGGCCTGCCTGCGCGTGATGACCCGCAAGGGGCTGTCATTTTCAGCCTTGTCCCAGATCCTGGCATAGTTGGCGCCCGCCTTTTGCGGCCGGACTGAAAGGATGACGCCGTTGAGCAGAGGCCACCAGACGAGCTTGGGGGTTTCGATGACGCGGGGATCGGAAAGGAACTCCTTGAGATAACGCCTTACGCTCCAGTAATCGGTCGCGTCTGGCGTCCCAAGATTGAGCAAAAGGATGCCGATCTTTTTCGGCAGGACAGCCGGATGCCCGGCAGGCAGCAGGTTCATCGCTTCCTCTGGCGGAATGTGTGAGGTCCGCGCGGCGGTATTGTGGTTGGTCGCGGCCACATTAGCCGGAAAGCCCGCGAGAGCAACACAATATCCCCCAGTGCGGCCATATGCCGTGGCCCCGGGGCCGGAGGTAACCACTTTGCGCTCAAACCTTTAGCGCCCCTGCCACCTGCTTGAGCCGGGTGCGGTCCGCAGCATGCGTCAGGGCCTTTTCCGCCCGCTGCCACGCCATCCGGGCTTGAGCCTGCGCGGCCTTTCGATAGGCCACGTTGCCTATCTGGCTGAGGGCCGCAAGCGACTTTTGCAGACGCAGCTGCACCTCGATGGAGCCCGCGCCGTCGCGCGCGATGAGCATGAAAGCGTCCTCGAAAAGATCAGCCGTTGTGAGCGGCGGCACGTAGACGTTTTCATAATCCACATCCTTGCCCTCCCGCCCCTCGGCCCAGATGTTCAAAAGCCGCGTCATGCGCCCAATGACGTCGATTGCTGTCCCCGGATCGTTGACGCCCGGCGACAGAGCCCGCTGCCCGATCTCGCTCATCACCTCAAGCCCGAAACGCGGGTCCTGATCAAAACTCCGCTCATGCGCGATCGTATACGCTTCGAGCACGTCCTGAAAGAGCTCGTCGGACACATCCCCTTTTGGCATGGCGATGAACGCCAGAGGGGTATGGGGAAAGACGAAGGTGCCTGGAATGGCCGACACATAAATCGTCGCCCCGTTTTCACCTGCAGCATCGTCCAGCGCCGGCATGTCCATGTTCTGGACATAGCCGACCTTGTTGCAGCAGACCGCGACCGCGTCTTTGGGAATTTCCCGCTCCGGTTCTGTCAGCGGCCGCCCACCGAGAAAGGGATGCTCCACGCGCTCCTCGATGGCCTTGGCCGCGGCCTTCTCAACGCGCTCGATCGTCTCGCCGGGCCTGTTGAGCTTTGTAAGATGGCCGATCCATCGCAGCAGCGAGATGACAATCATGGCGATGACCACGACTGTCACCGCAAAGAGCATGAACAGCCCCCGCTCGCCATAGGCGCCGGTGCGCAGAACGACGATGCCCACAATGGCGAACAGGAAGGAGCCGACAAAGGTCGAAAGCACGTTCTGGGTGATCCGGTCCTCCATTACCAACTTGGTCGCGCGCGGCGTGACGCCATTGGCGGCATTGGCATAGGCCGAAGTGACGACGCTGAGCGAAAAGGCCGTGACCGCCCGCATGCTCGAGGCGATGATGTTGAGAAGGCTGTCGGCCGCATCCGAGCCGACAAAGTCCGGCAATTGCCGGGGAAGGAACTCGTCGACGACCGCCGCAAGCAGCGCCGCAATCACCCCGAGC
>CAYSBF010000128.1:0-7379 GCA_964429025.1 uncultured Pelagibacterium sp.
TTCTCGGCCATATGCATCGCGGCCACCGTCATCTTCTGGCTTTGATCAATGAGTCCTGAGCCTAGTCGTAAAGAACGCGACAAGCATCGAGCAACAGCGAGAACAGTGGGTTCACCGAGATCGCATTTCAAATTTTACCGGCGAAGTAAGCATAACGGCTCACATTGTAGCCAACGATGCTCAGTGGGACGACATATTTTCCTCGCTGGAGCGTGTCGAAGACGTCATCGTACAGAGACAAAAGATGCCTTCATCTTTTTCCATGCGGCTGGCCCATATATATAAGAATGGTGATTATCAAACCACTACGATGAAAATGGACCTTCCCGAAATACTAGTCCGATCAAAACGCGGAAAGAACTTCCGAGGAGTAAACAGCTCTGAAACAAACACTATATGCCGCGCCATTCGAAGATCAATACCGACGCTAGCATATTACCCTACATTCGTTTTTTCTTTTCCTGAACGGATATACCTTACTAATCGAGATACATCGGCACGGAACAAATTTTACCGACAGCTATTTCAAGATATTCTGGACTATGATGGCGAAGGATATACCATCAAGGATAGCATTCTCTCGCGGGTGAACCGCCCCGAACATAAGGGCGTCTGGTCCAAATGGTTCGGGAGCTTCGCTAACTCGAGCGATGAAGAGAAGGTGAAACAAGTAATTTCCAGGGCCCAGCGCACCGTAACCAAGGTCGTATTCTCTGCGTGGAACGACGTTTTCGGGGAAACGGTTGGACGAAAAGAGATTGAGCTAGAGCTGAACTATGAAGCAGGCAATCCTGTCGTAAGTGCGGGAACAAAGACCGAAGCTGAACAGCACGATGTATATATTCGATTCTGGATTCGAGAAGGCGCAAGCCGCTACGCGATAGAAGACCGATCACTGGGATTCCGCTGGTTCTTCTCCTTTCTTCTATTTACACAATTTAGAATTAACAGAAATAAGTCACAGCCTACCATATTTATGTTCGACGAGCCGGCATCCAATCTACACGCCGCCGCCCAAAAAAAATTGCTGGAGAGTTTCCCAGCAATTGCCAAAAGTCCTCATAGATTAATTTATTCCACCCATAGCCATTACATGGTGGAGCCTTCTTGGCTTGAACAAGCATATATCGTTCTAAATTCCGGAGCCTCGCCTGCGCATTCCATAGTCGACGAGGGAACGAGCGATGACCGGCAGATAGACATTCAGGCCATACCCTATAGAAAATTCGTACAAGATCACCCTAATCGCACCAGCTATTTCCAGCCCATTCTCGATACACTTGAAGTTCAACCGTCAAAATTTGATTACTCGGTAGGGGGAATCATTTGTGAAGGAAAGGGTGACTTATACTACCTAAAGTTGGCAGCTAGAATAACAGGTTATCCGGAACCTATTATATTCCCAGGTGTGGGATCCGGGACCATGACGGCACTGGTAGCCTTGCATCGCGGCTGGGGGCTTCCTGTCAATGTACTTTTTGACGCAGATAAGGGAGGAAAGGACGGAAAACGCCGACTGCGGGACTTTTATATCGAAGATAGCGAATGCTTCACTATCAAAGATTTGTTCGGCGCTATCGAAAAAATAGAAGACATTATCTCGGATGCCGACAAAGAAAAAATGGTGGGTACGGACTACAACGACAGAAAGAAGACCGTCTTGCTGCGAAGCGTTCAAGAGAGGTTGGCGTCGAAACTACCTAGTGAATTTGACGCCACGACCCTCGAACGGATGCGTTCTGTTTTGGCGAGCTTAGAAGTCCGTGCTCCCCATGCATTTCGAAAGGGTGCGCCGCGATCGCGCAAGGCAAAACCTTAAGTTGTCCCCGCACCGCAGCACCCGGCTGCCGTTCATCATGACAAGCTAATTTGGGACCTTGTTAAGGTTCGCGAAAAAGAGATTGATGAGAAAGTTATGACCCGCCACAGTCACAATGCCGCCGAAAGAAGACTCGTGCTGGGGTAAGGTATGCACACCGTTCTCGGCCTTTCCATGACCCTCCCCACCTCGTCATCCTCGGACTTGACCCCCAGGACCCATGATATATCGCAGCTTCCTCGAAGCGGCGGCGTTTGGCCCAACATCACGTGGACCCTCGGGATCAAATCCGAGGGTGACGAGCGGAGGAACAGCGCCTCCCTACGGGAAGGACGAACGAAGTGAGTGCCCCGGCGAATGCGCGCCGCGAGGCACGGCATCTTATCCCCACCCCTCCAACCTCCCCTATCCTCTCCTGTTGCCCTCGGCCCATCCGGCCCGCAACAGGAGACCACCCATGCACAACACCTATGGCGACCGCGCCTTCCGCTTTCGGCAGCTCCTCGCCGTGCTGACCGACACCCACAAGGAAATTGCCGTGCAGGCGCGCTATCGGCCGCGGCTGAAGGTTCCGGCAGAGACGATGCGGATCGTCCGGCAGCAATTGAAGGATGTGCGACGGTTCCGGGCGGCCTGCGGCGGGCGGTCGAGGGTTTTCCCCACCGTGCCGGGTGGCGCCATGCGTTTTTCCACCCTCTCGCTGCTGCTCGCCATGACGCGCCGCGAGTTCGAAGCCTTCGGCAGGGCCTGCCAGTACGACCGCACGAACGAGCCGCCGCGTCCAATGATGCTTCAGTACGCGTCAACGAGCGAAGCGAGAAGCTCGGCGAACGTTTTCGCCGCGCCGTCGCAGAGTAGGAAGCGGTTCGGCGCAGCCGAAAAACAAGCTCCGGTGGAGCTTGGTTAGCGCACGAACGCCCGAGAGCCGTGCTCGCAGGGCCGGACCAGCGGAGGGCATGGGCCCGGTTTCAGGGCCGTCATGCCCGTAGCGGTGCGCGCCGTGCGACAAAACATAACTGAACGAATTGAACGGAAAACGTTCTCTCGTTCAATTATGATATGGGACAATCCCGTATATCGTCCCTTTTCCTGCGGCCGCGCGCCTAGGCAAATGCGTATTGGCGCCGCCGCTCCGCCCTACGGGTCTGGCGGGTGACAAAGAGAGGCATTGCCGGGCAGCGGCGCCTCATGCCCGGAACGGGGGAAAATTTATCCCCGCAACCTCGGGCCTTGCTATGATCTTCCCGTCGCCGCCATCGAGCGAGGAGCATGCGCCTTCCTTGTGCGGCGAATCCGGGTGGCCCGGCTTAATTGCCCGGGCCGGGCCCAGAGCGTCACGTGAGCCGTTCGCCGTAACCAGCCGGCGTCGTACCCTCGAAAGAGGGCGGGGATTGGCCCCAGCCAGATGCAGACGCCGAGGCCCGAAAAGCCCGGATCGCAGGGCGAAGACCGCTCGCGCACAACATTGCCAGACCGTACGGAAGCGATCTTCGCCCTGCGCTGATCATCAACCCGGAACCAGAAGGTGGCCGGGCTAGAGGTGCAGGAAAGGCCTCCCGCCGCCCCCGTCTCCACAAAATGGCAACCCCAGGCCGCGCTCGCCGTTCCCCCCGCAACGACACAAACACGGAGCCGCGATATGTCCCACCACCAGGATCAGGCCGAACACCTCTCCGATCACGAGACCGAGGAGCGCATCTGGAAACTCGCAAAGGATATCGGGGTATGCATGCTCACCAGCTGGAGCGGGAACGAGCAGCACTCCCGCCCGCTTTCGGCCCATGTCGTGCGCGAGGAGCACGCCATCTATTTCCTCGTCGACGAGGCCGGGCACAAGAATGTCGAGATCGGGCAATACCCGCAGGTCTCCCTCGCCTTTGTCGACAAGGGCGCGAACAACTACGTCGTGATTTCCGGCGAAGCCAGGATCACCAATGACCGCCGCATGATCGCCGAGCTCTTCTCGGCCTTCGCCAGGGCCTGGTGGGACGACGAGAACGACCCCGCCATCCGCCTCCTCACCGTCACCCCCACGCGCGGCGAACTCTGGGACGGCCCCGCCGGCCCCATCTCCAAAGCCCGCGTCGTCCTCTCCGCCGCCACCGGCGGCGGCATCGATGTCGGCGAAATGGGCAAGACGCAGATGTGAGAAAGGAGAGACAGCATTGTCCCAAATCGCGTCCCATACCCCCTTTCGCTTCCCCGGCCTTGAGCCGGGGTCCATACTTGCAGCATCCACGGCCGCGGATGGTTCGCACTGGATCCCGGATCAAGTCCGGGACAGCGAGAAGAACGGGCGCAGCCGTAAGCACAAGAGCCGCAGCATGCTCTGTTCCCCTTCTCCCCTCGTGGGAGAAGGTGGGCTTTCGCGAAGCGAAAGGTCGGATGAGGGGGCAGCGATGACTACCCCAACGCAACGAGCGAGATCTGCCGCCCCATCCGCAGCCCCTTATGCGTCCCATACCGATGCGAGAAATACCGCTCGGGGTCCGCATAACTATCCCCGCCCGCCCGGCCGATGCTATAAAGACCCAGCGCCCGGCCCTGCGCCTCGACCAGCCCCGGGACATCGAAATGCGGCTTGCCTGGCCCCGGCACGATGAACGCCGCCGCATCGGGAAAGTCCCGCGCGATCATCGCGGCGAAGTCCTCGCCCACCTCGTAGCTTTCCGGCGCGATTGAAGGCCCGATTGCCGCCGAAATTCTCCCCGCCTTCGCGCCGAGTGCTATCATCGCGTCGACGGTCCGGGTCAGCACCCCATCCACCGCCCCGCGCCACCCCGCATGCGCGGCCCCGATCACCCCGGCTTCCGGATCGGCCAGCAGTACGGGGGCGCAGTCCGCGGTGAGAATGCCCAGCGCAATGCCGGGGCGGTTGGTCACCAGCGCGTCGGCCTCGGGCCGCTGGTCGAGGTCGGAGTGCTCGTTGACGGTCACGACGCTGGTGCCGTGCACCTGCCTGGCCATCGCCACCGGTACCGGCCCCAGCTTGAGCGCCATCACCGCGCGGTGAATGTTCTCGCGCACATTGCCCGGGTCGTCCCCCACCGAAACCGAGGCGTTGAGCGCAGCGAACTCGCCCTCCGACACCCCGCCCTTCCGCCCGAAAAAGCCGTGCCGGATGCGCGGCAGGGCGGAGAGAGCAGAGGAGGTTTCAAACGGAGGGTGCATAAGGAAACTTTCAAAATCCGGCAGGCTTCAACCCCGGGCTCGCCGCGCAGAAGGCCTTGAACAGCGTGCCCATCTCGTCCGGGTGCGTGAGACGGTGCAGCGCCGCATCGAGCGCCCCCGCCTGATCCGGGTTCGCCCGCCTCAGCGCCGCGTGCCGCGCGGTGATACCCAAGGATGTAAGAAAATCCCCCTGCGTCACAAGCCGGTGTACGCTCAACCCTGCCATGCGCAAGGCATCGCCCAGAGCCTCGAAATCCACATGAGCGGTAAGGTCCGCTTCCCCCGGCGCCTCGAGCGGATCGGCGAACCGGTGCCGCGAGAGCGCCTGCAACGTCTCGCCCGGCTGCGTATGCGCATAGCCGTAATCGATCGCCAGCAGCGCCCCGCCGCGTGGGCCGATCACCTTCCCCAGCCGCTCGCCGAACTGCCGCGCCGCCAGCCTGATTTCCGCCACCGCCCCTTCAGGCGCATCGGCAAAAGCCGGACCGAGAAGGGCGGCGTCATACGGCGTCGGCGACAGCCCGAACACCCGCCTGTCCCCTTCGAGCCCCACCATGCGCTCGAACCACTTGTTGCCCCGCTGCACGAACTGCCGCACCGGCAGCGCATCGAAGAATTCGTTCGCAATAACGATCACCGGATCAGCGGAGATATCCTCGGGCTCGGAAACGAAGCCAGGATCAAACGCGCCGAGGGTCTCGGACTGGATGGCCTTGAGATCAGGGTTGGTTTCGTAAAGCGCCAGCACCAGCGCATCGGAAAGACCGGGCACCCGCCCCGCGACCCGCAGCGCGTCCGCCATCAGGGTTCCGCGGCCGGGGCCCAATTCAAGGAGGGTAAGACTGCGAGGAGAACCCAGTTGTATATAAAGATCACCGATCCACGCCCCGATCATCTCCCCGAACATCTGGCTGATCTCGGGCGCGGTGATGAAATCGCCCCCCGCCCCCAGCGGATCGGCCTTGCGATAATAGCCGCGCGTGGGGTGGGTGAGGCACAGTCCCATATAGGTCGCGATCGAGATCGGACCGTTGGTCCTGATCTGCATGTCGATCAGGTCACCCAGCGAAAGGGAGGTGTCAGGCATGGCGCCGGGTCTGGGCGTAGGCGACAAGGCCGATGCCGGCAAGGAGAATGGGAACCGAAAGCACCATGCCCATCGTCAGCCAGCCAAAGGCGAGATAGCCGATATGGGCGTCGGGCAGGCGGAAGAACTCAACGAATATGCGCGAAAGCGCATAACCGATCCCGAATATCCCGGCCGTCAGCCCCGGCCTGCGCAGCGAGAGCCGGACATGGGTGAAATAGCGGATGACAAGAAACAGCACCACGCCCTCGAGCAGCCCCTCATAAAGCTGGCTCGGATGCCTTGGAAGCTCGCCCCCGCCGGGAAAGACGACACCCCAGGGCATGGTGGTGACCGACCCGTAAAGCTCGGCATTGATGAAATTGGCGACGCGCCCGAGAAACAGCCCGATGGTCGAGCAACAGGCGAGAAGGTCGAGTCCGGACAGGATATTGGTGCCCTTGTGCCGACAATAGAGCGCCATGGCGGTCATGAGGCCCAGCATTCCGCCGTGGAAGCTCATGCCCCCGTCCCAGAGCGCGATGATCGCCGCCGGATTGGCGAGGAAGGCGAGCGGATCATAGAACAGCACATAACCGAGCCGCCCCCCGACAATGATGCCCACCACGATCCAGAAGGTGAAATCGAAAAGCTCGGACGCGTTCATCGGCGGGGTGTTGTTCGCCCAGAGCGATTTGCGCTTGACCAGCAGCATCCCGTAGCCGACGCCGAGAAAGATGCCGGCGAGATAGGCCAGCGCATACCAGCGGATGACCAGAGGACCGATGGCAAAGGCGACGGGATCGATTTCGGGAAAGGGCAAGGCGCGCGCTCGTCTCGTGAAAACCTGCGGGACCATGCCGCCAGCCTCGGCACTGGTCAAGCGGCACGGCACTCCTTAAATAGAGGGACAATGGCCATACCGCCACGCAAAAGGATTTGAACCATGACCCAGAGCAGCAGGATTTTCGACGATCTGGGCAGGCCCATGAACGACGCGGCCGCCGTCGCCGACGGCGTGCGCCGCGAAGCGGAAGGCGCGGTCAGGGGCCAGATGGAGCGCATCGTCAACGACCTCGACCTCGTCAAGCGCGAGGATTTCGACGCCCTGCGTGAACTCGTCACCATTCAGGGCGAGGAGATCGAATCCCTGCGCCGCGAACTCGACGCCCTCAAGCGCCGCAAGAAGACGACTTG
Source organism: uncultured Pelagibacterium sp. (assembly GCA_964429025.1). Taxonomy (GTDB): domain Bacteria; phylum Pseudomonadota; class Alphaproteobacteria; order Rhizobiales; family Devosiaceae; genus Pelagibacterium. Next base: position 7,254 of record CAYSBF010000128.1, read on the forward strand.
ATTGAGCCTTGGTGTTCGCCGCAGCACCGCAGCCCCTCACCCCCGACCCTTCATCGGCTCCAATCGCTCCACTGGAGCGATTGGTGGCTGCGCCCACGCCTCGAAGTCCCACGAGGGGAGAGGGGG
>CAYSBF010000129.1:0-7254 GCA_964429025.1 uncultured Pelagibacterium sp.
GTGTTGATGCCGACCGACTTGCCCGAGCCGGTGGTGCCCGCGATGAGCAGGTGCGGCATGCGCGCCAGGTCGACGATGATGGGCTCCCCGCCAATGGTCTTGCCCAGGCAGATCGGGAGCTTGGCCTTGGCCTTGTCGTAATCGGCCGAGGCGAGCAGTTCGCGCAGATAGACGGTTTCGCGCGTCTTGTTGGGCAATTCGATGCCGATGGCGTTGCGGCCGGGGACGACGGCGACGCGGGCCGAGATCGCGCTCATCGAGCGGGCGATATCGTCGGCAAGCGAAATGACGCGCGAGGATTTGATGCCGGGGGCGGGCTCGAGCTCGTAAAGGGTCACCACGGGGCCGGGGCGGACATTGATGATGTCGCCCTTGACGCCAAAATCCTCGAGCACGCCTTCGAGCTGCTTGGCGTTTTCCTCGAGCGCTTCGGGATGGTGCTCGGGGGACAGCTGACCGACACGGGGCATGGCGAGAAGGTCGAGCGGGGGCAATTCGAACCCTTCGGCCGGAAGAAGCGAAGCCTGTGCCTCATGGGCGACCCGGCGCGATGGCGCGGGCCGGGGGGCCGGGGCCGTGACACGAGGACCCGCTGGCCGGTTCTGCTCGACGATCAGCCGGGCGATGTCGTCATCGCTCTGGCGGTGAGCGGGCTCGTCCTCATAATCGGCATAATCGTCCGCTCCGGCAAAGTCCTCGTAATCGTCCGGGCCCAGAACCGGCTCGCGGCGCGGTGCGTGGGGCGGGGCAATGGCGCGATCGAGCTGGGGCTCGAAATCGGTGTTCTGCCAGCTGGTCCGGGGGTTCGGCTCGGGTTTGCGGCCGGCAAGGAGGCGCTTGAGGAATCCCTTGAGCACGAAGCCGGTATGGGCCAGATAGCCCAGCACCACTTCGCCGAAACCGGCACGATCGTCCTCCTCGTCTGCTTCCTGGGCTGGCGGCGCCTGCCGTGGCTGGCTTGCGGCCTTCCGGGCCGCCGGCTTGGCCGGCACGGGCAGTTCGGCTTCGAGCGGGGGACGTGTGCGGGCGGAAATCCAGACAAGACCGATCCCGGGCAGGGCGAGCAGTGCGGCGTAAAGGATGGCGCCGAGCCCTTCGGGCTGCTGGCCGAAAAAGAGCGCAAAAAGGCTGGTAAATCCCTGTCCTGCAAAACCGCCCAGACCCAGGGGCAGCGGCCAGCTTTGAGGTGCGGGAAAACAGGCAAAAAAGCCAGTGGCCACCAGCGTGCCCATCACCCAGCCGGTGAGGCGCAGCCCCATATAGGCGGGCGGGATGCGGCGGATGAGCGAAAGCGACCAGACCATTGGCGGCACGAGCATCACAATGGCCGACAGGCCGAGAAGCTGAAAGGTCAGATCGGCAAAGACCGAGCCGGGAAAGCCCAGCCAGTTCTCGACCGGCTTGTCGCTGGCATAGGAGAAGCTGGGATCGTCCACGGACCATGAGGCAAGCGCCACCATCGCCAGAAGGCAGAGCGCGGCAATGGCAATGCCGACGAGCCGCAGCGGAATGGTGATCGAAAACACCGGGGCCGCGTGTCGGTCGTCGAGATGCGAGGATGGGTGCAGGGTCATGGCCGGTCAGAACCTGTTACGCAGTACTTTGGGGCGACACTAGCTCCCTATGGTTAACTCCGGCTTAGCGGCCGGCGCGAAACCGGGCAGAAAGAAAAAGGGGCCCGGCCAGAGCGGCCGGGCCCCTTTTTTCGCCCTGGGAGGAGGCGCCGGAACAAGAGTGCAGCCCATGCCGGATTTGCGAGTGGGAAGGCCTTCTTGATGTGGGGTCAAGAGAGGGGCATGGGCTGCACGCCGTTTCCGGCGGGGCAATCCGGGCGGCGGTGCCGCCCGGATCGGGTTCGGAATGAAATGGTCTAGAACTCGGGATAGGCCTCGACGCCCACTTCGGCCTTGTCGAGCCCCAGGGCCTCGTCGTCTTCGGTGGGCCTTAGTCCCATTGTCATCTTGAGCACCAGCCAGACGATAAAGCTCGTAATAAAGACAAACAGTCCCACGACCACGATCGAGAAGAGCTGGACGCCGATATTGCCGTCCGGATTGGTAAAGACCACCGCGATCGTGCCCCAGATGCCGGCGAGAAGGTGAACGGGAATCGCGCCCACGACGTCGTCGATCTTGAGCCGGTCCAGAAGCGGCACGGCAAAGACGACGATCACGCCACCGACGGCGCCGATGAGCGATGCGCTGCCAAGGCCGGGGGTGAGCGGCTCGGCGGTCACCGAAACCAGCCCCGCGAGCGCGCCGTTGAGCACGAAGGTGAGGTCGGTCTTTTTGTAGATGATGGCGGTGAGGATCAGGGCCGCGATCGCGCCGCCGGCGGCGCCGGCATTGGTGTTGGCCATGATGCGCCCGACATCGGCGACATCGCCCACCGAGCCCATGGCCAGCTGGGACGCGCCGTTGAACCCGAACCAGCCCATCCAGAGGATGAAGGTGCCAAGCGTTGCAAGTGCCATGTTCGAGCCGGGAATGGCATTGACGGTGCCGTCCGGGTTGTACTTGCCGGCGCGGGCGCCGAGAAGAATGGCCCCGGCCAGAGCTGCCCAGCCGCCGACCGAGTGAACGACGGTCGAACCGGCAAAATCAAGAAAGCCCATGGCGTCGAGGAAGCCGCCGCCCCACTTCCAGGAGGCCTGGATCGGGTAGATCAGCGCGGTAAGGATCACGACGAAAATCAGGAAGGGCAGGAGCTTGATGCGCTCGGCCAGCGTGCCCGAAACGATCGAGGCGGTGGTCGCGCAGAACATCACCTGGAAGAAGAAATCCGAGCTCGTTGCGGCGTAGGAGAAATCGTCGGCCTCGTCGGCCGTGATGCCGACCGCTTCGAGGATGCCGACGCCGAAGGCGCCCAGAATGCCGCCCGTCTCGTCGGAACCGATGGTCCAGTTGCCGAGCGGATACATGAGGTTATAGCCGATGAGATAGTAGAAAATCGCCGCCAGCGAAAAGAGCGAGACGTTTTTCAAAAGCTGCATCGAGACGTTCTTGGTGCGGACAAAGCCCGCCTCGAGCATGGCGAACCCGGCAGCCATCCACATCACGAGGATGCCGCCCAGGATCATGATGAAGGAATTGAGAATAAAGACGACGTCGGCGGAAACACCCTCGGAGAGGGTTTCGACGACTTCTTGGCTGACTTCGGCATCCTGGCCGAGCGCCGGCAGCGCAACCAGCAGGGAGGCAAGCGCCGCCATGCCGAGGATTTTCGATGTTTTGAACGCAGTCATGAGTTTGTTTTCTCCTAAATGTGCGCCAGGCCTAGAGCGCCTCGACACCGGTCTCGCCGGTGCGGATGCGGATGGCCTGTTCGAGATCCAGGATGAAAATCTTCCCATCGCCGATGCGGCCGGTCTGGGCGGCCTCCTTGATGGCGCTGGCAACTGCGTCGACCTGATTGGCGTCCACAGCGATCTCAACCTTGAGCTTTGGCAGGAAATGAACGGCGTATTCGGTTCCGCGATAAATCTCGGAGTGCCCCTTCTGGCGCCCATATCCCTTGACTTCGGTGACGGTCATGCCGTGCACGTCGAGCGAGTTCAGTGCCTGGCGGACCTCTTCAAGCCGTGACGGTTTTATGATTGCGGCAATCAGTTTCATGGGTGCTCCTTTCCGATTCCGCACCTGATACGGGGTCGGGAGACTCAAGAGCCGTGCCAAGTGAGATGACCAGGCACTAAGCCTTTGAAGAAAAAGCATTTTAATTGCGTGTCCTCGGGCCGCCGCATTGTTGCCACAAAGAGCAGTGCCTAAAAGTTGGGCAGTGGTAGTGTGGCCGCCCCAACAGGTGATGAACAAATTTGCAGTCTTGCGATGGATTGGTGCCCCTGCGGCAAAAGCCGGGCTTGCCGCCCGCGGCCGGTGATGGTGAGATGGGTGCCTGATCGGTCCGGCTGGAAGGAAGGTTCTGATGCGCGCGCGCCATGACATCATCATTGTCGGGGGCGGCCCGGTGGGGCTGTCGCTGGGCGTGGCATTGGCGCGTTTTGCGCCCGGGATCGCCATAGCGCTGATCGACCGGCGGCCCATGAGCGTGCCAAGGGACGCCCGCGCCTCGGCGATTGCCGCCGGGGTCGTGCGCATGTTCAGGGCGATCGGGGTCTGGGACGCGATGGCGCCGGACGCCAACCCGGTCAAAGCAATGAAAATCACCGATTCGGGAACAGGCGATCTGGCTCGCCCGGTTCTCCTCAATTTCGGCGAGGACATAGCGCCGGGCGAGCCGTTTGCGCAGATGGTGCCCAACAGCGCCAGTGCCGCAGCACTGATTGCAGCGGCCCAAGCAATCGATATCGTCGAGCCGGGCGCCGTCGCAGGGTTTTCGGGTGAGGGCGCGCTCGCCGAAGTGAGGCTCGAGGACGGGCGGGTCTATCAAGCGCCACTCGTTGTGGCAGCCGATGGCGGGCAATCGGTGATGCGCAAGCTCGCCGGGATCGGGGTCTTCACCCATGATTACAGGCAATCGGGGATCGTCACGACGATCGCCCATGATGCCCCTCATTTCGACACCGCCTATGAGCATTTCCGGCCGGCCGGGCCTTTTGCCTCGCTGCCGCTCAAGGGCGATTTTTCTTCCCTAGTCTGGACCGAAAGCGCCGAGCGCGCAGCAGCGCTCGCAAAAATGAACGCCCAGGACCTCGCCCCCATCATCGAGGGGGCCATGGGGTCCACGCTGGGCAAGGTCGAGGTCGCCGACAGCGTCCAGGCCTTTCCGCTGCGGCTGGGGATTGCGCGGCGGTTTGTCGGGCCGCGGCTCGCGCTTCTTGGCGACGCCGCCCATGTCATTCATCCGCTGGCCGGGCAGGGTCTCAATCTCGGGCTCAAGGATGTGGCCGCGCTCGCCGAGAATGTGCTCGATGCCTTGCGGCTCGGGCTCGACCACGGCGCGGCAGACGTGCTTTCACGCTATGAGCGGGCGCGGGCGCTCGATACGGGCCTGATGGCGGTGGCGACGGACGGGCTCAACCGGTTGTTCTCCAACGAGGTTGCGCCCATCCGTGCGGTGCGCGCTTTGGGGCTTTCGCTCGTTGAGCGCGCGGGTCCGGTCAAGCGCGCCATCATTGGACATGCCGCAGGCGAGCGCGGGGCAAGGCTCCTCAAGGGCCTGCCCTTGTGATCGCCGGCGGTGGCGGAGTCTATTGGAGGGGGCGGTCGGGCTTGTGGCGCAGGCGCTCGGCTTCCTCCTCGTCGAGCTTGCGCGCCGCATCGATGACAAGCAGCGGCACCCCCTTGCGGATGGGAAAGGCGTAGCGCGCCACAAGCGAGATGAGTTCGCGCCCGTCCTCGGACAGCGTCAGCCGCGTCTTGGTCAGGGGGCAGACCAGCATTTCGAGCGTTCTGGGGTCGAGCTTGTACCTGGGATCGACCTCGCTCATTGCAGCACCGTTCCGGCGCTGGCCCGCGCCATTTCCATTTCTGCCAGCGCGATGAGGGTTTCGGCGCGCTCAAGCAGCGTCGGGGCCTCGAGCAAGGCCTGTTTTTCCCGCGCGCCATAGGGGCTGAGCATGGCGGCGAGGTTGACCAGCTCTCCCGTGCCGGTGTCCTCTACATCCTCCCAATCGACCTCGATCTGGGCGAATTCGGCATAATCGCGCAATACGGCGACGAGTTTTTGCCGGTCAACCTTGTCGGCTCCATGATCGGGGGTGAAGTCGGTGGCAAATTTCCGGGTCGAAATGCGCGCCTGCCGGTAGGGCGTGGCAACGGCGAGCTCCTCGACAGGCTCGAACCGGCACAGGCCTTCGAGAATGATGAAATAGCGGTTTTCCGCCTGCTCCTCGAAATGAACAAGCCGGCCGACGGTGCCCACGCGCTCCAGCGGCACCCGTCCCCTGGGCGCTTCCTCGCTCGTTTCACGTGGCTGGATCAGGCCAATGAGCCTGTTGCCCGAAAGGCAGTCGTCGACCATCTCGATAAAGCGCGGCTCGAAAATATTGAGCGGGCGGTGGGTGTGGGGCAAGAGCAGCGCGCGCGAAAGCGGAAACAGGGCCAGCATCTCCGGCAGATCGGCAATGGAGGCCGGGCGGCGCATGGCGAGACGATCCCTTATCTGAAAAGGAGCGAGGAGAGCAGGCGCCGGCCCTTGAGCGTTGCGGCATCCTTGGGACCCCAGGCCTCAAAGAGCTCGAGGAGCTTCCGGCGCGCGCCATCATCGTCCCATTCGCGGTCGCGTTTCATGATCTCGATCAGCGCCTGCGCGGCCTCAAGCTTTTCGCCCCGCGCGTTGAGAATCATGGCGAGATCAAAGCGCGCCTGGTGGTCGTCGGGGTTCTGCGCGAGCCTTGCCTCGAGCGCACCCGGATCGCCGAGCTTTTCGGCTTGCCGCGCCAGAGCGATCGATTTCCTGAGCGCTTCGGCTGCAGGCGCTTTTGCGTCCTGGGGCAGCATGGCGAGCGTGTGCTCGGCGCCATCGCTGTCGCCGGTCTCGAACTGAACCGTTGCGACCCCCACAATGGCGTCGGCATTGTCCGGGGCGTGGCGCAATACGGTCGCATAGATCTGATAGGCGCGCTCGAAATCCTTTTGCTCGAGCGCGCCTCCGGCAGCTTCGAGCGCGGCTGCGATCTGCTGCTCGTCCTGGCTTGGGCCGCCAATCCCGGCGCGTGCGGCCGCCTCGATCAGTTTGGTTGCAAAGCGGGCGATCTCGGATTCGGGCTGGGCGCCCATGAAGGCATCGACCGGACGGCCGCCCAGGAAGGCAAAGACCGTGGGAATGGACTGCACCCCCATCTGCCCGGCCAGCGCCTGGTTCTCATCGGTGTTGATCTTGACCAGAGCGATCTTGCCCTTGTTGGCCGCGACCACCTTTTCGAGCTTGGGCGTCAATTGCTTGCACGGGCCGCACCAGGGCGCCCAGAAATCGACGAGCACCGGACGATGCATCGAGGCTTCGAGCACATCGGCCTGGAAGTGCGCCGTGTCGGAATCCTTGATCGGCGCATCGGGGGATGCGCCACTGGCTTGGGGATTGGGGTTCGAACGCAGGTCCATATCGATCGCACTTACGGGGTTGGATCGGCGCCGGGCCGATCGATTGTCATGTCTGTGACCCTTACACCATGGGAGTCTGCGGCGCAAAGGCGGGACGCTTGCGCGCGGCATCGGGGCCCGAATTTATGGGTTGCAATTGTCCGCGCGGTTGGGCATATAGGCGCGCATCGCGGTGACGCCAAGGGCGGACCGGTTTGGAGTGCGGGCGTAGCTCAGGGGTAGAGCATAACCTTGCCAAGGTTAGGGTCGT
>CAYSBF010000130.1:0-7233 GCA_964429025.1 uncultured Pelagibacterium sp.
TCATCTGCATGTCGGCATATTCGATGCCGTTGTGAATCGTCTTGACGAAATGGCCCGCGCCCCCTGTCCCGAGATAGGCGCAGCAGGCTTCGCCATTGAACTTTGCGGCGATCGCAGTCAGCACGGCCTCGGCGTTCTTCCACTCGGACTCCGACCCGCCAACCATGATGGAAGGACCGTGCCGCGCGCCTTCCTCGCCGCCAGAGACGCCAATCCCCAGAAAGCCGATGCCCGTCCCGTCGAGTTCCCCAAAGCGGCGCACCGTGTCGTGGTAGTTGGCGTTACCGGCGTCGATGATGACATCGCCTCTTTCGAGCAGAGGCTTGAGCTGCGCAATCACGCCATCGACCGGGTCACCTGCCTTGACCATGATGATCACAGAACGCGGAGCCTTGAGCATACCCACGAAGGTGGCGAGATCGCCGCTCCCCATGACATTGCCGGAGAGATCGCCCGCAGAGGCAAGGAATTCTTCCACCTTGTCCGGTGTCCGGTTGTAGACGGCCACCTTGTAGCCATTGTCCGCGATGTTGAGTGCGAGGTTCTCCCCCATTACGCCAAGGCCGATGAGCCCGATATCTGCCTGAGTCATTGTCGCCTCCAGAGTGGTCGTCGGTTTTCGCACGGCGCGGTCAGAAGGTCAAAAGGCGTTGGCGCGATTGGCCGCTCACCCATATAAGGACCCCAACGCGCTCCGGCGGGAGGTGTCCTCGGACCGGAAATGCGCTATAGGTACCAAATGTAATCGATTGCACGCATGGGAGGGCGTGGTGCAGAAAGCAGCGGGATCGGCGTCGAAATCTGCCAGACTGATCGTGGTCATGGGTGTCTCCGGCGCCGGCAAGACCACGATCGGCGAGCACCTGGCCGACGCGATGGACATTCCGTTCATCGACGCCGACAATCTTCACCCCCGTGCGAATGTGGAAAAGATGCGCAGCGGCAAGCCTCTAGTCGATGAGGACCGCTGGCCATGGCTCGAAATCGTCGCCGACGCCATGCGCAACACGGCCGACACCAATGGCCGCGTCGTCTGCGCCTGTTCTGCACTGAGGCGCGAATATCGCGACTTCCTGATCGAAAAGGCCGGAGAGCCTATCATCTTCATCCTGCTCCACGGGGACAGGCAGGTGATCGCGCAGCGGCAGGCCAACCGGCCCGGCCATTTCATGCCCCCTGCCCTGCTCGACAGCCAGTTCGCGACGCTCGAATTGTTCAGACCGGACGAGACCGGCATAGTTCTCGACATCGCCCAGTCGATCGAGGAGATCGTGGCCGAGGCAGTGAGCCATCTGCGCTAGCGCGATTCGACCGTGTATCCACGTTCTTCAAGAATGGCCGGGATCGAATGCGGTCCGGCAAAATGCGCGAGCCCCACCGCGACAAGGGCCGTCCCCTCGCCCTGAAGAATGTCCTCGACACCATCGGCAAAGCTCTCGTTCCTGCGCACGATGAGCGTCTCGTAGAATTCGGGCGCGCCGCGATACATGTCGTCCACGACCTCTTCCAGCGGCCCGAGGTCCCCTGTCGTCCATGCCTCGAGGCTGGCAATCAGCTCCTGTGTGGCACTCTCTGCCTCGAACAGCACCTCGCGCAGGATCTGGACCTGGGTCTCCTCATCCATTTCAGCAAAAACGCTGAACTGGCTCTCAAAGGACTCGAACCCGTAAACCGGAACCTCCGCGTCCTCGGCCATTTCCTCGATATGGACGTCGAGGCCGTCCGCCGGATCGAACCCTGCTTCCGCAAGGACTATCCCCGTCAGTTGCAGATAAACGAACCATGGCCGCGCATTCTCGAAGGCTTCGAGGGGGATGCCGTGTTCGTCGAGCAGGGCCGTGAGGGCTTCCATCTCCTCGTCCGAGAGCACCTCCGACAGGGGACGGTCCGGCGACATCGCATACTCGTTGAGCAGCGCCAGCATGTTGGATGGCGGCGTCGAAAGGCCTGCTATTTCGAGCCATACCTCGTCGGCCTCGGCCACAAGGTCGGAATAGACACCCAATGCATCTTCGTCCGTCCCCTGCATCATATGCACCGTGCCGACCATATAGACCGTGGAGTCGTCGTCGCGCACCACCCAGACCGGCGTTTCGGCCGCCAAAACGGGTGTAGCGGCGAGCGCGGAAAGGGCAAACGGCAGGATTTTGGAAGGCATCAGAGACCTGAAGATTCGCGTGATCGTTGAACGGTATGAACCCGAAACAGGGTAAAAGAAAGGGCCGCCCGGCGGCCGAGCGGCCCTTTGACGAGGGAAAGCCTGGATCAGTGGCGCAGCGCGTCGCGCGCAGCGTCCTTGGCCTTGCCGAACTTCTCCTGAACATGACCCTTGGTCTTGTCCATCTTGCCCTCGGCTTCCATCTTCTCATTGTCTGTGGCTTTGCCAGCCGCTTCCTTGACCGAGCCTTTGGCCTTGTTGCCGGCGCCTTTCATTTCGTCCTTGTGCATGGGATCCTACCTTTCTGGACGTTGTCGCCCGTATTGGCAAAACGCCACCGCGACCTCGCGGGTTCCGCTGCGGGCGGAGCCAGCGCCCGGCCTTAACAATCCATTCACCATAGACGCAGTCCGCTCCGAGCGTGAAGGAATGCTTAACCCGCTGGATCGGCATAGTGTCGCCAGTGGGAAGACAAATGCCGGACACGGGAGGGGACGGTATGATGGCACCATCTCGCCAGGAACTGGCTTTGATGCTCGTCTGGGCTTTCCGCGAGCAGCAGGTGGAATCCGCCCGCGCTCCGCACGCAGATGCGCTCACGCTCTATCACAACGTCATGGCGCTGCCGGTCGATGAGGCCGCGGCAATCGTGAGTTGTGCCCGGTCGGGCAATGTTCCGCCGTCGGACCCTTTGCTGCTCGCCCGCTGGACGCGCGGCCTTTGCCTGCTGCGCGACCAGATCCAGCAGCCCCTGTGCGATCTGGCGATCACCAGGCCTGACGAAGAGAGCGAGCCGGTCAAAACCACCGCCGCCTGATCCAAATCAGGGCAGAACCGGGACCGGTTGCCCCTGAATTTCCGCGACATGGCCCTTTGAGCGCCCGTTGGTCGCCACGAAGCATCATCACCATCCGATCACGGTTTCGCGATCAAGCGGCACCGTCGGCGGAGGGCGCATCTGCCATCGCCGCTTCCAAAAACATGGAGAACAAAACCCATGAAGAAGATGACTATGACTCTTGCCGCCCTTTGCGGGCTTGCCGTCGCCGCACCTGCGTTCGCACAGGGCGCAGTCGATTTCGACGCGCTCGATGCGAACATGGACGGTCAGATCACCTTCGAGGAACTTCAGGTGGCACTGCCCGCCATCACTGAAGAAGATTTTGCCACCCTCGATACCGATGGTAACGGCGCGCTCTCGCGCGAAGAATTCGCGGTTCTCCTGGAAGCACCTGCGGCAGAGTAGGTATTCCAGATGCGATGCCGCCGGGACACCGGCGGCATCGTTCTGCAACCGGCAAGTTTCAGGGTTCGCTGAACCCGTCGACTGATAGCCTCATCTCGGCCTCCGTCACATCGCCGCCCTCGATGATGAACGCTCCGTGGCGCGTGGACCCCGCCGGGACATAATCGAACCGGAGTGTCTTCGAGGCTGCCCCATCGAGGTTGGGCCAACCCGCCCGCACCGTCACATCCGCCGCCGTTTCTTCACCCATATTGATCAACGAGATGCGCACCAGCGTGCCATTGCCGACCGGCTCGGTCCCTTCGATCGCCGCCCTGAGATCAGGCGGATGCCCGTTCCCGAAAAGGGCTCCGTAAGCGAGGAACGCTATCAGAGCCGCAATCACGGCCGCCGATGCGAGCCCGAACGCCCATTCGACAAGAGGTCGCTTCTCGTCCTGTTTTGGCGTTTCCTTCTGTTTTCGTGGCGCCATGCGGTCTCCTAAAGGATGAGCCGGGCGGCTGCCGCGCCGATGGCCGAGGGAAAGGTCAGGACAACGGTGGCCATGACGATGCTTCCCGCGCTCAGCTCGTCGAACCGACCGAAGATCCAGAGCAGGTAAACGCTCACCGCAAGCGCGACGACATAGCCCGGCAAAGTCAGGCGGACCAGCGGGCTCCACCAGGGCTCCTCGGGCGAGACATCCGACCCGCCTGCAAATCCCACCGCGAAGACGAAACCGTGCATGAGCGCGATCGAGAGAAGCACCAGCCCCAGCGCATGCCATTCCGTCATGCGGAACGATATGAGCAGCATTTCCTCGGTTGGCGCGACGTTGAATCCCAGAAACAGCGCCCCGACCCCCATGAGGAATATCTCGCCGCCATACGTCTCGTCCTTCTCGGCAGGCGGCTCTTCTTCCCCGTCGCCGGCTGCAAACTGGCTTGTCGCGAGCAAGGCGCCGATCGAGGCAGGGACGATCTGCACGACGATCTTTCCGGCCACCTCGCGCAACGGCATTCCGCTCTCGATCGTGCCGAAGAGAAACAGCAGGAGCGTGCAGACGAGGGCGGCAACCCCTATCGCGATTGCCGTATCCAGCAGGTCGTCGCGCCAGCGCCGCGTCTCCTCAAAGCCCACTTGGCGCGACAGCACGATCAGCAAGGGTATGGCGGTGACAATGAGAACGAGCAGGCGCCAGGGCTCGAGATAGAACCCGAGCCACCACATCTCCATGGTCATCAGCATGGGAAGCGAAAAGACCAGCGCCCCGCCCGCCGCGCGTCCGAAATCCCGGATCGGCCGTCCGGTTCTCTTCTTCTTTCTCCGCGTCATCAGCCGCTGTCCACGACTCCCTCTGTGCAGGAACTGCCGGGCAGGGCCGATAGTTCCCGAACAAGATCAGGAAGGATAACGAGGGATGGTGCGGGCGGCGGGACTCGAACCCGCACGGGGATACCCCCTCAAGATTTTAAGTCTTGTGTGTCTACCAGTTCCACCACGCCCGCAGCAGCAGGGCTTCAATTACAGGCCCGCCCCGAAATGACAAGGCCCTGACTCTATTCACCCTTGTAGCTCACATCGATCCGGTCGAGTTCGCCCCGCTTCATGGTGTCGAGCCACCGAAGGAAATCGGGCACGTCGCGAAAGCCTGCGCGCCTTGCATCCGCTTCCGCCACATCCTCGGCCCGTATCGGCGTTATCGCGCCGATCTGGAGCACGCCCACCCTGGTCTTGAGGGTGCCGCCGGGTTTGACAGTACGCCGCCGCCAGCGGCGGAACTGGAGCGTGATCTCGCCGGATTTGATCTTTTCGAGGACCTCGAGCTTGATGAGCATCGGTCAGTCCGTGCCCCCGGTGATCGGTGGCGCGTAGGTGAAGTCGAGGTCCCAAGGGAAATAGATCCAGGTATCCTGGCTGACCTCGGTGATGAAGGTATCAACCATTTCCCTGCCCTGCGGCTTGGCATAGACAGTCGCGAAATGGGCGTTAGGCAGCATGTCACGCACGGCGCGGGCCGTGGCGCCGGTGTCGACCAGATCATCGATGATGAGGATCTTCTTGCCCGAAGCGTCGGCGGCGATGAGATCGTGATTGATCGCCTTGAGCACGCGGACGTCGCCCTGGTTCTGATGGTCATAGGACTTGACCGAGACGCTTTCGATCATGCGGATGTTGAGTTCGCGTGCAATGATCGCCGCAGGAACCAGCCCGCCGCGCGTGATCGCGACGATGGCGTGAAACGGACCCTCGCTGGTGAGGCGCCAGGCGAGCGCCCGCGAATCGCGGTGGAACTGGTCCCAGGAAACCGGGAACGACTTGTTGGGCTGGTTCATCAATAGGGCTCCTTGGGAAGGCTGATGTTCTTTTCCGCGTGCAGCCGGTCGACCAGCGCCTGCACTTCGGCGGCCGCCGCATCGAGCAGGGCGCTGTCATGGCTGCGCAGCACGAGATGGGTGAGAATGTGCGTGTGTCCCATCTGCGGATAGGACCCGATCTTGACGTCCGGGTGCCGTGACTGGATTTCGCCGAGCGGATCGCCCAGCGCTCCCTCCCCCACACCCGCGCTGACGGTACAGCTCTGGACCTTGCGGCCACCCTTGAGTGTGGGCGCGATCGCCTCCAGCATGGCCTTCATAATCACTGGCACACCGGCCATCACATAGACATTGCCGATACGGAAGCCGGGCGCTGCCGACACGGCGTTGACGATGAGTTCGGCGCCCTCTGGGATACGTGCCATGCGCAGCCGCGCATTGGTGATTTCGGTGCCCGTCGCATTCCACCGCGCCTCGAGCATTGCGCGCGCCTCGTCATTTATCGGCAGCGCGACGCCGAAGGCATTGGCGATGGCATCGGCGGTGATGTCGTCATGGGTCGGCCCGATGCCCCCGGTCGTGAAGACATAGGTGTACCGGACCCGTAGCGCGTTGACCGCCTCGATGATCATCTCTTCGACATCGGGAACCACGCGCACCTCGCTGAGCTCGATCCCGAGATCGGTGCAGAACTCCGCCGTCGCCCCGATGTTCACGTCTTTGGTACGGCCGGAAAGGATTTCGTCGCCGATAACGACGAGACCGGCGGTGACAGTGGGTTCAGTCATGACTGCGCTTGCCCGAAAACAAGCGTCATGGATGCCCGGAGCGGCAGCGAAAATCAAGCTGCGAGGGCTATAACGGGCGATTTAGGGTCAGGACCTGTTAATTCCTGACGCAAGACGGGACAGCGCGGATTTCCAGAAGCCACGCCAATCCTCAGCCGCCTCGCGACCGGGAAGCTTCTCATGCGTCACCGCGATGGACGTCTTGCCGCCCGGCTTCTCCCCTATGGTGATGCTGAGCCGTGAGCCGTCCGCGAGCGGCCGCCGCCAGTAGCGCCATTTCCCGCTCTCGGAAACGGTTGCGGGGCCGTCGAATTCTACTCTGTTGCCGGCTTGGACCGACTGCGCTTCCGCTTCCCAGAGTGCCAGCACCTCGTCCAGCGAGCCGCCCATGGTCTTGCTGACGGAGACTTCATGACTGCCGTCGGGGCGCTGTCCCGGCTGGCGCCGCCCGATATGCTGCTCATAAGCGACGGTGATACCTTGGGCCCACCATCCCGATGCCTCGCCGGTTTCAACGATTCTGCTTGCGATTTCCTTGTGCGACAGATCGCGAGCGCCGATGCCGTCGAGATATGTAATCCAGTCTTCCCAACTTTTGCCGGTCTTGCTGGCAAAGGTGGAGGTGTTGGCGGGCTTGGTCATGCCAGCAAGCTTGCCAGAAACGTTCCTGCGCGTACAGACCTGCGGCTATGGCCGAAGACGTTGAAGTGCTGTGCAAAACGACCAATATTGCAGGAACCTTAC
>CAYSBF010000131.1:0-7221 GCA_964429025.1 uncultured Pelagibacterium sp.
CTACGATGATCAAGGTGACGTTCCCCGACGGTGCAGTGCGTGAATACGCATCGGGCACCACCGGGACCACCATCGTCGAAGGCATCTCCAAATCGCTGGCCAAGAAGACCGTGGCGATGCGCTGGAATGGCGTGCTCGCCGATCTCTCGGATACACTCGACTCCGACGGCCGCATCGAATTCGTGCTGCGCGATGACGAAGCCGCGCTCGAACTCATCCGGCACGATGCCGCGCACGTGCTCGCTGAGGCCGTGCAGGAGCTCTGGCCCGATACGCAGGTCACAATCGGGCCTGTGATCGAGAACGGCTTTTACTACGACTTTTATCGCGCCGAGCCCTTCTCGGAGGACGATTTGCGCGCCATCGAGAAGAAGATGGAAGAAATCGTAGATCGTGGCGCCGAGTTCACCAAGGAGATCTGGAGCCGCGAGGAAGCCAAGCGGGTGTTTGCCGCCAAGGGCGAGCATTTCAAGGTCGAACTTGTCGACGCCATCCCCGAGGACCAGGACGTCAAGATCTACAAGCAAGGTCAATGGTTCGACCTCTGCCGCGGGCCGCACATGCGCACGACCAGGGATGTCGGCAAGGCCTTCAAGCTGACCAAAGTGGCTGGGGCCTATTGGCGCGGCGATTCAAACCGGGAGGTGCTGAGCCGCATCTACGGCACGGCCTGGGCCAGCAAGGACCGGCTCGATCAATATCTCCACATGATCGAGGAGGCCGAGAAGCGCGACCACCGCAAGATCGGCAGGGAGATGGACCTCTACCACTTCCAGGAAGAGGCGCAGGGTTCGGTCTTCTGGCACCCCAAGGGCTTCACGATCTACAATCAGATGGAGGCCTATATCCGCCGCCGTCTGAACGAGGCCGGCTACAAGGAAATCAAGACCCCGCAGCTCCTCGACAACAAGCTTTGGGAGAAATCGGGGCATTGGGGCAAGTTCCGCGAGAACATGTTCGTCGTGCCCGACGAGACGCCCTCGACGGAAGGCGACCAGCCGATCATTTCGGCCGATGCCAACCTTCTGGCGCTAAAACCCATGAACTGCCCCGCGCACGTTCAGGTCTTCAACCAGGGTATCAAGTCTTACCGCGATCTGCCTTTGCGGCTTGCCGAATTCGGCTGTTGCCACCGCAACGAGGCGCATGGCGCGCTGCACGGGCTGATGCGCGTGCGGCAGATGACGCAGGACGATGCGCACATCTTCTGCCGGGTCGACCAGATTCAGTCCGAGACGGAAAAGTTCTGCGCGCTGCTCGATTCCGTTTACGAGGATATGGGCTTTACCGAAGTCAAGATTCTGCTCGCGACACGGCCTGAAACCCGCGCCGGTGACGATGCGGTATGGGACCTTGCCGAAAAGAGCCTCGGCGATGCGCTGAAGGCCACGGGCCGGGAGTTCGAGATAGCGGAAGGCGAGGGCGCGTTTTACGGGCCCAAGCTCGAATTTCATCTCAGGGATGCTATCGGCCGGTCCTGGCAGTGCGGCACGCTGCAGCTCGATTTTGTGATGCCCGAGCGGCTGGAGGCTTCCTATGTGGCCGAAGACGGCTCCCGTCAGCGCCCGGTCATGCTGCACCGCGCGATCCTCGGCTCGCTCGAGCGCTTCATCGGCATGATGATCGAGAGCTATGCCGGGCGCATGCCGCTCTGGCTGGCACCGGTGCAGGTGGTGGTCGCGACCATCGTCTCGGATGCCGACGATTACGCACGCGATGTGGTGGCGCAGTTGCAGGCGAGGGGCATTCGGGCCGAGCTGGATATCCGCAACGAGTCGATCAACTACAAGGTGCGTGAGCACTCGGTGGGCCGTGTGCCGTTCATCTTCGTTGCCGGCCGTCGCGAGGCCGACGAACGTACCGTCTCGATCCGCCGTCTGGGATCGCAGGGGCAGACCGTATCGGCGCTCGATGAAGCAATCGCGACCGTTGCCGCCGACGCGACGCCGCCGGATTTGAAGCGGAAAGCGGGCTGAATTCGCAATCCACTCTGCTGCAAACGGTGATATCTTCTCCTTCGCCTCCCCGGGAAAGGCTGGGCCCATACCTCCTCGCCCACCGCATTGGGAGAGACCGCATGGGTCCGGGTCAGGCTCGGGACAGCGAAGGGAGGGGAAGATCCCCGAAAAAATACTGGACGAAGTGAACGGAAAACGTCCAGATCGTTCAGCTAAAAATCCTAGTACACTGCGGTGAGGATTTCGATCTCGCGTGCCGAGCCGGGCTGAATCTCGAATTCGCGGTTGTAGACATTGTCCCCAAGCTTGGCGAGGGCGAGGTATTCGCCTTCGGCCAGTACGGTCGCGGGGAAGGCGCCGATATCGGTGAAGATCGTCTCGCCGCTGGCCGTCTTGATGGTCCATTCGACGTCAGCGATCGCTTCGCCGCCTTCTTCGGAGACGAGCTTGAGCGTCACCTGCGCCGCCTTGTGGTAGAGCGTTGCCTCCGTGATCTGGCCGGGTTCGACGCGCAGCTCGGAGCGGATGACAGCGTTGACCGGACCGAAGCGCGAGACGATTGAATAAACGCCGGCGTTGAGGTGCACGAGTTCGCCCGGAGGCACGTTTTCGGCAACCGTCACGCGCCCGTTGGGGCCGTCCGAATAGATGTCGAAGCGCAGCATGCCGGGGGGGATGGCGATGTCGCCGGCAATCAGGGCATTGAGCTTGAGCGCCCCCACCTCAAAGATGATGGTGCGATTGTTCGGGCCGGGCTCGATGAAGATGGTGTCGGTGGCCTGCGCGCGGCCGAATGCCACGTGCAGCACGTATTCGCCGGGCGGGAGGCTGAGCGTTGCCGTTGCCTCCTCAGATTTGGCCACCATGGCCAGCTCGCCCTTGGCATCGGTCCGCGAATCGAAGATGCGCCAGACCAGACCGTCGGGGATATAGGCACCGTCCTCGGATATCCGCGCCGACAGCGTCACCGGCTGAGGATCGGTGATGCCGCCGAAATCGGGTCGGCCATCGAGATCTTCCTCGAACTCCCCGCCATCTATGACAATGCCCTCGGGGAGTTCGTCGTCGAAGGGGTTTTCGATGTCGAATTCATCGTCGGGTGCAGGCGCACCACCCAGATGCGGCGGGCGCGGTGGCGGAACCGGCGCGGCGGCGTCGCCGGCATCCTGCGCGATGGCGGGCGCGCCGAGACCGAGCGCGAGTGTCAACGCCAGCACTTTCAATAACCGCATTGGCCTCTGTCTCGTCCCATTCACGCAAAAATCGCCGCGATTCCTATTTCGGAATTCGGGAAAAGCTGTGTCATAAGCGGGGCAATCGAGCAAGTTCCGGAGCACCGTTCCCACAATGGCCGTCAATACTGCCCTTCGCGACTACCTTCTCACACGCCGTACGGTCACCGCGCCGTTTCTGGCCGAACCCGGGCCGGATGAGGCGACGCTCATGGAGATGCTGACAATCGCCTCGCGCGTACCCGATCACGGCAAGCTGGCGCCCTGGCGGTTTGTCGTCATCACCGGCAAGGCACGGGAAGAGGCGGGTGAAAGGCTCTACGAGATTGCCAAGTCCAAATGGCCAGAGCGGACAGAGGAACAGCTTGATCTCGAACGCAAGCACTTCCTGCCCGCGCCGCTCACGGTCGGGGTGATCTCCACTGCCGCTCCACACGTCAAGATTCCGGAGTTCGAGCAGCTTCTGGCCGCAGGCAACGCTGCGTTCAATCTCGTTCACGCGGCAAACGCCTTCGGCTTTGGGGCGAACTGGGTCACGCGCTGGTTTGCCTATGACGATGGGGCTGCGGCTATGCTCGGCGCGAAGGCGGACGAGCGGTTCGTCGCCTTCATCCACATCGGAACGCCTAAGACGAGGCTCGAGGAGCGCGATCGTCCGGACGTGGCGGAGAAGACGACGTATTGGCCGGGTTAACGCGCGGTTAACCACTGGTAGCATTTCATTAACCATATCCAGCCAACCGAGTCGGGGCCTCATGGCGTCTCCCGTGTCGAACATTCCTGCGCCCATAGCTCATGCCATCGACCGGGCAGGGCAGCGCAATGGCGTGGACTTCAACTACCTGGTGCAGACGGCGATCCGCGAGAGCAGCCTCAACCCCGATGCGCGCGCCGCGACCTCTTCGGCGACCGGGCTTTTCCAGTTTATCGAGAGCACCTGGTTCGAGGTAATGAAGGACGAGGGGCCGCGCCTGGGCTATCAGGACTTCGCGGACCATATCGAGGAGCATAATGGCGAGTTCTTCGTCCGCAACCCGATGATCCGTCAGCAGATTCTCGACCTGCGCAAGGACCCGCAGGTCTCCGCCGATCTGGCGGCAGCCTTCACGCGGCGGAACGGGGAGTTCCTGCAGCAGAGGTTCGGGCGCATGCCGAGCCCCGGCGAACTTTACATCGCGCATTTCCTCGGACCGCGCGGCGCCGAGCGCTTCTTTGACGCTGGGCTGCAGCAGCCGGACGCGGTTGCCGCCAATCTCTTCCCGAGACCGGCCCAGGCCAATCCTACGATCTTTTACGACAATGGCCGCCCGCGCACGGTACGCGAGGTCTATCAGGTACTGGTCGCACGCCACCACGACCTGCCCCCGCCAGCCAGTGCGGGGTTCACGGCACAGCAATATGCGAGCCAGCAGCCATTGCCGTCGCGGTTCGAGATGCAGGGGCCGCTGATCCCGCCGGGCGTGTCCTTTACATCCCTCTTTTCAACCGAGGTGGATGGCGCGAAGTCGGCGCCTGTCGAGGCGCCCCAGCCGAGGACGCTGTTCAGCGGGTTCTATTCGGGCGAGTAAGCAGGCATCCCGCACCGAATTTTATGGTGAACCAATCCTTAAGCCTTGCCGCATAAGGTCATCCCCGATGAGTACCGGGGATGCGTATGGTCGCCTATCAGCGTTATGTAGAGCTTTCTCAATCACCCGACAGCGAGCAGCGCGGGCAGGCTGCTCATCTGGCTGCGCTGGCCTATCTCAATCATCGGGGGCCGGCGGACGAGCAGGCCGCGCTTTATGCAGCGCTTGTAACGTTTCTCGATGACCGGTCGGTGCGCGTGCGGGCGGCGCTGGCTTATGGGCTCCTGCATTCCGAGCGCGCGCCGCGCCCGATCATGCTGTCCCTCGCGCAGGATGCTCCGGTCATTTCGCGCGCGGTTGTACAATTCTCGCCCGTGCTTCTTGACGCCGACCTCATGGGCATCATCCGTTCGGGGGATCCGGATATGCTGGCGGTGATGACGATGCGGCCCGCTCTCTCTGTGCGCGTGGCGCTGGCATTGCTGCGCGTCGGATCTGCCGATCTCTGCATACGGGTGCTGGCGCGCGCCGATCTCGAATTTCCCGAAGACGATTTGATGATCCTCGCCGAGCAATGGGGCGGGGATGCAAAGGTCCGCGGTGCGCTGTTCAAGCGCAAGGACCTGCCGGGGCTTGCGCGGCTCTACCTCGTCGAGCGCGTGCGCGAGGCGCTTTCGGGTATCCGTATCGTCAAGGGCGCAATCCAGCCGCGCCGGCTCGAACGCCTCATGCGGGATGCCTGCGATGCCGCAGCCGCAACCATCGGCGAGCGGGAAGCGGGGAGGGGGCGCAACCGATACGTCGCCGTCATGGCCGATAACGATCAGATCAATTCCCGGCTGATGCTCCATGCTCTGGTGCATGGCCAGGTGTTGTTCTTTGCCGCCTGCCTTGCCCATCTGTCCGAAACGCCCCGCGCCAAGGTGTTCACGCTGCTCGACGGCGGCTCACGCGCCGCGCTCAATGCGGTCTTCGCACGGTGCGGGTTTTCGCCGGCCGTACGTAATCTCCTGGCCCGGCTCGTCGTTCATGCGCGTACCGCCGACCTGGCCGATGATCTCGCGGCACGGCATTTCGTTGTTTCGATTCTGATCGAGGAACTGATCGCCGAACATCAGGGCGACATTCCGCCCTCGCTCGACGAGGCGTTCGCCTATCTCAACGAGCAGAACATCGCGCTCGCCCGCGCCGCCGCACGTGGGGTCATGCCCGCCTTCGCGGCCGAAGTGCCCGATGTCGAGATGGTGCCGGACATGCGGGGGGAAGAGCCGTTGGCGCTGCCTGCGGCCTAGGCGTTAGTACCGGAACTGCTCGATCAACACCCGTTCGTCGAGGCTGTGGCCGGGATCGAACAGCAGCGTCACGGCGTGGCGACGGTCCTCGTGGACATTGACTTCGAGCACATTGGTGAATTCGACATTGTCGGCCACCGCGCTAACCGGCCGCTTCTCCGCCTCGTGGATCAGGAAGGTGATCGAGGCGCGGTTGGAGAGGATGGCGCCGCGCCAGCGGCGGGGACGGAAAGGCGAGATCGGGGTAAGAGCGAGCAATGGCGCCGTGATCGGCAGGATCGGTCCGTGCGCCGAAAGGTTGTAGGCCGTGGACCCGGCGGGCGTCGCCACAAGCACGCCATCGCAGGTCAGCTCTTCCAGCCGGACATCGCCGTCGATCCTGATCTCGATCTTGGCCGCCTGGTATGAAGCGCGGAACAGCGAGACTTCGTTGAGCGCGAGGGCTTCATGGGTTTGGCCGTCCGCGTCCTTGACGCGCATGGTCAGCGGATGAATGGTCGTGGGCATGGCGGCGCGCAGGCGCACGTCCAGGGCCTCGATGCCGTATTCGTTCATCAGGAAGCCGACGGACCCGAAATTCATGCCGTAAACGGGGACGTTGCGGTCCATCACCTTGTGCAGGGTCTCAAGCATCAGCCCGTCACCGCCAAGCGCGACGATGATCGACGCATTCTCCAGTCCCGCGTCGCCATAGCGCGCCACGAGCGCCTCGCGCGCCTCCTGCGCTGCGGCTGTCGAACTGGCGACGAAAGCCACCCTGCCATCGGTGTAAAGTGCCAAGGCCTTCGCCTCCTGCCGCTCAATCCTTTGCGCGCGGTAAAGCGCACGCATTGGTTAGCACCGGCAGGCGGAACGCAAAAGCCTAATTGCCCACCGGCAATCGATGTAGCTGCTGAAGTCTATTTATTTCGAGAGCTAAAAAATAGCGTTGCGGAAGCTGGGCCCAATCTGCATAGTTTGCGCGGAGATGCCAGAAGAGCGGTCGATCGGACACGATCGCGCTGGCGGGAGACGTTACAGGCGCCCCAAACGTTCGGGCGCACCGGGTGCCGGGGGAGGGCTCATGCCGGGACAGTTTGCCGGGCCGCATCTGGCGCGGATACGCGACGGATTGCTTGCGGGTCTTTTCGTTTTTTTGCTGGGCTTTGCACAGCAGGCGGTGGCGCAGCCG
>CAYSBF010000132.1:0-7215 GCA_964429025.1 uncultured Pelagibacterium sp.
TGGCAACACCAGAGTATGCATCGCCTCTCCGTAGAGTCTGCCAATACGACGCTGTTGGTCGATTTCGTAGCCGAGGGGTTTGCGACCTTCAAGCACGAGCAATGCCCAAAGGAAGATCAGAAAGGTCGACTTGCGGGTTCCACCTTTATCGTTGAGCACAAAAAAGGTGTCATAATACGGCGCTCCGGCCGCAACTTGCGTATTCTTCTTCATCATTCTCTCTTCTTGAGGTTTCGAAGACGCCGATCGCGCTCCATCAAAGCGCGGATATCGTCGGCTCCCGTCTGGGTTTCATGGGAGGGTGTGACCGGAGGGCCGTCACGCACTCGATGTTGCCGGACGTCTTCGCGTGATCGGCCAAAATCCTCGGAGCCAGGGGCGCCGACCTCAGCATTCAGCCAATTGCGGTCATCAACCGCCCCCGCGGAGGTGGGGCGACTCCCGGACCGGGTGCCGCTTCGGCGCTCAGTTTCGAGGTGAAAGAGACGGCACAGTATTTGGTGCCGGATACTGGACGTGGCGCCTGCCCGGCGGCGGGCTTCGTTGAAAAGTTCGGCAATTTCAGCCCAGCCCACATCATCGCGCTGATGCAGTTGTGATATCGTGAGATAGCAATATCGCAGATGCCGCGCCGGTTTGCGAAGCCCGAGCTCTCCACGCGCGTGCACCAGCAATTCTTCAATAAATTCTTCTCGCTTGTTCATGGTGCAAAGCTGCACCATGTCCGCCGACAACGGATGTCGGCCAAAACGCGAAAATTAGTTGCAATTTTACCTGCCTGCTTGCCTTCGGAAATGGAAAGGCAGCCCCGCCTTATCGAAGCGCCAGCACCCGCTGGATCTGCTGAGTAACGTATGGGCAACGCGGCTTTGCTCGGCCTGCGTCTAATGCCTGCAAGCGCTACTGCCAGAGGTTCTGGTCAACGTGCTCAACATATCGCGCGACAATGTTCGCTGACTTCCAGCCACCTACCGACATGATTTGCAGCAAACCCACACCCCTGGCCGTGAGAGTCTGTGCCGCACCGACTCTGAGCGAGTGACCACTCACCTTATCCGCAGTCTCTGCATCATACGCCTGCTGCGACAAACGTTTGAGCACCCTTCCAACGATACTTGGGGAAAGATACCGCGAGCCCACCTTGGACTTGTAAATTGGCCGCAGCAGCGGACCGCGCTCGATCTGCGTCGTCGCGATCCAGTCCTGAACAATTTCCGTGGTTTCACGCGAGAGGTGAGCAACGCGCCCAAGTCCCTCAGGATCGTTTTTCGCACGCCGAACCAAAACCGACATTGTGCCACCGGGATTGAGTTGGAAATCCTCCACACGAAGCGCCACCAACTCGCTACGGCGGCATAAGGTGTCAAAGCCGACCGCCACCAGAACTCGATCCCTCAGGCCCATGAGGTCGTCGCCGCATTGTGCCATCAGCTTTTCGCGCCTTTCGAAAGTGATGCCTAGCGCCTGGCGTGGCCGACCAGGCTGGCTGCGCTTCGCCCGCCGCACCGCCAGGAGCACCTCTTCATCATCGGCGACAGGATCGTGCCCGGCCAGTCGGTGGAGCTTGTTAATCGCGACGAGCTTTCGTTTGATCGTGCTTGGCTTGAGCTTTTCGGTGTGCTGATTGACGAATTTGGCGACCGTGCTTGGCTCCGCAGGAAGCGCGCGAAGCCGCTTGCGGCGGCACCAGTTCGCGAACTGTTCGAAATCGCTCCGGTATCCCCGGATTGTGTTCTCAGAATAGGCGCCCTCAAGGCGGTTGAGCATCAGTTTCCAGTTCATGGCTTTGCCCCCACGAACGTCCGCAGATCCTTTGCACGCAGCAGTTTTTTCTCAATGAGTACTTCTGCAAGCTGTTCGATCACCCCACGGTTCTCGCGCACCAGCTGCCGGACCTCGCCCATCAGGCGCCTCATCTGGTCTTCGAGCCATTGGTCATCATGGCCTGTGCCGTGGCCGGTGGACACGGCAAGGCGGTCATAGAGACCCATCTCGTAGCGGCCGCCCAGCAGCAAACGGGTCGCATGTGCGAGGTCCGTCCCAGCCCCGGCGCTTGCGCCCGAGCCCAGAAGTTCGTCGGCTGCGCGCCCGGCCAGTCCGACCTTGATCGATGCCTCGAGCCGATCGCGCGTCATCGGCTCGTCGCCCCAGTCGACCCTGACCGCCCCCTTCGACCGTTCGGTGGGCAGGACCGAGGCCGACACCACTTCGGCACCCAGCCGGATCGCCAGAACCGCATGCGCTGCCTCGTGCACGGCGACGGACCACGACACACCAGCTTCTCCGGGCGCATCGAGGTCGAAGCCAGCAAGAAGGTCGTCAACGGACAGGTCCCTCCCGCCGCGGCGCGCCAACCCTTCGGCCTGGCGGACACCGGACTCGATATTGGCAGGCGCCAGGCCGACGATCAGATTTGCGACCGTGTCGAGCGCCGAATTCGGCAGCCGGTCCCCGCAGTAGAACGCCAGCACTTCCCGGGCCTCTTCGGCGGTGTTCGGCGGGCGCACGCTGATGCGAGTTTCCAGCCGCCCGCCGCGGATCAGCGCCGAATCCAGGAACTCGAAGTGATTGCACGCTCCGAGCAACAAGATGTTCTTGCCGGACTTGCGGAGCCGGTCGATCTGGATCAACACGTTATCGACGACTGGCGTCCACCATTCGCGCGACCGTTTCTCAAGCGTTGCTCTATCGGGGATCGACTGCAGCTCATCCAAAAGCCCGATCACGTTATCGCCAGCAAGCAGACCGTCGAAAAATTCCGTTGAAATACGTGTCACATCCCCCAAGTGACCTTCGCCCGCATTGAACCAGGCGCCGACGCTCGAGCTGTGAAACTGCCAGCCGCTCGATTTCGCCAGCGCTTCGCCCAGAAGCGTTTTGCCGGTCCCGGGAGGGCCTTCGAGCACGCCATAGCGGATCGCAGACATCGGCAGCCTCCCCCGCGCCACCGCTTCAAGATCCTGCGCCATGCCATCAACCCAGGCGCGTACATCGCCGACCAGCGGCAACTCGTCGAGCCCGCACACAGCGGCCGAAACCTGCGGCGCGGTCAGCCGGCCAGGCAGCTGGCGGATGCGCTCGACAGCCTCACGCGCTTTTCTGCAATTGCGGATCGCCGCCATGATCGCGACGGGATCGAGCCCGTCGATATCGCTTTGACTGAGCCCGCGCACCCGCTGGCCGGTCACCTCCGTGATCGCCTGGCGCACGGACCCCACCTCGAGTCGCTCGATTTCAACGACATGATCGATGGCCGCACGCAAATCGCGGCTGACCAGTTGCGGTTCGGCCGTGATCCCGATCGCCGAGCGGCCGTTAGCCAGGGCGTCGAGGAGATTGCTGTTCTTGTCGCCCAGGCGCGAATGGCGGCCGGACTTGAGAATTTCGATGATCGCGTTGGCCGCACACTCGGTAAGCCCCTCCATGACCAGTGACAGCCAAGATTGGCTGGGCACGAGGACCAGAACACCGGTTGCTGCACAATTGATGTCGGCAATCCGGCGCAGCAAACGGTTGCCCATCGCGCTGCGGACGATCAGTTGGGGCAGGATGGCGCCGGCCGATTTGCGTTCGGCTGCGGCAAGGGGGCGGGGAAGACGGGACATGCATTGCTCCTTTCGCGCGCCCGCTGGGGCGCTGCGGCTGGTAAAGTCAAGAAAGGGGAATGAGGCCGGGCGCGCTCGCCCGGCCGACGCGCGAGGGTCAGGCGGCGTCCGCCGCGTGAGGCTTGGACACGAGCACACGGTCGAGCCAGTCGCGCACCATGATCGCAGCCGGCTCGCCTTCCTCGGCGAGTTCGCGCAGGCCCTCCTCCAGTGCCGGCGGCAACCGTGTACCATCGACCTGGCCCATGAGTCCCATGCGAAGGGCCAGGGCAATGATGGTGGCCGGGTCATCGCCGGGGTGTTCAGGATCGATGGCGCCCGTCGAGATGCTCGCCGGAAAGTCGGGGCGAGGCGTGCGAGGGGCCTGGGCAAGCGCATCGGAAGAGGACATCTCTCCAACGGCCGGAACCGGACCCGATGTGGCCGCCTCGGACCCTTTCGAGTAACGGCCGCGCTTGCAGCCCACGGTAACCGTCACCGCGCCCAGTGCCGGCGGCTGGGCCGGGGTAACAGCGGCCTCGGGCGCGGACCGATCGGCGGGCTCAAAGGCGTCGGGGACAGCATCATGGGCCGGATCGGGACCGCGCCGGTCATCATCCCCGCCGATGCAGTGATCGATGCGGGCCTGGACGGCCAGGGCAAAGCGGTGCCGCAGAAAATCGAGTGCCGCGCCGAGGCCGGGGCAATCGAAAGTGTGATCGAGGTCGCGCGTGCCCACGACGAGATCGCGATGATCGGTGTCTTCGCAGTCGACGATCTGCATGTGAACATCGCTCACAGCCGGGTAACCGCGATAGAACAGCATGTGGGGAAGGACGAGCGTTGCCGCGCGCATTTTCGACTGCAGCATCTTCAGATACCCCTTGCCAAAGCTCTGGCTGCAGCGCTTGAGCTCGAGCATATGGCCAAGCTGGCGCGCGCGATCGATGACGATCAGGTCCGGCGCATAATGGTTGGCGGTGTAGCTCTTTGGGTCGAACCGCACCTTTGCCAAGGATTTGAAGTCGTTGGACTTGACCGCAGCGACCGCCTCCTTGAGGATCGGCAGGCGGATCACCGGCTCGATGACGAGAAACCGCGGATCGGCATCAAGCAACAGGCGCAATCCCTGTTCGATCAGCCCGCCCTCGAGTGTGGTAGCGGAGCGCACCAGCGCCGCAAGTTCACCATGCGGCCCGAAAGTGATGTCGCTGCGCGATGGATCATAGCTGAAGCGGGAAACGGCCGCCTGAGCCATCGTTTCAAAGGTTTCCGCAAACGCGGCAAAAGTCTCCGGCAGAGCCGGGGTGGAGGAAATAGTCATGATGTGAGTCCTTCCAGAACGAGGACATGCAGCTCCGCCCTGCCCCATTTCGTCAGCACAGGCGGACGTTACGGGTTCAGTCGAAGACCCGGCCGATCAGGGACGCGCCGGAATGGCGGCCTGGACCAGCATGGCATGTCGGATGAGGATTGGGTTGCTGAGCTCTATGCGGCGATCGGAAGCGCCGAAGGTGCGCGCGAGCCAGAAGGCCCGGGCCAAACAGAGCGTGCAAAAATGTCCGGAAGGGATTCCCGCAGCGCGCGGGTCAAGGTATAGGTCGTCATAGCCGTAGCCTTCTTATCCAAGGTTATCGGTCAGGTCCTCGTCTGGTGTTCCAGCACCGGCGGGGACCGCCTGTCTGCGGCTCATTTTAGAACCGCATCGCAGCCGTCATGGATGCGATCCTGTCAATCTAGTGCGGTTTTTTCTGCTGGCAAGATGTTTTTTGCATTGATTTTCCATAGGGTTAACCGATTGGGTTAACAACCGGTCGCATTTTATGCAATCGGCCGATCCGCGGGTGAGCCAATCTGATTTGCCGGCAAATTTGCCCCCTCCTCCGTGTCAATTTCGCCCTTCGGAACGCCCCGGTTTTCTTGAGGATGGGTGATAATGGCGTTTGTCGATACCCGGCAGTCGGCGACGACCTACCCCGAAATACAGGTACGCCGACCTTTCCGTCATCTGGGATTCTTAGCGGAGGAAGACTGGGTTAGCCTTCTCCGTTTAGTCAAGAACGTGCTGGCGATCGGCAGACGGCATCGCAACGGCCCGCAGTCAATATTCTACATCCAGCCTCGGTTCCGGGCCCACCGCACGTCCCCTCAGTTCAGCTAGTCAGTAGCTCTAGACCTGTCATATGCGCCTGCCACCAATGCGGTGGTGAACGCAAAGATGGTGGTCGAGATGTCAAATCCCAGAGTCATGAAAAACAGACCCGAGACGACATACAAGGCCAGCATCGACCCGAAATACGAGAATACGATGTAACCGTCCTCGAAATCGCGCCTGCGCGCGAAGGCCTGTGCAACCGGCGCGGCGAGAAACAGCATAAGCGCTGCAATACCGAACACACCGCCGGAAACCGCAAAATTGAGCAGGTCGTTGTGGAGGTGGAAGTGGATACCGATCATGTCCCGAGCCTCGGCTTCTGACATGTGCGCCGCAGCCGCCTGCATCTGATGAGCCCAGCCGTGACCGGTCACCGGGGCGTCGAGGAATGCTTCGAAGCCGGTCTGGTACATTCGCAGCCGAGTTGCGGTGGAGTTATCGACGTCTCCATTGCCCCAAATCAACGCCGGAATGACGTCAAACAAATTTTCGGCGCGGCCATGGGTCTGCGACTGAACGAGGAAAGCTGCCGGCACCAGCAAGGCCAGAACCAGAAAGCTCGAAACAATCACTCTCAGACGATGGCGTGAGGTGTAGAGGATCGCGATGAAGGCGATGAGAAATGCACCCGGCAACGCCAGCATGCCCCCGCGGGTGCCGCTCATGACCAGCACGATGGCCCCGAGAACAGGCCCCAGAAGGAAGAGAAACCGTTTAGGACCATCAGTGACGAAGTAGCCCGTGAGGGCCAGAAACCCAATAACGGCGACGGTATGGCCATAGATGATTGCGTTGTTCAAGAAGCCGTAGGGCCTCGAACTGCCCCAGACCACGATCTCAAGCACTCCGCCTATCAGTGCCAATACAACGCCTGAAAGGCTCAATAATGCAATCGTCAGTCGCGCCTTGGCACTCGCATGCGCCCTCGCGGCAGCGAAAACCGGAAGAGCGAGCAACATGGGTACAAAATCGAAGACGTGAATGATGTCTGCGGGCGTTCCGGCATTAAGCAAAATCGTTACATTCACAAGAACATATCCGGCCAGGAAGCAGACGGCGAAGGGCTCGCGGGCGGCCCTCAACACTGCCGTTGGTCCCAGGAGTATGCCGAGGATGAGCGCGGCAACCAGACTCAACAGCGACGCCAGCGCCCCCAGCACCCCCGAAAGAGCGAGCAAAAAGGCCAACATCACCCACCATGTCCCATTTGCAGCCCGCGAAGTGCCGGGATTGGTCGTCGATTCGATTGTTTGGGTCATGTTAGGAAGTGACCTTCCGGAGATGCGCTGGTGAGATGGGTAGACTGGCCTTCAACGAAGGCCTGTCGGGTTTGGCGCCAGCCAGTGTCGAGGATATGGCGTCGAGGGTCGGCCGGCGCCAACTCCTGTCCAGTTCGGTCTTCCTTCCAGTTGGTGCTGATTCCCTTAAAGTGCCAGAACGGCAAGGTTGGCGCCATGAGCGCGCGGGTTCGGGGCA
>CAYSBF010000133.1:0-7095 GCA_964429025.1 uncultured Pelagibacterium sp.
TCGTCGCGGCGTGCGACGGGGCGTGGCGTTGGCGCGGGCGGCAGAAGGTTGCGGATATCGGCAAAGGGGAAGCGCGGCGAAAAGGTGAAGGCCTCCGCCAAGCCCTCGGGATGATTGCATTGGGACGCGCGATGGCGGGCGA
Source organism: uncultured Pelagibacterium sp. (assembly GCA_964429025.1). Lineage (GTDB taxonomy): Bacteria > Pseudomonadota > Alphaproteobacteria > Rhizobiales > Devosiaceae > Pelagibacterium. The sequence continues at coordinate 143 of CAYSBF010000133.1, forward strand.
GAGTCTCGCTCATGGGGATGAAACGATCGGGATCCTGGCTCTGGTGGCAGAGGATTGCGCGCCGCTTGAGATCGGCATGGGCCGTGGTGTCGACATAAATGGTCGGGTAAAAGCCGGTGCCGTGCAGCGTGTCCATTTCGATGACGGGAGCCGAAAACGAGGCAGCCAGATGCACGGCCTGGCTCAGCGCGCGGTGATCGCCATGGTAATCATTGCCGGCATGGCTGATGACGAGATCGGGCCGATGTTCAGCGATGATGGGTTTGAGCGCCCCGAGCAGCGCGCCGTCACAGACCAGAGCTCCATCGGGAAAACCGAGAAAGAGAGGCTCGGCATCGAGCAGTGCGGCAGCCGCTTTGGCTTCCGCCATGCGGGTGGGGCGCAGCTTTTGGGGACTTCTGCCGCCCTTTGCGCCGTCGGTTGCGATGACGAACTGGAGTTCTGCGCCCATTTTACGGTAGGCGGCAAGCGTTCCGAAGGCATAGATTTCGAGGTCGTCGGGATGGGCGCCGATGGCCATAACCCTCAAACTCATGGCCGGGCCTGCTGTTGGAGGAACTCAAGGACCACTGCGGCGGTCCATGTGAAGGTCTTGCCGCCCAGCGGCTCGCCGTCGATGGGGTCATAATATTCGGCAAAGCCCGAACGGGCGATCAGATCGAGGCTCGACTTGATGATCCTGTCGGCCGTGGCCGATCGCCCGGCGCGTTCAAGGCCGTTTGCGATCATGTAATTGACGACAAGCCATACCGGGCCGCGCCAGTAGCGCTTGACATCGACCCGTGGATCAAAGATCGAGTGGCTGGGCACGATGAACTGCGCGCGGGCCGCTTCTTTTTCAATCGTCGCGGCGATGGCGGCGGCACGGTCTTGAGAAACATCGGCAAAGACAGGAAGCAGGCCGCCGACCGATGGGCTGTCGATCAGATCGCCGGTGATGCGGTCCATGCAGAGATATTGCCCGTGACGGTCGCTCCAGAGGGTTTCGAGGGCCGCGCGGGCTCTATTGGCCATGACACGATTTGCCGCCGCGATGTCATCGCGCCCTATGGCTTCGGCGATTTCGGCAAGATCGCTGCAGGAGCGGATCAGAATGGCGTTGAAGCCGGGATCAACGATCTGAAATGGAGAGGCGTCATGGAGCCTGGTGTTGTCCCAGTTGAGCGCGCGAAAATGCTGGACCAGCCAGAGATAGCGGTCGTACTGCTCCTTGGTGGGGCGGTGCGAAGGATCGGCGTGCTCGGTGTCGCGCCGCGTATAAGGCTCGACGCCATCGGTCGGCACGCGGGCAAAGGCTTCGTCCCAGTCGATTGAATTGTCGCGGCCCGATTCCCATGGGTGGATGATTGCGACGAGGCCCTCACCTCTGGGGTCGCGATTGGCATAGAACCAGCGGTGCCAGCGGTCTATCTGTTCAACGAGCGCTTCGGCACGCGCTTTGGCGGCGCCCGATACCCCACTGCGGGCAAACAGGCGCGCAAGCGCAAAGCCCGCAACCGGAGGCTGCGTGATGCCGGAGGTTTTTACCCGACGGCCGGTGCGCCAGACATCCGGGCCGGGGAAATAGCCGTCATCATCGACATGAAAAATGATATGGGGGACCATACCGTCCTCCCACTGGTGGGCGAACAGGGTTTCCATTTCGGTCCAGGCGCGTGCCTCGTCGAAATGGGCCTGTCCGATGGCGGTAAAGCAGGAATCCCAGTTCCATTGGAAGGGATAGAGCCCCTTGGTCGGGACGGTATAGGTGCCCCGGTCGTTCTCAAGCAGGACGGAGATGGCGTGCTTCTGGACCTGGGCGCGATCAATCGATGACATGGCAAGGGCTTTTGTTTCAGGATCGTGAGGCCGGTACAGCGGCCTGGGTGTCGGGGTCGAACCAGCGGATGCGGTCGGGCCTGGGCACGAGGCTGAGCGTATCGCCGGGGGAAACGCGGATGTCGGAGTCGAGCACGGCGCGAAACGGCTTGCCCTCGACATCGCATGTAACGAGCGTATGAGCGCCGAGGGGCTCCACCACGCGTGCGGAGGCGCCAATCCCACCCGCGCCGATGGTCAGATCTTCGGGGCGGATGGCAAATTCGAGAGCGTTCCGGCCGGTGGCCGGGCCGCTGAATTTGACCCCTGCGACAGTCCACTGACCGTCTCCGGTTCCGCTGGCCTTGAGGAAATTCATTGGCGGGTTGCCGATGAAGCTGCCGACAAACCGCGCGGCGGGGTTGCGATAGATCTCGACCGGGGAGGCGTTCTGGACGATCTTGCCCCCATTCATAACCGAGATGCGGTCGGCCAGGCTCATGGCCTCGACCTGATCGTGGGTGACATAGATGGCGGTGCTTCTGGATTGGGCGAGGACGCCCTTGAGTTCGGCACGCATTTCGAGGCGCAACAGGGCATCGAGATTGGAGAGCGGTTCATCCATCAGGATGACATCTGGTTCCATGGCCAGGGCACGAGCAACAGCGACACGTTGGCGCTGGCCGCCCGAGAGCTGGCCCGAATAGCGCTTCAAGAGCTGTTCGATATGCATGAGTTCGGCGGTGCGGTTGACGCGCCGGGCAATTTCGGCCTGGGGCAGTTTCTGCATGCGGAGGCCGAACGCGATGTTCTCGAACACCGTCAGGTGCGGGAAGACGGCGTAGTTCTGGAAGACCATGGCAATGCCGCGTTCGCGGGGCGGGAGATGGTCGACCCGGCGTCCGCCGATCCACACCTCGCCTTGGGTCGGCGTTTCCAGCCCCGCGATGATGCGCAACAGCGTGGTCTTGCCGCAGCCCGAGGCGCCGAGCAGCACCATGAACTCCCGGTCCGATATCGTCATGTCGATCGAGTGGAGCGCCTGAAACGCCCCGAAGCTCTTTGCGACATTCCTGATGATGATTTCAGCCATGATGACAACCCCCTACCGGTTCGCAATGCCCCACATGGCAAAGAGATATTTGCGCACCGCGAAGATGAAGATGAGTGCGGGCAGAACCAGCGCAGTGCCCCCGGCGAATTTGAGATGCAGTGGAGAGACATTAAGGCTCTGGACAAGAAACGCGGTCAGTGTGCGGTTTTCGATCGTCAACACTGCGGCGGCAAAGACCTCGTTCCAGGAAATGGTGAAGGCAAAGACAGCCGATGCCACGAGGCCGGGCAGGATCAATGGCATGACGACCTTGGTAAAAGCCTGAAACCGGTTGCAGCCCAGCGTCCAGGCTGCTTCCTCGAGCTCGATCGGGATGCCCGAAAACAGGGAAAATGTGATCAGGACGGCAAAGGGCAGGGCCAGTACGGTATGGACGAAAGCCAGCCCCAGCGCGGTATCGTCAAGTCCAACCCGTATGAACATCACGGCCAGCGGAAGGGCCAGAAGGGGCAGGGGGAAGGCGCGTGTCATGACGATGAGCAGGCGGAAGACCTCCTTGCCGGGGAAATCGAAGCGTGAGAGCGCATAGCCGGCGGGTGCGCCGATGCCGATCGAGAGCACCATGGTCAGCACGGCCACGACCACCGAATTCCACAGCGCGTGGGCAACGCCAGAAAACGAGACAAAGAACTGCACCGAGCCGAAATCGAAGCTGGGCAGGCCGGTCTTTGGAAATCCCGACACCTCTGCGGGCGAGGAGAGCGTGTTTACGAACAGGAGATAGATCGGAACCAGTACCCATGCGATCAGCATCGCTGTGGCGGCGATGAAGACAAGACGGCCGGCCTTACGTGTGTCGCCGACAGTGCGCGGAGTGTCGTTGAGGGTCGTTTCACTCATATCTTTGCTTCCCTTGGCACGCGCAGCAGGCGAAGGAAGACGATTGTCGCGGCGATGGAGATGCCCAGGATCACCATGGCATAGGCGGCAGCGACGTTGCGGTCGCGCAGCGTGAACTGCCATTGATAGGTCTCTCCCATCAATACGGGCAGGGTTGTTCCGCCCAGCGCGACGACCACGGCGAAAACCTCGAAGGCGGCGATGGTACGCAGGATGAGTGCGGTCTGCAGGCTCGGGCGCAGCATCGGCAGGGTCACCTTGGTGAACCGCTTCCAGGGCGAGGCGCCAAAGACTTCGGCGGCCTCGTAATACTCCCTGGGGATCAAGCCCATGCCCGAAACGAGAATGACCATCATGATGGCGGTGGCGCGCCAGATCTCGGCGAGAACCACAGCGGCAAAGATGACCCAGATATTCTGGTAGCCGAGGAACAGGACAGGGCGGTCAATGATGCCGAGCCCGGCGAGCATGGAATTGAGGAAGCCGGACTGCTCGAAGATCGCCAGCCAGATGATGCCGGCGGCGAGATCGGACAACCCGAGAGGGATGGCAAAAACAAACAGAATCGTGCTGCGGCCCGTCTTGAGCCTGGTGACGATCGAAGCCATGGACAGCGCCAGGGCAAGCTGGATCGGCACGACGATGGCGGCGAGCAGGATCGTGTTCCAGAGCGCGGTGCCGAACTTCCAGTGGCCGGCCATGGTCTGGACGTGGCGCAGGGTGAAACCTTCACCCGAGAAAAAGGCAAGTACGGCAATCTGGGCGAAGGGATACACAAAGAAAACGGCCAGGAACAGAACGGCCGGCGCCAGAAGCATGTAAGGCAGATAGAGGCTTTGCATTTCCCGCTCCAGGGGCCTGCGGATGAGAGGAGGCCCGTCCGGTCCAGGGCGGTGACCGGACGGGTTTGGCCGGCACGGCCGGTCAATCGACCGGGCAGGGCCCTTCCGAGGGCTCGTCAGGCTCCCAACATGGAGCATTGGCCTGTTCCATGAGCGAACGCAGCGTGCTGGCCTGTTCGTCGAGGACTGTTGCGATGTCCTGATTGGCCAGAATTATCCGCTCGAATGTATCGACATAGACCTGGTTGAACTGGCCACCCAGATCGCCCAAACCGACTGGCAGGAGCGCGGGAAGCGCATCCGCGCCACTGGTCTGGAGAGTGATGGCCGCACCCAGGGCCTGCGCGGAAGCTGGTAGGTCATCGGGCAGCGGTGCGTCCGTTACCGGGAAGAAACTGGTCGCCAGAAGGGTCGCGACCTGCGTTTCAGGCTGCATCATATACTGGACCAGTGCCATCGAGGCGTCCATGTCAGGCGCATGGGTGGGAACGGCGATCCCTGCCAGCACCGGCATGAAGCCGCGTCCCATCGGCCCGGCAGGAACCGGGAACGCGACGAAGTTGTCGGGCTGCTGATTGAACGCATCGGCCAGACGGGCAACGTGATCGAACCCGACCCATACGTCACCGGCCAGCAGTGGTTCCTGAAGGAAGCCGTAATTGGTCGAGGCAGGATTGGTGTACTGCCAGAGCTCGCGGAACTTCTCCCAGCCGGCAGCCGCTTCCGCCGAGCGGAAACCGGTGACTGTCGTGCCGGCATAGGAGGGAAGCAGGAAGCCCTGGAAGAAGCGGTGCTTCAATCCCTGGGGGCCGGCCGGGAAACCGAATTTTGGCGAGCCGGTTTCTTCGGCGAGAATGCGCATCCAGTCGATGAATTCGTCATAACTGAGCGCGTTGATGTCATAGCCATCGGGCAGGTATTCGAGCGCTGCTACATTGGCCGCCATGACATAAGTCGCCTGCATCCAGGGCAGGTATTTCTGTTCGCCCGTTCCAAGCTTGCCAAGCTCCAGAAAGGCGGGGCTGACCTCAATGCCTGCAAGATCGACGCCCGAGAGATCAGCCCAGTTGTCGGGATAGTTGGCGAGCTCGCCGTGCAGAGCTCCGACAACGCCGATCGTGCCCGTTCCCGCCTCGAATTCAGCCTCCAGGCGCGTTATGAAGGGGCCGGTGTCCTGGGGTTGAAAATCGACGCCGTCAAAGCCGGAAAGAACCTGCTCACGCATGCGCTGGGTTTCTTCGATAGGGGCTGCCTGGTTGGACCAGAACAGAACCTGGCCGCTGGCCGCGCCTGCAACGCCAATCGCCAGCGGCGCGGCGATGGCGATCGATGTCAAGAGTTTGACTGTGGTTTTCACTTTTATCCCTCCCAATTGCCACGTGAACTTATCCACCCGCTTTCGGTGCAGGGCCGTGGCTTGCCCTGAGCACGAGTGAAGGCTTTATGAGTTTGCTGATGCCTCTGGACGCAGTCCCCTCTATGAGGTCGACCAGCATGTGGGCGATCTCTCGCGCCATCGAGCGGGTCTGGACCTCGAACGTGGTGAGGCCCGGCGGCGCATAGGCGGATGCCGGGATGTTGTCGAATCCGATCACCGAGAGGTCACGGGGGATCGAAAGGCTTGCGCGTCGGGCCTCTTCCATGACGGTCAGTGCCAGTTCGTCGAACAGCCCGATGATTGCTGTCGGGCGATCGGGGGCGTGGAGCAGGCTGTTGATGGCGGCAACGGTTGCGCCGCGATCGAAACGCGGTGGACGTACGACGTCGAGGCGCACCTCGGGATCGCCGCGGCGCCCGATGGCATTGGCCAGCCCCTTCTCACGCAGATTGCGGAAGGTCATGTCCTCGGCAATGGAAACCAGCCCGAAATGGCGGTGACCCTGCTCGTAAAGCAGATCGAATGCCTGCTCGAAGGCCGTCTCGCTGTCAGCATCGAGCCAGGTGTAGTCGCCCTGATCGTCACGAATGCGCCCATGGGCAACGAAGGGGAACTTCATCGCGCGCAGATAGTCGACGCGCGCGTCCTCGGCAGCGATACGAGGCACGACCACGCCGTCGGCCCGGCCCGATTCAACGAGGTGACGCAGAACATCGAGTTCGGAGCGCTCTGGCTGGACGGTGGCGAGGATCAGATCAAAGCCATGGGCCACAAAACCCTCGCCAAGACCGGTGACGAATTCCCCGAGATAGGAGTCAAGGAAATTGGGGCCGCGAATGGGAATGACGAAGCCAACGAAGTTCGAGCGGCCCGAGACAAGCTGGCGTGCGGCGACATTGGGCACGTAGCCCAGTTCACGCGCGGCTTCATTGACGCGCTGGCGTGTCTTGAGCGCGATCTGCTCGTGCCCGGCCAGCGCTCG
>CAYSBF010000134.1:0-7087 GCA_964429025.1 uncultured Pelagibacterium sp.
CCATCCGCGAAGGCGGCCGCACCGTCGGCGCAGGCGTCGTCTCCAAAATCGTCGCTTAATCAGCGCTTCAAAGACTTTTTGGATGGGGCGGTCTTTGGGCCGCCCTTTTCTTTTTGTGCCGGCTCCTGGCAACTGACACTTGCACTCCCGGGCCATCTCGACTAGATCAAACCCCGGCCCGCGAGCGGGTTCATATTCGCACCGTGATGTGCGCTGCAGGGGTGTAGCTCAGTTGGTAGAGCATCGGTCTCCAAAACCGAGGGCCGGGGGTTCGAGTCCCTCCGCCCCTGCCATTTCTCAAGATCGAAACAAGTGACCTCCGCGGGTCCTCTGGGCGAGCGATGTCATCCCACCCGCTGGAAGGCCAGCGTTTCGCAGAAGATGAGGGCGCGGCAGCCCTGGATCTCGATCGTGTCGGGACCGACCTGGGTGAGCGTGCCCTTGGCTTCCGATCCCTGGAAGATGACTGTGCCTTCCCACTTGTTCTCGGCGGTTGGCCGGGCCTGCATGATTTGCTGGTTGACGTAGGCAAGGTTTTCTTCGGTGCGGGATTCGCCCTGCACGTCGAGAAGGACCGCGCAGAGTTCAGTGCCGTCCTCGCCGCAATAGGATATCTCGAGCGTGGTGCCCCAATCGTCGCGCCAGGTGCCTTCGGGCGAGCCCGCCTCGGAGGCCTCCTGAGCCAGGGCGGTCGCGGAGAGCAGGGTCGTTGTAACAAGAGCCAACAGAATGCGCATGGTTCACGGGTCCGTTATAGTGCCTGGATTAGGATTTGCTGGCTAACGCGTCCGCTCCCCAAAGGTTGCCGTGCCGCAAGTCCGAGGCGCCCCACTTTCCCTGCGGCTTGCGAAGCCCATAGGCGAGTTCAGGCGTTAGGAGTGGTGAACCACGACAAGGAGGAGCTGAAATGAATGTCGCCAACCTGCAGCTACAGGGGCTCTATCTCGCAGTCGCCGCCATCAATGAGGCGCTTGTCGCGAAGGGCGTGTTGACCCGGGATGAAATCGACACTGCGCTGGCGCGCGCCGAGCAGATCGCGCTCGGCGACGAGCGGATCACTGAAGACATGCATCCGGCCAATCGAGATGCCGTCGTTTTTCCGATGCGGTTTCTCTCGCTCGCCAACCGGCAGGGCGAAGATGGCGGGCCCCACGGCTTTTCGGAACTGGCGCGGCTGGTCGGCGCGACCAAGGGGCATTACAACGATCAGTTGTAACGCCCCATATGGCATCAGGCCGCCGACGGGCCTGGATCGTCTGATGGCGAGGCGATGAAATTGCTTGACTCCATTATTTTTGCATGGGCCTGGGCATTGAAGACGGCGATGACCCTAATTTCCCGGGCCGTGCCGTCCCGCGCCTCGAAGCCAATGGTCTGGCCTGGCCGCAGGCCAACCAGTGCCGACCCTATGGGGGTGAGCACCGAGATGGCGCCTGACGATATGTCAGCATCCGCCGGATAGACGAGCCGCACGGTCTTTGGCTGCCCGCCGTCGAGGCTATAGCTGACTATGGACCCCATGCGGATGACATCGGCGGGTATATCGCTGCTGCTGGCGATCGTGGCGCGCTCAAGCTCGCTGAGCAAATCGTCGGCGGGACCGTCATCGCCCGCTCCGGCGGAAGCCAGCTTCATCAGCATCTCGAAATCGTCCTGCGGGACTAAGATCGCGGGCAACTGCCCAGTGGAGGCAAAGAGGCTCATCGCAAACTCCATGCGGATATGCCCGTCGAGGGCGTGAATGAGTGAAATGTTTAAAGCGCGCGGGAAGCGGATGGCTGAACAGGTACCCTAAGGCGGTGCGGCGCAGGGCACGGCCTTAGGGCCGCGGTCCCATCACAGGATGTTCGCGGCTGACGCGGCTCGAATGGTGGCCAGCTTGCTTGCTCATTCGTTCGAAGGTAGACATTGCCGGCAGGAAGTCAACGGTCGGCCAAGGTGCTGAAAAAACATCGGCACGGGTCTTGCTTTAGCCCTCTTCTAGGTCTAGATAGGCCTCTCTTGGCCGTGCGAACCCGACTCGCGCGGCGATTGCTTATGGACTTAAGCCCCAAAGATTTGACACCAGGTATCGAGCGCTTCATGGCCCGGACTAATCCTTTTACGTTTTTTCAGCAGGTACGGACCGAGGTCGCCAAAGTGGTATGGCCGACCCGTAACGAGACGCTGATATCGACTGTCATGGTGCTGGTGATGGTGACGTTCGCGAGCCTGTTCTTCCTGCTCGCAGACCAGATCATCCAGTTCTTTGTGGGCTTTATTCTGTCCATTCGCTAGTTGCGGCAAGGCGGGATCAGGAGCGAAACGCGGTATGGCCAAGCGCTGGTATATTGTTCAGGCGTACTCGAACTTCGAGCGCAAGGTTGCTGAAGACATCCGGCAGAAGGTGGCTTCCAACGGACTCGATCATCTTTTCGACGACGTGCTGGTGCCGACCGAGAAGGTTACGGAAGTGCGTCGTGGCCGCAAGGTCGACGCCGAGCGCAAGTTCTTCCCGGGCTATGTGCTCGTCAAGATGGAGCTGACCGACGAGACGTTCCATCTGATCAAGAATACGCCGAAGGTTACGGGGTTCCTTGGCGCGGACAACAAGCCGCAGCCGATCTCCGAGCGTGAGGCAATGTCCATTCTCCAGCAGGTGCAGGAAGGCGTGGACCGACCCAAGCCGTCCGTCAGCTTCGAGATTGGCGAGAGCGTGCGCGTATCCGATGGCCCATTCGCGAGCTTCTCGGGTGTTGTCGAGGAAGTCGACGAGGAGCGCGCGCGCCTCAAGGTGGAAGTTTCGATTTTCGGGCGTCCCACTCCGGTGGAGCTCGAATACGGTCAGGTCGAAAAGGTCTGATCCGTAACGCTCCCAAGGGAGCGCAAGCAGCGTGGGAGAGGGCGGTGGTTGCCATCCGCCGGTCAAACCTCGGACCACGCCGTCACCAAATGGCCGCTTTGGCGGTCTATTGAAAGGAACGAGACATGGCAAAGAAGATTACCGGCTACATCAAGTTGCAGGTGCCTGCAGGCGCTGCGACTCCGTCGCCCCCGATCGGCCCGGCCCTCGGTCAGCGCGGTCTGAACATCATGGAATTCTGCAAGGCCTTCAATGCGGCTACGCAGGAAATGGAAAAGGGTGCCCCGATCCCGGTGGTTATCACCGCGTTTGCGGACAAGAGCTTCACCTTCGAGATGAAGCTGCCGCCGGTCACCTATTTCATCAAGAAGGCAATCAATCTCAAGTCCGGTTCCAAGAAGCCGGGTCACGATAGCGCCGGAACCCTCACGGAGGCCCAGGTGCGCGAAATTGCCGAGAAGAAGATGAAGGACCTCAATGCGGATACGATCGAAGCCGCAATGAGCATGGTTGCCGGTTCCGCCCGCTCAATGGGCCTGCAGGTTGAGGGGTAAGGAACGATGAGCAAGCTTGGAAAGCGCACGAAGCAGATTCGCGAAGGCATTGACCGCAAGAAGCTTTATCCGGTCGATGAGGCCATCAAGCTGGTCAAGGAACGCGCGACTGCAAAGTTCGACGAGACGGTCGAAGTCGCCATGAATCTGGGTGTCGATCCGCGGCACGCCGACCAGATGGTCCGCGGCGTCGTGAACCTCCCCAATGGCACGGGCAAGACCGTTCGCGTCGCCGTGTTCGCCAAGGACGCCAAGGCCGATGAGGCCCGGGCCGCCGGTGCGGACGTGGTCGGGGCAGATGATCTCGCCGAGGAAATCCAGAAGGGCAACATCAATTTCGATCGCTGCATTGCGACCCCGGACATGATGCCGCTCGTTGGCCGTCTCGGCAAAATCCTTGGCCCGCGCAACCTGATGCCGAACCCGAAGGTCGGCACGGTAACTCCGGATGTCGCCGGCGCCGTCAAGGCTGCCAAGGGCGGTGCGGTGGAGTTCCGCGTCGAGAAGGCCGGCCTCATTCACGCCGGCGTGGGCAAGGCTTCCTTCTCGGAAGACCAACTCATCGAGAACATCAAGGCGCTTGCTGACGCCGTGACCAAGGCAAAGCCCGCGGGCGCCAAGGGCACCTATGTCAAGCGCGTGGCCGTTTCCTCGACCATGGGCGCTGGCGTCCATGTCGATCCGTCCTCGGTGCTGAACTAAGCATCGGGAAAAGAATTCCGGGCGGTTCCGGCCGCCCGGGGTACCAGAGGACCTCCGGGTCCAAAGGTGAAAGTCCTGTCCGAGACTGCGTGGTGACGATCGGCGGATCGTCTGAAACGCCGGGAGCTCCCGGCAGCCACCAATAGATGGGGTGATAACCGGTACGAGAGTTTTAGGCGATGAGCGCCGTCTCGTTTTGGTTTGAACCGGACTGGCCAAGGGGATCGCCCCGAAACCGGTTTACAGGCACTGCACCGCCATCCCGTTCGCGGGGCGGCAATTTGCAACGGTCCATGTCCCGCGCGGACGTGGGCTAAACGTGGAGAGTAGCAGTGGATAGAGCGGAAAAAGTTGAGGTCGTCTCCTCGCTCCAGCAGGCTTTCGCCAGCTCGGGCGCGGTAGTCGTTGCTCACTATGCCGGTCTGTCGGTCTCTGAGTTCGAAAGCCTTCGCAGGCAGATGAAGCAGGCCGGTGGGCAGGTAAAGGTCGCAAAGAACCGCCTTGCCAAGCTCGCTCTTAAAGACTCCGAAATCGCGGATTTCTCGGACATTCTGACCGGTCCGACGGTCCTTGCCTATTCGGAAGATCCCATTACGGCGCCGAAAGTCGCCAAGAAGTTTGCCGACGGGAACACCAAGTTTGTGATCCTTGGCGGCGCAATGGGCTCGACCGCTCTGGACGCCGAAGGCGTCAAGGCACTGGCCGATCTGCCTTCGCTGGACGAGTTGCGTGCAAAGATCGCGGGTATGCTCACGCAGCCTGCGGCCAAGATCGCAGCGGTCCTGCAGGCGCCGGGCGGCCAGGTTGCACGGGTCATCTCCGCTTATTCGGAAAAGGGCGCTGCTTAAAGGCGTCGCGACACAATCCACGGTTCAAACCGAAACCTAGAACCTTAGAAAAAAGGGTATCAAAATGGCTGATCTCGCCAAGCTTGTGGACGAACTGTCCGCACTGACCGTTCTGGAGGCTTCCGAGCTTTCCAAGATGCTTGAAGAAAAGTGGGGCGTTTCCGCCGCCGCTCCTGTGGCTGTTGCCGCTGCTGGTGGCGGTGCCGCCGCGGCCGCTCCGGCTGAGGAAAAGGACGAGTTCGACGTGATCCTGGCTTCTGCCGGCGATCAGAAGATCAACGTCATCAAGGAAGTCCGCGGCATCACGGGCCTGGGCCTCAAGGAAGCCAAGGACCTCGTCGAAGGCGCTCCGAAGGCTGTCAAGGAAGGTGTCAACAAGGCCGAGGCCGAAGACATCAAGGCAAAGCTCGAAGCTGCCGGCGCCAAGGTCGAACTCAAGTAGTTCGGCTTGCAGGACAGAAGTCTTGGGATGGCCCCTTTTCGGGCCATCCCTTTTCCCGTTTCAAAGGGACAGCTGTTTCTTTGAGGCGGACGCCACCCGGAACGGGCAGGGGCGTCAAGGTTGCGGACCATAGTTGCATAGATGAGTCCCGTGGAGGTCTGCCGGCACGAGTGCCTGTCACTTTTGATGCTGGTGACGCGACACACTTAGGACACAGGACCGTTCCAGAGGGATGGTCCCGGGCACCTGTTCAGAGGACCGACGGCTGATTGTCGATCCTTTGAACAGCTGCCTCCGAGACATTCGATACGAGAGGAAACGGGTATATGGCTACCACGTTCAACGGGCGCCGCAAGGTGCGCAAGTCCTTCGGTTCCATTCGAGAAGTCACGGAGATGCCGAACCTGATCGAGGTTCAGAAGGCGTCCTATGACCAGTTCCTGATGGTCGATGAGCCGGAAGGCGGCCGTGCCGATGAAGGACTGCAGGCGGTGTTCCGCTCTGTGTTCCCGATCACGGATTTTGCCGGTACGGCGAGCCTCGAGTTCGTGCGTTACGAATTCGAGCAGCCCAAGTACGACGTTGACGAGTGCCGTCAGCGCGACATGACCTTTGCCGCTCCGCTCAAGGTGACGCTCCGCCTCATCGTATTCGAGGTCGATGAAGATACCGGCGCCAAGTCCGTCAAGGACATCAAGGAGCAGGACGTCTATATGGGCGACATGCCGTTCATGACCTCGAACGGCACGTTTATCGTCAACGGCACCGAGCGTGTCATCGTCTCCCAGATGCACCGTTCTCCCGGCGTGTTCTTCGATCACGACAAGGGCAAGACCCACTCCTCGGGCAAGCTGCTGTTCGCCGCGCGCATCATTCCCTATCGCGGTTCCTGGCTCGACATCGAGTTCGATGCCAAGGACGTCGTTTACGCGCGCATCGATCGCCGCCGCAAGATTCCGGTCACCTCGCTGCTCAAGGCACTCGGCCTCGACGCCGAGGAAATCCTCGCGACCTACTACAACACCCAGACCTACACCCGCGGTGAAAAGGGCTGGCGCAAGCCGTTCGACGCCGAAAAGCTCCGCGGCTCCAAGCCCGTTTTCGACCTGATCGATGCCGACACCGGCGATGTGGTGCACGAGGGCGGCGCCCGCCTGACCGCGCGCGCGGCCAAGAAGATTGCCGAGAAGGGCGTGACGCACCTGCTGGTGACGGACGAAGACCTTTACGGCATGTATGTCGCCCAGGACATGGTGGATCTGGCGACCGGCGAGATCTTTGCCGAGGCCGGCGACGAACTGGACGAGAAGAGCCTGGCGCTGCTCGTCGAGAAGGGCTTCACCGAGCTTCCGATCCTCGACATCGACCATGTCAATGTCGGCCCCTATATCCGCAACACGCTGGCGATCGACAAGAACGAGAGCCGCGAGGACGCGCTGTTCGACATCTATCGCGTGATGCGTCCGGGCGAGCCGCCCACCATCGAAACTGCCGAAGCGATGTTCAAGTCGCTGTTCTTTGATCCCGAGCGCTATGATCTCTCGGCGGTCGGGCGCGTGAAGATGAACATGCGCCTCGATCTCGATGTCGAGGACACAGTCCGCATTCTGCGCAAAGAAGACATCGTCGAAGTCGTCCGCACTCTGGTCGAGCTGCGCGACGGCACGGGCGATATCGACGACATCGACAATCTCGGCAA
>CAYSBF010000135.1:0-7016 GCA_964429025.1 uncultured Pelagibacterium sp.
TGACAGTGCGCCAACGGGCGTTATCGCAGATCCTCAAGCGTTCCGGGGGTTTCAGAAGGCCGAATTCTGACATGAGATCCCTGGCCATTGTCGCAGGACCCCGACAATTGCGGGGCTGCGGGAGAGGGGCTCCTCCGGCAAGCGTGGGCGTTCAACGATCGAGCTACTCCCCCAAGATGCGACGCAGACCCAAGCTGCAAATCGTTGTCTGCTGGTCTTTGTCGATGTCGGGCTCATTCCCCAACCCCATTCCCCACGACCGTTGAGCCATCGAAGGCTAAAGACGCCGTGACACTGAAACGCCATCTGGAGGAGATGATCGATGAAACGCCTGAAACGCCCAAGACGATTGCTATTGGGTTGGCTCGCGGCTGTGGGGATGGGCGCGGTTGCACTCTCGGCCTCAGCACATGAGGCGCCTCTGTCGCTCGAGGGTCTGCCGCTGCTCGAAGACGTGGCGGCCGAGGCGGTTCAGATCAGCCCGCACGTGCCGCATATGGGTGCTCACTGGGCTCGCGAGAGCGATCTGCCCGTGGGGCCGATCTACTGCGTGATCGAGGGCCGGGTGGTCTGTATCGAATATATGTTCACCATGGAGGCTTTCCGATCCGGCACCGACTGGCTGGCACTTGCCCCTGGCATCCAGACCCCGCCAATCAGCCACATCGATCTGGAGTTCAAGCCCGAGGGCGTTGGACCTGCTCCGGTGCCGCTCTATCAGCTCCATATCTATTTCGCCGGACTGGAATTGCTCGAGCAGCACTGATCGCTGCGATCACATCGCGCGGCGATCGAGCCGCTCGCCGGGCAGCACCAGCGCCCCTTGGGCGCAGCGGTACATCGACGCAGCGAAATTGCCGGCTTGCCCAATAGGCCTGCCCATGGGCTTCGGCATTGGCCAATTCCGGGCACGAATAGGGACTATATGAACATTCGATAGCAAAACAGACCTTCACGCTGGTATGGTTGTGCTCTTGGAGTTGGAGGTCCGATGGGGCAGGGAAGCGACGTTCTCGATATCGTGCATGGCCTTTACGCGGCTGCGCTCGGAGAGGAAGACTGGTCGACCCCGCTTTGTGCGATTGCCGATTATTGTGGTGCCGAGAACGCTGCGCTGGTTCGTGTCGATCATGCCGTGGGGTTCTCATCGGTGGTGGCGCCGCGCGCCGATCCCGAGGTGATCGCGGCCTATAATCTTCGGTGGTGGGCGGAGGACCCGACCGTCGCGGCCACGAGCGGCGCGCCCGTAGGCAAGATCACCAGCCTTGCCGACACCGGGCGCCGCCAGTTCCGCAACAGTATGTTTCACAACGAGTTCTGGTCGCATTCCGGCCTTGGGGCGGAACGTCTTGCAGTCAATCTCGCGCTGACCGAGGCCGGTTTTGCAAGTTGCGTTGTGCAGGCATCGGCAACGCGGGACGAGCTGCATTGCCGGGCGGAGCGGCGATTTTCGCTGATCACGCCTCATCTGATCCGCGCGGTTGCCATCCAGAGCCGGTTGCACAGGCAGGCGTTGGAAAACGCCGCCCTGTCGGTCCCCAAAAACCGAACGCAAGTCGGGCTGGTCGCGGTCGATGCCGCCCTGCGTGTTCTTTTCGCCGATCAGCCCGCCGAAGCATTGCTGGCGAAAGGAATTGGGCTGCAATTGCGTGACGGAAAGTTCAGGCTCGCCGATCAACGGGTGCAGGACCGGTTGCAACACGCCGTCTTCGCCTGCGCAAACATCTATCGGGACCTGGCTGCAGTCGGCCCGATCCCCTGGAGCCGGGACGATGGCTCCCGTCCGTTCCTGATCGAAGTCTCGCCCTGGTCGCCTGCTGTTGACTTTCTCGATATGGCAGGCCCGCAGCCAGCGGCGATCCTGCTGATTCACGATCCGCGGAAAAATGCCGGCACCCCTTTGACACGCAAGGATGGTTCGCCCCGGCAGGAAAAGGCATCGCCGCCAATCCAGTCGCGCGAGGAGCTGTTCGGGCACATTATCCGGGACATTGCGGCCAATCTGGGCGAAAGCGACGTTTCGCTGTCCTGGCTGGCCGAGCGGCACGGCGTCACGCCGCGCCGCATCCGGGATCTGTTTTATGCGGAGAATACCAACTTCACAGATTACCTCCTGAACGCGCGGCTCGACCGCGCCCGAGAGATGCTGACCGACCCCGCCCTGCTGCACGTCAACATCGCCTCGATCGCGCTCGACTGCGGCTTTGGGGATATTTCCTGGTTTCATCATACTTTCCGCCGGCGCTTCAAGATGACGCCGGTGGACATGCGAAAAGGCGGGCACAGCGCATCCTGATCTTTTCGGGCAAGGGTGAAGCTGAAGGCACGAAATAGCGGCGCTGCAGCCGGACGGCATCCATTCCGATCCGTCCCATACCCCAACCGCATTCCCCACGACCATTCGACATTGAGTGCGTATCCAGGTCCAGGGACAATGAATGTTGGGGAAGGGCATGCACATGGGCGGAAAAGGGAACGGGACGCGCGCCGTCGGTCTGGGACTGCGCGGAGCGCTGATGACCGGCACGGCCCTGCTTTTGTTCGTCCAGCCGGCAGCAGGTCAGGTTGTCGAGTGGCTGGGTAATGTCAACGGAAGCTGGACAACAAGCGGCAACTGGAGCGGCGGCGCCGAACCTACCTCGACCGATAACGTATTGATCAACTCCATGGTGGGCGGGATTTCCCCGGTAACGCTTGACGGCGCGCCAGGTGAAGCAGGAGATCTTACGATCGGAGACGATGATCTGGCGGGACTGTTTATAACGAACGACGGCGTACTCACCACCAATGGCGTAGTAACGCTCGGCAATGGATCGGCTTCCCACGGGGTTGTAATCATCAACGGTGAAGACTCCGAGTGGAACAGCTTCGGCGAGGTTCTGATCGGAGATAGCGGCAGTGGCGTATTGCACATCGTGAACGGGGGCGCCCTGACGAATTCCGGCGAAGTCGCTATTGGTTGGGGCGTCGACGCAACCGGTTCTGTCGTCGTATCGGGAACCGGCTCGATCTGGGCCAATACCGGCACCATCCTTATCGGTATTGATGGACAAGGCGACCTTCGGATCGAGGACGGCGGATACGTTCAAAGCAGCACCGTTGCCGTCGGCACTGAGTCCAACCTCCACGAAAGCACCGTTCTGGTCGATGACGCGACCTGGGCTGTCAGCGAACTCATTACCGGCTCGGCCAGGTTCGAGGTGCGCAATGGCGCCGTCGTGACCAATAGCGGCACTGGCGCGACATTGGGTACACAAAATGGGATGCACACCGACCTCATCGTGGATGGAGGGGAGTGGGAGACCAACGGGCCCATGACGATTGGCCGGGATGGCTCAGCGCTCATCTCCGTGCTCAACGGCGGCACGCTCACTACCGGGGTGGCCGCTGGCAGCACGACCCTCGGCAGTCGCGAGACCGGACGGGGCGAAATCGTCGTTTCAGGCTCGGGTTCCACATGGACGGCGAACGGAGCACTGCGGGTCGGCGAATCCGGCCAAGGCATCCTGACCATAGAAGATCGGGCTGAGGCAACTGCCAAGGATAGCGTCAGTCTGGGCCAGGACGAGACCGGCATGGGTCATGTTCATGTCAGGGACGGAGCGGAATGGCACATTGAGCAGGAATTGAGCGTCGGCGCGAACGGCGAAGGCGAATTTGCAATTACCGGCGGCGGCACCGTCCATGTCGGCGACTATCTTGTCATCGCCGATAACGACACGGCGATTGGCGCAGTTGTTATTGATGGAATAGACTCGCTACTTAACGTCAACGAAACCATCGATGTCGGCGCGACCGGGAAGGGATCGCTGACCATCTCCAACGGAGGCGAGGTTTCGGTCGGCGCGGGTGAAGACATACAGATCGCTGCGAACGCCGGTGGCGAAGGCGTGCTCAACATCGGCGCGGCGGCAGGCGAGATTGCGCAGGGCGCGGGTATCCTCACCGCGGACCGCGTAATATTTCATAACGGCAACGGCACACTCGTTTTCAATCATACCGGGACGCAAGCCGATGGCTACACTTTCGATACGGCCCTCGAGTCCACCGGGGCGGGCAGTCACGCCATCGGACACATGGCGGGTGTGACGAACTACACTGGCGATGGGTCAGGCTTTACCGGAACCACCACCATCTCCGGCGGCATCCTCTACGTACAAAATAAGCTCGGCGGCTCGATCGTCATTGGAGGCAGCGGCACGCTTAGAGGCGTCGGCGGTTTGGGCGGCGATGTCACGGTGGGCGCAGGCGGCACGATTGCACCCGGCAATTCCATCGGCACGCTCAGCGTGGCGGCTATCACCTTCGCGCCCGGATCGATCTATCAGGTCGAATTAAACGATGGCGGGAACACGGCCGGAACTCACAACGATCTGATCAAAGCAGACACAGCCACCATTGAAGATGGCGCTATCTTCCACGTGGTTCCCGAAAACGGCACCGACGATGGATCGACCTATGCGCCCAATACCCAATACACAATCATTGAGACAGCAGCTGCCGGCAATCTGACCGTCAACGGCGCTCCCGATATCACCGACGATTTCGCTTTCCTCAGCTTCACCGGTCATCATGATGGGCAGAACTACTATTTGACCAGCAGCCAAGCGGCTGCCTCGTTCTGCCTGCCCGGCGCGAGCTTCAACCAGTGCCAGACCGGCGAGGCGGTGCGCGACCTCGGCCCCGGCAACCTCGCCTATGACGCGGTGGTCGGCATGAGCGAGACCAACGCCAACGCGGCGTTCAACGCGCTGTCCGGGGAGGTCCATGCGTCCGGCCAGCACATCATCGACCAGACGTTCGGGCTGTTCAGCCGCACGCTGCACGACCAGGCGTCGGCCGGGATCGGCGACGGTCTTACCGGCGGGCAGGTGTTCACCGCGCCGCTCGCCTACGGTCCCTCCACGCCGGCCGGGCCGGGTGTCGCTGCCATAAACGATGCGACCACATCGGCCTATGCCGATCAGCGCGTCCACAATGCCTGGCTCGCCCCGCTCGGCGGGCGCGGCACGGTGGACGCCGACGGCAACGCCGCCGCGCTCGACTGGTGGGCGGCGGGCCTCGCGGGCGGCTATGAAGGCGCGCTCGACGTCGCCAGCGGCAACGCCTATGCCGGCTTTGGCGTGGGCTATATCCGCAGCCACGGTTCGGTCGATGCGCGGCTGTCGCGCTTCGAGAGCGATGGCTTCCACATCGGGGCCTATGGCGGCTGGCAGGACGGGCCGTGGACGCTGGCGGGCTCGCTCGCCTATGCGGCCAACTTGATCTCCACCGAGCGCAACATCGTCTTGGGCGCGATCAAACAGACCGCCAATGCCTCCTATTGGAACCACACCGTCGGCTTTTCGGGCGAGGCGGCCTATGACTTCAACATGGGCGGCGGCACGACACTCTCGCCGCTCGCCACACTCGACGCCGGCTGGTCCGGGCATGGCGGTTTCACCGAGACCGGCGCCGGCGCGCTCAACCTCACCGGAGCCTCGGAGAGCTGGTCTCGCCTCGATACCGGCCTCGGTATCGGACTCCAGCATGTCGTCCTCACCGAAAGCGGCAGGGTGACGCTGGACGGCCGCGCGGTGTGGGAACACGCCTTCGCCGACGTGGTGCCCAATCATAGCCTCGCCTTCGCCGGCGGCCCGACTGGCTTCACGGTCAGCGGCCCCGACGCTGGTCGCGACCGGCTGCACCTCGGCGCGGGCGTCAGCTTCGAGGCGACCGAGGAACTGACCGTCCGCGCCAGCTATAGCGGGTTGTTCTCCGGAAACCAGCAAAACCATACCGTCTACTTGGGCCTCAGCGTGACCTTCTAAAGGTGTGAGGGGCGACATGGCACGATAGCTTTATAAAGAAGCGATGCCTGCCAATTGTCTTGGTTTGCACTCGGGCGTCTCAGCGGCTAAAGCGCTACCAAGGCAATTGTTATTTGTGAGCTCACCCTTGATGGTCGACCAACAGGACAGCGCGGCCCCGGCAGTGCATCTCTTCTCGACCTCTGCTGCTTTCCTGCCCGCGTCCAGCCAGCTTAAACGCTTGCCCCGGCGGCCAGCAAGAACGCGTCCCGCCGATTTTTACGCCGCGTTTGAAGATCGCGCACTGTTCTATGACTGCTTTGATGCAGGCAATGCGGAGATCGTACTGGTCGGACCGCCACCGCTCAATCTCGACCCCTTCCTCAAAGCCGGGAGATTTCGAGCGCTGCCCTCCGGGGCCAAACTCGCGCCTTCCTGGTTTCCGTCGCGGTCGACCATGACGACGGTTCTCAAGGGGGCCGCGACCGGGACCACGGCGGTCGAGTTCGAAGTCGAAGGGCTAACGGAAACGATTCCGGTTCAGCCCAGCCAGTCCAACGTCCTCAATGGTCGGCGCGTGATGTTCACCATGAACAAGGACAATGATCTCTCCTGGATCACGACATGGGCGCAATGGCACTGCCAGCTCCATGGCGTTGATGCGATCGTCATTTTCGACAATGGGTCGACGCGCTATGGACTTGAAGAGCTGGCTCATGCGCTCGCCCGGGTGGAAGGTCTTGAAGTTGTCGGTCTTGTCAGCTGGCCGTTTCGCTATGGGCCTGTTGACCCGGCAGTTCTATCGCACCCTTATTGGCCGAACTTTTTGCAGGTCGCGAGTTTCTCCTTGATGCTCCGCCGCTTTGGCAAGGAGAGCGCGGGGTTGCTCAACTGCGATGTCGATGAACTTGTGGGCGTCGAGAGGGGGCGAGATGTCTTCATGGCGCTCGAGCAGAGCCGTGACGGGTTTGTGAGGCTCAAGGGCAGGTGGATCGAGGCTGTTCGTGATCCGGGGGCAGGCCAAAGCCGGCAGGCGCTCTCGCATCTCGACTTCCACTACCGCCGCAGGAACCCGCTTCTGGCCAAATGCGCCAACAAATGGGCGCTCGATCCGCGCCGCATGTGGGCCCGCAACTACACGATTTTCCCCATGATGCATCGCATCTATGGCTTGCCCCGAACCCGCGCGCTCATGGCGCCAACCTTGCCGTTCTGGCACTTTAAGGG
>CAYSBF010000136.1:0-6960 GCA_964429025.1 uncultured Pelagibacterium sp.
AACATGATGTTCCAGTCCTATGCGCTCTTCCCGCATATGACGGTCGAGAACAACATCGCCTATGGGCTCAGGCGCGAGGGCCTGCCAAAGGATGAAACCGCTGCCCGCGTCGCCGAGCTTCTAAAGCTTACCCGGCTCGAGAATTTCGCCCGCCGTAAGCCGCACCAGCTTTCGGGCGGCCAGCGCCAGCGCGTGGCGCTCGCCCGCTCGCTCGCAAAGCGCCCCAAGCTGCTCCTTCTCGATGAGCCTCTCGGCGCGCTCGACAAGAAGCTGCGCGAGGACACCCAGTACGAGCTGGTCAAGATCCAGGAGACGCTGGGCGTCACCTTCGTCGTCGTCACCCATGACCAGGAAGAGGCGATGAGCCTTGCTACCCGCATCGGGGTTATGGCCGATGGCAAGATCGCCCAGATCGGCGAGCCCCAGGAAATCTACGAGTTCCCCAATTCCCGCTTCGTTGCCGGCTTCATCGGGTCGGTCAACATGTTCGAGGGCGTGGTGACCGAGGACGAGGACGATCATATCCGCATCGCCTCGACCGAGGCTGGGTGCGACATCTATGTCGGCCATGGTGTCGATTGTGCGCCCGAGCAGATCCTCTGGTACGCCATCCGCCCCGAGAAGATGCAGCTCAGCCGCGAAAAGCCCGAGGGCAACGCCAACATCACCCATGGCCTCGTCGAAGACGTCGCCTATCTCGGCGACATGTCGGTCTATCGCATCGTGCTCGACAGCGGCAAGCGCATCCACGTCTCGCGCACCAACGCCTCGCGCTATGACGAGGATTCGATCAGCTGGGACGAAAAGGTCTACGTTTCATGGGCGTCTGACGCCGGCGCGGTTCTGGTCTCATGAGCGTGCTCGCCGATCACCCCCGGCGCCGGGTCTGGAGCTTCATCGCCGGGCGCCTGAGGCGCGTCGGATTTTCGGGCCGCACCGCCGTCCTGCTGGCGCCCGTGCTCTGGCTCGTCATCTTCTTTGTCCTGCCGCTATTGGTCGTCTTCAAGATCGCGCTCAGCGCCTTTGCGCTCGGACGGCCGCCCTATCTGCCCATGTTCGAATGGGGGAGCGACGACTCGCTCTCGATCACGCTGCACTTCTCGAACTTCCTGTTCCTTGTGCGCGACACGCTTTACGTCAACGCCTATGTCAATTCGGTCCGCATAGCGGCGATATCGACCATACTCTCGCTGCTGATCGCCTTCCCGATGGCCTGGTACATCGCGCGCTCGGACGAGAAATACCGCAATCTCCTCCTGATGCTGGTCATCCTGCCCTTCTGGACCTCTTTCCTGCTTCGGGTCTATGCCTGGATGGGATTTCTCGGGCGCAACGGTGTCATCAACAATGTCCTGATGAGCCTGGGGATCATCGACCAGCCCCTTACCATGCTCCAGACGGAAGGCGCGGTCTTTGTCGGCATCGTCTACACATATCTGCCCTTCATGGTGCTGCCGCTCTATACGACGCTGGTCAAGCTCGACCAGAGCCTGATCGAAGCCTCCGCCGATCTCGGCGCCAGGCCCTTTACGACCTTCTGGACCGTCATCCTGCCGCTCTCCATGCCAGGCGTCATCGCGGGATCGATGCTGGTTTTCATCCCCGCCATCGGGGAATTCGTCATTCCGGCCCTGCTGGGCGGGGCAGAGACGCTGATGATCGGGCGCGTGCTCTGGGACGAGTTCTTCTCGAACCGGGACTGGCCCGTGGCCTCGGCGGTCGCCATTCTCATGCTGGTCATCCTGCTCGTCCCGATCCTGCTGCTCAATCAGGCGCAGAATGCCGTGGTGGAGAAGGACGCATGAGACGCGGCTTCTTCATTCCCACGCTCGCAGTGCTCGGCTTTGCCTTCCTTTACCTGCCGATCATCTCGCTCATCTTCTTCTCGTTCAATGACAGCCGGCTCGTGACCGTCTGGACCGGCTTTTCGCTGCGCTGGTACGCCGAGCTCTTCAATGATTCCCAGATCGTCTCGGCCGCGATCCTGAGCCTTCAGATCGCCGCGGTCAGCGCGACCATCGCGACAATCCTGGGCACGCTTGCCGGCCTGGCGCTGACCCGCTTTGGCCGGTTCAGGGGCAGGACCGCCTTTGCGGGCATGGTATCGGCGCCGCTGGTGATGCCCGAAGTCATCACCGGGCTTTCGCTGCTCCTGCTGTTCGTTGCCATGGAAGCGGCCTTCGGCTGGCCCTCCGGGCGTGGCTTTACGACCATCGTTATCGCCCATTCAACCTTCTGCATGGCCTATGTGACTGTCGTCGTGCGCTCGCGCCTGCTCGACATGGACAAGTCACTCGATGAAGCGGCAATGGATCTGGGCGCAACGCCGACGCGGGTCTTCTTCGACATCACCCTGCCCATCATTTCCCCGGCGCTGATTTCGGGCTGGCTCCTTGCCTTCACGCTCTCGCTCGACGATCTCGTGATCGCGAGCTTTGTCACCGGCCCCGGCGCCTCCACTCTGCCCATCGTCATCTTCTCGAAAATCCGCCTGGGCGTTTCCCCCGACGTCAATGCGCTCGCGACCATCATTATCGCCATCGTCGCGATTGGGGTGGCCGCTGCAACGCTGATCGGCATGCGCCGCAAACCCCAGGCCTGACCCATGGCGATCGAATATCCAGCAATGGCACGGCCGGGCATCACAGCCCTTGCCTCCTCGCGCATCCGCGACATCGCCAATGCTGGGATGGGCCGGGACGACATCCTTCCCTTCTGGTTCGGCGAGAGCGATCTGCCTACCCCCGATTTCATCAATGAGGCCGCGCGGGAGGCGCTTGCGCAAAACCAGACCTTTTACACCCATAATCTGGGCATGCCGGAACTGCGCGAGGCCATTGCCACCTACCAGGCCCGCCTGCACGGGTTCAAGGCATCGCCGGACCGGATTGCTGTCACCGGATCGGGCGTATCCGCGCTGATGATCGCCGACCAGTTGATCGTCTCGCCCGGCGACCGGGTCGTCGTCGTGACGCCGATCTGGCCCAATATCGCCGAGGCGCCGCGCCTTCTTGGCGCGGAAATCGTGCGCCATCCGCTCAAGACAAGGAACGGCCGCTGGACGCTCGATCTCGACCGGCTGATCGCCACCCTGACGCCCGGCACGCGGCTGCTGATCCTCAACGCGCCCAACAATCCTACCGGCTTCACCCTGGAGAGCGCCGCCCAGCGCGCAATCCTCGCGCATTGCCGCAAGCACGGAATCTGGGTTCTCTCGGACGAGGTCTATGAGCGCCTTGTCTATGACGGCTCGGGCGCCGCGCCCTCCATGCTCACCCTCGCCGACCCCGAGGACCGGGTGATCACGGTCAATTCCTTTTCCAAGGCCTGGCGCATGACAGGATGGCGGCTGGGCTGGCTCACCCTGCCCCCCGCGCTGATGCCCGAGGTGCCCAAGGTCATCGAATACAACACCTCCTGCGTTCCCGCCTTTGTGCAGGCCGGCGGCATTGCCGCCCTCACAGATACGCTTGGCGAAGACGCGGTCGGCGCGCTCAGGGCCGATCTCGCTGCCGCCCGCTCGACACTGCTCAACGGGCTGGAATCGCTTGGCCGGATTGAGGCGCCGCGCGCCGACGGCGCCATGTACGCCTTTTTCCGCATCGACGGGCTCGATAATGATATGGCGGTCGCCCGGAAATTGGTGACCGATCATGGCCTTGGCCTTGCGCCCGGCAGTGCCTTCGGGCCCGAAGGGGAGGGCTGGTTCCGCTGGTGCTACGCCGCCCGGCCGCAAAGAATCGCCCAAGGCCTCGACCGCCTCGCCGCCTTCCTCAAGACGGCCTGAAGCGCGACCAATCAAAGTCTTATGACCAGTTGAGCATTCCCGTCCAACGCTGAACCGCTAAGCGTCGAGCGCGCCAAGGCTGGCAAAGAAATTGACCGTATCCTCGAGCACGGGCGCTCTCCAACGCAGCATGGCGCCGATGGAGGTGACGATCTCCATATGCCCGATCCCCTCATAGTAGCGCTCATCGACGGGCACATTGTGCTCGCGCAGGCGCGCGGCCAGTGTCTGGGTGTTGATCGGTCGCACGATCGGATCGCCCATTCCCGAGGCAAGGAACATGGGCGGGGCGTTCTCGTTGACCAGCCGCACCGGCTGGGTGCCCTCGGGATTGGGCGCCTGCCCGAAGGCATTGCGCACCTCATCATATTCGAAGGGATAGAAATCATAGGGGCCGGCAAGCCCGGCAATGCCCCGGATCTTGAGCGAGACCTGCGCCTCGCGGAAAAAGGCCGGGTCGAGCCCCAGCATCACCGCATTATAGGCCCCGGCCGAATGGCCGGCGAGAAACAGCTTGTCGGCGTCCCCGCCAAAGGCGGCGATATTGTCCTCGATCCATTTCGCCTGAACGGCCACATCGTAAAGAAAGGCCGGATAGGTCACCTCCGGCACCAGCCTGTAGTCCCCGATGACGGTCACGAAGCCGCGCGAGGCATAGGCATGCCCGACAAAATTGTAGTCGGCCCGTTCGCCCCGGTTCCAGCCCCCGCCATAGATGAATTGCAGCACCGGCGCCCTACCCCGCGGGTTGCGTGGAACATAAACGTCGAGCAGGCCTCGCAGTCCCCCCGCATAGGGTATTCCGTCCCCAAGCTTGAGCGAACCTGTATCCATGGCCGCAGGGACGTTGAACGGGTCCATGAGCGAAACCGCGTGCGCAGCCCCCGGGAGCATCGCGCTCCCAAGCGCCAGTGCGCCCATCGAGCCGAGAAAATGACGACGCGAAACGATCATTGCAGTCTTTTCAAGAAAGGGATTGGCCACAGCCGACCTGGAACCGGGTTTTGCCTTTCAATCGCGACCAATTTTTGACGCGGGGCGGCATCAAGCGGCCACAGAACTTACCCCGCGTTAACGCTAGGCCGCAGCATCTCGAAAAGCTCGCGCACCTCGACATAGTCGCCGCGATAGCCGCACCGCGCGATGGTACCGGCCTTAACCATGTCGAAAAGTCCTTCGGTTAGATAGTCCCGGTCGATATGGACCCGCACCACCTGCCCGATGACCAGCTCGCGCGAAAGTCTGTTGCCATCAAGATCGGCCAGCGGCTTGACCTCGAGGAGCTTGCACTCCATTGCCGCCGGTGCGGCCGCAACGCGCGGCGGGGCGACCGCATCGGAGGGCGTTTTCTCGAGCCCCGCGATCTCGAACTCGTCAACACCCGCAGCATACGTCCCCGAAGTCAGGTTCATTGCCTCGGCCAGCCTGCGGGTGGCAAGGTTGAAGACGAACTCCCCCGTCGCCTCGATATTGTCAAGCGAGTGCTTGCGCCCTTCGCTGCCGAAGATGAGGATCGGCGGCGCCGAACAGAAGAGATTGAAAAAGCTATAGGGCGCGAGATTCGCCCGGCCGTCCCGATCCACGCTCGATATCCACCCGATCGGCCGCGGCGCAATGATCGCCTTGACGGGGTCGTGCGGAAGACCGTGCCCGAGCGCCGGATCGTAAGAATGATATCGGGACACGGCAAAACTCCTGCTCAATCGCGCCAGCAGGCTGTTTAACCCGCACATTGCGCCGAGGCAAACTAGCCGGCGGCCGAGGGGTTCAGACGGCTCTGCGTTTCAATTGCAGGCTGACCAGGGCGACATAGGCGAGTGCAAAGGCGGCGTGGATCACGACATCGCTCCAGGGGTCTCCGGTCATCCATTCACGAGCCGATTCGACCCCGCCCTTGATGCCCATGAAGATATGATGCACAGCGAGCAGCAGCGCGAGGCGCACTGAGTGCTGAGGAGGCGCGGTGGCAAGCGCGAGCGCCAAACTGCCCACAAGCATGTAGTAGCCCGATAGAACCAGAAGCGTCGATTCCATGAGGGATGTGCCGCTACCCATCGCCCCGGCGCTGCCCAAATCGACTGCGGTGCTGAAGATGGCGAATTGGCAAATGACGGTGGCGAGTCCGAAGCCGAGGGAAACTGCCCCGTCCAGCCTCAAGACCCATTTGAGCCAGTCTGCGGCCCTGCCCAGCATGCGCGCCCCTCCCCGACGACGCAGCCTATGCCGGACCCCGCCTCACCTGCAAGCGTCCCGATGCAATCGGGGCCGATCAACGTGGGCCTGTCAATCCCGATGAATCGTCCAGCGGGAGCCCAGATCGTCAAGTCCTGCCTTTACGAGTTCGGCGAGTACGTCGACGTCGATATCCGCCAGCTTATTGAGGTAAAGGCAGGATTTGCCGATTTTGTATTTCCCCAGTCGGCCCAATATGGAGCCGAAATCGGTATAGCCGGGCATGATATAGACCACGAGGTTGGCCTTGCGTGGCGAAAATCCCGTCGCCGGCGCATCGCCCTCCCGGCCCGACTCGTACCGGTAGTGATAGCGCCCGTAACCGATGATCGATCCGCTCCACAGGCGCGGGACGAAGCCGGTTGCCTGCCGGAACAGCATGTCCAGCGCCGCCGCGTCCTGACGGCGCACAGGATTATCCACGGATGCGATGAAATTGGCCACCTCGCGCTCTGATGAGCCGAATATCTTCTCGATCATGTCTGCCTCCGAGCAGTCCCGCTCATGCCCCCGACATTTTCTGCGCCATCAGGGCGAGCGGACGGCCTTCATTGTCCTCGAAAAACGCCATCCACTCCTCGACGCCATCGGCATGCCTATGGATCATATGCGGCGGCTGCAGGAAGCGAACCCCGCGCCTGGCCAGATCGCGATATGCCGCCTCAATGTCTCCGACCCTGAAATAGAGAATCGAGTCCGCCTTTTGCCCTTCATCGAGCCCCGAAAGCATGAGTCTCACGCCCCCGCAGTCGAAAAAGGCCAACTGGCCAAATGTGTAGAGATGCGGCAGGCCTAGCACCGACCGGTACCAGCGCTCCGACTCCGCGATATCCCTCACCGACCGCGCAATCTGCCCCAACGGCCCGAGCGCAATACCCTCCACCATGCCCACCTCCGCCATTCGGCGTACCATAGCACAGAGCACAGCATTCGCGGACACT
>CAYSBF010000137.1:0-1078 GCA_964429025.1 uncultured Pelagibacterium sp.
CCTCTATAACATCCTGCTGCAGGTGATGGACCATGGCAAGCTGACCGACCATTCGGGCAAGCATGTCGACTTCCGCAATGTCATCCTGATCATGACCTCGAATGTGGGTGCGGCAGAACTTGCCAAGTCTCCAATCGGCTTTGGCCGGGTGCGGCAGGAAGGTGACGACGAGGATGCGATCAACCGCACCTTCACGCCCGAATTCCGCAACCGGCTCGACGCGATCATCTCCTTTGCGCCGCTGCCTCCGGAAACGGTGCATCGGGTGGTCGAGAAGTTCATCCTCCAGCTCGAAGGCCAGCTCGCCGAGCGCGGCATCACCATCGAGCTCACGCCCGAGGCGGCCAACTGGCTCGCCGAACGCGGCTATGACGACAAGATGGGCGCGCGTCCGCTGGGCCGCGTGATCCAGGAATACGTCAAGAAGCCGCTGGCCGAGGAGGTTCTGTTCGGGCTTCTCCAGAAGGGTGGTTCGGTGAAGGTGACTGTGGTCGGGGAGGGCAGCGAGGCCCGGCTCGAACTGGTCTCGATCCCACCGCGGCCCGCGCGCCCCAAGGCCATCACAGGCCCCAAGGGCGGCAAGAAGCCGACGAACAAAAGCAAGGCCAAGGACGCGGAGTCCAACACGTAGCAAAAAGGCCGGTGGTGACACCGGCCTTTTTTCTAGAATGCCCCTTTGATCTTCGCCGCCAGCGCCCCGAGGGCCGCATGGTCCGCCGTCTCGCCCGTATGCGGCCTGAGGGGGACGCCTTCATACATAGGGATGATGTGGAAGTGCAGGTGGAAGACGGTCTGTCCGGCCGGCGCCTCGTTGAATTGGGCGATACGCAGGCCGCCTGCGCCGGTTGCCTTCATCACGGCGGCGGCGACTTTCTGGGTCTTCTGGATCAGATTTGCGAGCACCTGCGGATCGGCGTCGAGCAGATTGCGCGATCCTGTCTTGGGGATCACCAGCGTGTGGCCCTGCGACTGGGGCATGATGTCCATGAAGGCGAGCGTGTCGTCATCTTCATAGACCTTGTGGCAGGGGATATCACCCTTGATGATCTTGGCGAAGATGTTGTCCGGATCGTAGGCG
>CAYSBF010000137.1:1178-2550 GCA_964429025.1 uncultured Pelagibacterium sp.
CCACTCTTGCGGAAAGGCGTATAGGTTTCAAGCGCTTCGCTGTGCATTGCAACTGCGCGCCGTTCTTCGTCCAAATAATCGGCAACGGCGCGCCGCAGGCCTGGGTGGGTGATATAGTGGATTGAGCGGGTCGTTGCGGGGGCGTAGCCGCGGGCCAGCTTGTGCTCGCCCTGGGCGCCGGCCTCGACGCGTTTCAGGCCCTTCGAGATCGCGAACTCGATGGCCTGGTAGTAGCACACCTCGAAGTGAAGGAACGGCACGTCGCGGATCGCGCCCCAGTTGCGCCCGTAGAGCGTATCGCTTCCGATGAAATTGAGCGCCCCGGCGATGTAGTCCTTGCCGTCTCTTGCCAACACCAGCAGGATGCGGTCGGCCATCGCCTGGGATATGCGCGAGAAGAACTCTCGGTTGAGATAGGGCCGGCCCCATTTGCGCGAACCCGTATCCATGTAGAACTCGAAAAACGCGTCCCAATGGGATTCGGTGAGGTCGCTGCCGGTGACCCAATCCACCGACAGCCCGTCCGCCAGCGCATCGCGGCGCTCGCGACGGATGGCCTTGCGCTTGCGCGATTGCAGTGTCGCAAGGAAATCGTCGAAGGTGCCGAACCCGTCATTTGTCCAGTGGAACTGTGTGTCGTGGCGGACCAGCCAGCCGGATTCGCGCGCGAGAATTTCCTCCGCTTCCGGGACGAAGGTCGCGTGAACCGAGGAGGCGCCCAGCCGCTCGGCCAGCGTTTCTGCGGCGCCGAGCAACGTCGCTCGTGTGTCGACGCCATCATCGGCTGTGAGCAGCTTGGGCGCGGTGGCCGGGGTGAACGGGACCGACGACTGAAGCTTGGGATAATACCGCCCACCCGCGCGCTCGAAGGCGTCCGCCCAGGCGTGGTCAAAGACATATTCGCCCATCGAGTGCGATTTGAGGAATAGCGGCATGAGCCCGGCCGCCTCGCCGCCGCGCCTGATGAGAATGTGCTGCGGCTGCCAGCCGGTGCGCGCCGTGGTACAGCCCGATTCTTCCAGCGCCAGAAAAAAGGCGTGTTCGAGGAACGGGTTGGGGAC
Organism: uncultured Pelagibacterium sp.; assembly: GCA_964429025.1. Classification (GTDB taxonomy): domain Bacteria; phylum Pseudomonadota; class Alphaproteobacteria; order Rhizobiales; family Devosiaceae; genus Pelagibacterium. The sequence goes on from CAYSBF010000137.1 coordinate 2,240, forward strand.
CCGATCGTGTCCGTTGCCTGCCAGCCGGTCCCAATCGGCAGCGGGAATGGACCCGGCATCAGGGTGAACCGAAATCGTCAGTTCATCGGGGGAATTCACGCTTCGGGATCGAATCCTTCAAAGACGATCTGGTCGGCATGTTGCAGCGCGTCCTGCGCCTCAGCCGGGGATCGTACAGTCCAACTCATCACTTTCATGCCCATCGCGCGCCGCAGGCGGATAATCGGGTTGGTCAGCGCGGTGCGCTCGCAAGACATGAATGTGAAGTGGGAGATGGCGCGATGCAAGGTGTTGCGCAGAAGGAATTTCTG
>CAYSBF010000137.1:2650-6679 GCA_964429025.1 uncultured Pelagibacterium sp.
GCGGTCGTGCAGCCCGCGATGCGCGATAGGGCGCGCGAATACGTCTGAATCCGTCAATCCTTGATCTCCACCACGGCGTCGATCTCGACCGCTGCGCCGAGGGGAAGTGCCGCCACGCCGAAGGCGGCGCGCGCGTGTTTAGCGGGCTCGCCCAACACTTTTATGAACAGCTCGGATGCACCATTGGCGACCAGATGCTGCTCGGAAAAATCCGGGCTGGAGGCAACGAGAACAGTGAGCTTGAGCACTGCCTTGACGTTGTCGAGCGAGGTGACCGTCGCGATCTGGCCCAGAATGTTTAGCGCGCAAAGCTCGGCGGCTTTCTGGCCGGCGGACACGTCAAGTTCCTTGCCCAGATGCCCCTTCACCAGGCCGTCCGGACCGGTCGAGAGCTGGCCGGAGACGAAGAGCAGCTTGCCCGAGCGCGTGACCGGCACATAAGCGGCCAGCGGTGCTGCGGGTTTGGGGAGTTCGTATCCCAGGTCCTTGAGCTTGGCTTCAATCGTCATCTTCCATCTCCACTTGGGTGTCTTTGGGTTTGGGGTGCTTATAGAGCTTGCCGCGAATGACCGCCTCGCGCCCGAATTTGTCGCGCACCTTGTCGATCGCGCGTTCGGCTGCCGCCTTGCGGGCGATCTGCGGCTCGATGAGGTCAACCGGGTCGGTGCCGTCGGCCGCTTCCAGACCACTAACACCGATGCCGAGCAGGCGAAAGGCGGTGCCGTCCACCTCGCGCGCAAGCAGTTGCAACCCGGTCTCGTAAAGGGTCGTGGCGAGCTGGGTCGGCATCATCAACGCCCGCGCCCGGGTGCGCGTCTTGAAGCCGGCGGTTTTTAATTTGAGAGTTACGGTATCGCCGACAAATTGCTGTTTTTTCAGCCGCTCCGAGAGGCGCTCCGAGAGCGAGAGCAGGGCCGTGGACAGGGAATCGAAGTCGGAGAGATCGGAAAGGAAGGTGGTTTCGGTGCTCACCGATTTCGTCTCCCGCTCGGTTGAAACCCGGCGGTAATCCTCGCCGCGTGCGAGCCGGGCGAGGCGGGCGCCCATCTCGCCGTAGCGGCGGATCAGATCTTCCGGCGCGCGGTTCTGCAACTGGCCGATGGTCGTGAGGCCATCCTTCTTGAGCGTCTCCGTCATTGCCTTGCCGACGCCGTAAATGAAGGAAATCGGCTTTTCGGCGAGGAAGGGGATGGTTTCGGCCCGGCCGATCGCGGCGAAACCGCGGGGCTTGTCGAGGTCGGAGGCGATCTTGGCGAGGAACTTGTTGTGCGAGAGTCCGACCGAGACCGTCACGCCGATTTCCGTCTCCACCTGCCGGGCGAAACGCGCCAGCGCAACGGCTGGTGGCGCCTTGTGCACCGCCTGCGTTCCGCTGAGGTCGAGAAAAGCCTCGTCGATTGAAAGCGGTTGCACGAGCGGCGTCAGCCCCTCCATGATCGCCCTGATCTGGCGGCTGACGGCCACATATTTCTGCATGTTGGGCTTGATGACGACTGCGTCGGGACAGAGGCGCCGCGCCTGAAACATCGGCATTGCGGAGCGGACACCGCTCATCCTGGCGATATAGCAGCAGGTGGCGACGACGCCCCGCTGGCCGCCGCCGACGATCAGGGGCTTATCGATAAGGCTCGGATCGTCACGCTTTTCCACCGATGCGTAAAAGGCGTCACAATCGACATGGGCAATTGCGAGCTCAAAGAGCTCCGGATGGGCAAAGAGGCGCGGCGATCCGCAGGACGGGCAGCGGGCAGGGGGCTGTGCCGCCTCGCCGCTCGCAAGGCAGTCGCGGCACATGAAGGGCGTCGCTGCCATGGTCAGGCGTGAGCGTTGAAGCGGGTCCAGAGCCGCATCACGCGGCTGACCTCCATCCCTGTATTCGCGCACATGGCCAGCAATAGTGGCTCGTTGCGGGCAAAGTAGTCCACAAGGCCTTGAGCGAGTCCCTCACTGCCGACCGCCGCCCGCAGGGACTGGGGTGAATAGCCTGCGAGCGCCATGAAGCGCTCGAGTTCGGCGACATCGCTGGCCAGCCAGGTAAGGCAGGCATCGGAAACTGCGGCAAGTTCGGTATCGGACATGGCCTCGACCAGGGCGAAAGACTCGCCTTATTTCTTGTTTCGTAACGGATTGATGATACCGGATCATAACCAGAGCAGGAAGCGCCGGTGCCAGCCGGTCGCGGGAGCAGGATTGATGGCCAAGACAGTGATGATCGTCGAGGACAACGAGCTCAACATGAAGCTCTTCCACGACCTTCTCGAATCGCGCGGCTATCGCACAATCCAGACCCGCAACGGCATGGAAGCGCTCGATCTCGCGCGCGAGCACAAGCCGGACCTGATCCTGATGGATATCCAGCTACCGGAAGTCTCCGGCCTCGTCGTCACCAAGTGGCTCAAGGAAGACGAGGACCTCGCGCCCATTCCCGTCATCGCCGTCACCGCCTTTGCCATGAAGGGGGACGAGGAGCGGATTCTGCAGGGCGGGTGTGAGGGTTACATATCCAAACCGATCTCCGTACCTCACTTTTTGGAAACGATTGAAAGCTACATTGGCAAAGCCGGGTAGCGGGTAAGTCCACTTCCAACAGCTCGAGAGGGAAGCGCCGTGACAGCACGGGTGCTGATCGTTGACGACATTCCGACCAACGTAAAGCTGCTCGAAGCGCGGCTCCTGGCGGAATATTTCGAAGTCGTCACCGCACCCTCCGGCGCACAGGCAATCGCGATCTGTGAGACCCAGGACATCGATATCGTCCTGCTCGATGTGATGATGCCCGAGATGGACGGGTTCGAGTGCTGCCGCCGTCTCAAGGGCAGCCCGCGCACGTCCCACATCCCGGTCGTCATGGTGACCGCGCTCGACCAGCCATCGGACAAGGTCAAGGGCCTGGAATCGGGCGCCGATGATTTTCTTACCAAGCCAGTGGATGATGTTCAGCTTCTGGCGCGGGTGAAGAGCCTCGTCCGCCTCAAGGTTCTGACCGACGAGCTCAGGGCGCGGGCCAAGACCAGCCACCAGATCGCGCTCGAACACAGCGCCCGCTCGGTGGAGGAAACGGATGCCGAGCAGGGGCGTATTCTCGTCATAGAAGGGGAGGCCGTCCGCGCCGAACGAATCCGCTCCTATCTTCAGGGCAAGCACCGCGTGGATGTGCTGACCACGCCGTCCGATGCCGTGTTCCAGATATCGGGCGGGGACTACGAGCTGGTTCTTGTCAGCATGGACCTCGACGGGTTCGATCCGTTGCGGGTCTGCTCACAGATCAGAACCGCGGACCAGACACGTTCGCTGCCGATCATCTTGATTGCCGACGAGAAGGACCGGCAGCAGATCGTGCGCGGTCTCGACCTTGGCGTGAACGATTTCATCATGCGCCCGCTCGAACGCCACGAACTGGCGGCGCGGGTCCGCACCCAGATCAGGCGCCACCGTTACACGGTCGAGTTGCGCGAAAGCCTCTCGTCCACAATGCAGATGGCGGTGATCGACGAACTCACCGGGCTCTACAACCGCCGCTATTTCGAGCGCCATCTGTCGCTCACCCTCTCCAAAGCCAGGGAGCAGGGCCGCGAAATGGCGATCATGCTGCTCGACATCGACTTCTTCAAAGCGGTCAACGACACCTATGGACACGACGTCGGGGACACTGTGCTCAAGGAATTTGCGCTGCGCCTTCAGCGCAACATTCGCGGGGTGGACCTTGCCTGCCGGTTCGGTGGCGAGGAGTTCGTCGTGCTGATGCCCGACACGGATGCGCGCCAGGCGCTCAATGTAGCGGAGCGTGTTCGCCAGGCGACAGCGCAATACGGCTTCAGGGTCGGGCTGGATAAGGCGCTGGACGTCACCGTCAGCGTGGGCATGGCGTTCAACGAGTATGACACCGACACGCCGGAAACCCTGATCAAGCGGGCCGACATGGCCCTTTATGCGGCGAAGCGCGCGGGCCGGAACCGGGTCGTCTCCGAAGCCGCCTAGGCTCAGGACTCATTGATCAAAGCCAGAAGATGACGGTGGCCGCGATGCATA
>CAYSBF010000138.1:0-6596 GCA_964429025.1 uncultured Pelagibacterium sp.
ACGTCAACCCGAACGTCTGGACCGTTGGCCAGTGGCGTGATGGCAAGTTCGTCGCCGTTGCCGCCGATGGTATCGAGGTAAGTGCTGAACCGGTGGTCAAGCCGGCCTGGTAATTTCACACATCCGGCGAGTCTGCCCTGCAAGGGCAGGCTCACCCCGCGTATAAACCATCGAGCGTGATTGCGGGCGCGTTTCGATGGCTCGATGGTAGAATGATTTCATGACCCAGATTATCGTTACCGGCGTCCTGCTCAGCGGCACCTATGCGCTGGTCGCTTTGGGGCTGACGCTTCAGTACGGCGTTGCCCGCATCATGAACCTGGCCAATGGCGAAACACTGGTTGCCGGCTGTTTCATCGCGATGTGGCTGTTCACGACGCTAACCATCAACCCGATCGTCGGGCTGCTCATCATTGCGCCCGCCGCCTTCGCGGCGAATTGGGGCATTTACCGGGTGGCGCTGGAGCCTCTGGTCAAGCGGGCGAAGAACCGGGGGCAGCTTGAGGTCGACTCCATCCTTGCGACATTCGGCCTGCTGTTTCTGTTCCAGGGCATCATGCTGCTGACCTTTGGCGGGGAGTATTTCAACTACACCTTCCTCGCGCAACGCTTCGACATTTTCGGCTCGGGCTTCGGGATGAACCGCGTCGTGGCCTTTGTCGCTGCAGTGCTGATCGCCGGCGCGCTCTATTATTTTCTCTATCATACGCGGCATGGCACTGCGATGCGGGCGGTTGCGGCAGACCCTAAGTCGGCCAATCTCGTCGCAATCGACGTTGCGCGCACGGCGGCCATTGCCTTTGCGCTTGGCGGTGCGTTGACGGCCTGCGGCGGCGCGCTTCTTTCGACCTTTTATACCTTCAACGCTTCGATGGGCGTGGTCTTTACCATGAAGGCGTTGATCATCGTCATCATGGGCGGGGTTGGCGACGTGCGGGGTGCGGTGCTGGCAGCGATCATTCTCGGCGTTGCCGAAACAGCCGTCGCCAGCCTGATCGATCCGAGCCTTACCCTTGCGGCCACCTACACGCTGTTCATCATCGTGCTGCTGTTCCGTCCGCAGGGCATGTTCGGGAGGCAGACATCGTGACCCGCCTCTCGCAAAAGGAAATCGTCATCGCCCTGGGCGCCGTGCTTGCGATCGCGCTGGCGGCATGCCTGCCTCTGGTCGACCAGGGTTACTATCTTTCGCTGGCCGTCAATATCACGCTCTACGCCGCGCTCTGTACGGCCTGGACGCTGTTTTCCGGCCCAACCCATTACGTCTCCCTGGCGACCGCAGCCTTTTTCGGTCTCGGCACCTATGCCGTCGCCCTTTGGGTGGACGTGCTCCCCTTCCCGCTTCTTGTCGCCTTCGGTGCTCTGGCAGCCGGGGCACTGGCCGGCATTGTCGGGGCCGCGACGCTTCGACTTTCCGGCGTCTATTTCGTGATCTTTACGCTCGGCCTTGCTGAACTGGTCCGGCAGATCGTCACCTGGGCGCAAGGCAAGTTCGCCACCCGAATGGGTCTCTACGTATTCACCGATCTGCGCGAGATGCACATCTACTGGATGCTGCTTGCCCTTACCGCGATCATTTTCCTCACCGGATGGCTCATCAGCCGCTCCCGTCTCGGTTTCGCAATGCGGATCATCGGTGACGACGAGACCGTGGCGAGGCATGCGGGCATCGATACCGCGAAGTCCAAGATCACGCTCTTTGTCATCTCGGGTGCCTTCATCGGCATCGCCGGCGCGATCTGCGCGCCGCGATACGGCTATATCCAGCCCACCTCCGCCTTCAATCCCATGACGTCCTTCCTCGTCGTGATCATGGCGCTGCTCGGCGGCACGAAACGGCTATGGGGGCCCATTGTCGGTGTCATTCCGTTCGTGATCCTCATGGATTTCATTACCGTCCGCTTCGCCAACTATATGCCCGTCGCCATGGGCATCGCGTTCCTTGCCATCGTGTTCCTGCTGCCGCAGGGCGTCACGGGACGGCTTGAGCAGGTATGGAACCGGGCCAAGGCGCGTAACCGCGCGCCTACGAAGAAGGAGAAGACGGCATGAGCGCGGTCGCACTCAGCGTCGACTCCGCGCGGAAGGCCTTCGGCGGACTTGTCGCGGTCAACGATGTCAGCTTCGAGGTACGCCAAGGTGAGCTTCTCGGCCTGATCGGGCCAAACGGGTCCGGCAAGACGACCATGCTGAACCTGATCTCGGGCGCTCTCCGGCCAACTTCCGGAGAAATCCGGCTGGACGGGACTACGATTTCCGGCCTCTCCGCTCACAAGATCGCGCGCAAAGGCGTGGCGCGCACCTTCCAGCTCGTTCGCGTGCTACCCTCGATGACTGCGGCCCAGAACGTGATGGCGGGCGCCGTTTTCGGCCATCGCCGGTTGTGGGGCGAGGAAGCCATGCATCTTGCCCATGAGCTTCTCGACCGTGTGGGACTGGAGGGGCGTGGCAACACCCCTGTCGGCGCAATGACCTATATCGATCAAAAGCGCGTCGAACTCGCACGTGCCCTCGCCTCCGATCCGCGCGTCCTCCTGCTCGATGAGTGGCTTGCCGGCCTCAATCCGAGCGAACTCAAGATCGGCATCTCTCTGATCCAACAGATCAGCAATGAAGGCCGCACCATTGTCATGGTCGAGCATGTCATGGACGCCATCCGCTCGCTTTGCGGCCGGTGCGTAGTGATGTCGAGCGGCGTCAAGATCGCCGAAGGCGGCGTCGAGGAAACCCTGTCGGACCCCGAAGTGGTGCGCGCCTATCTCGGGGATGACGATGCTTGAGGTCAAAAATCTTTCGGTGACCTACGGTTTTCACCGCGCGCTCGAGGATGTCAGTCTCTCGATCGGCAAGGGCGAAATCTGTGTGATCCTTGGCGCCAATGGTGCCGGCAAGTCCTCGCTTCTCAAAGCGATTGCCGGTATGGAGCGCGCCGATCCAGGCAGCGAGATCGTGATGAACGCGCAGTCCATCACCAGGCTCAAGCCGCACAAGATCGTCGAAGCCGGGATCGCACTCGTGCCGGAAGGCCGCGGAATCTTCGGTGACCTTACCGTTGCCGAAAACCTCCAGCTCGGCGCATTCGCGGCCCGGGCACGCGGCGAGGAAGCAGCCACGCTTCGCCGGATTTACGAGCTGTTCCCACGGCTTGCCGAACGCAAGGGTCAGATCGCACGCACGATGTCGGGTGGCGAGCAGCAGATGGTCGCGATCGGCCGGGCACTGATGTCGAAGCCAGACATCCTGATGCTCGATGAGCCCTCGCTGGGCTTGTCGCCCCTCCTGAGTCTGGAACTCTTCCGGTCGCTTGCAGAAGTCTCCAAGACCGGTGTGGGCATCCTGCTCGTCGAGCAGAACGCCAAGCAGAGTCTCAAGATCGCTGAGCGCGGCTATCTCATCGAGAACGGCCATGTCGTGGGCGAAGGCAGCGCCAAGGCGCTCGCCAACGATCCAGCGGTCATCAGCGCATATCTTGGCGGCGGCGCAAGCGCGAGTACCGCACCCAAGCCAGAGTTCAAGCTTCCGCCCCCCTTTCGACTGCCGGGCGGCCTTGCTGCCATCGGTCAGTCCGCTGGCGCATTGGCCTCGCGCGCGGGGGGCATCCAGCAGGCCTATATCCGTTCGATGCGGCGCAGCAGCGCGCCGCCATCGGCCTTTGTGGGCCGGTACGACCCCAAAGCCGCCCCCGACCCGTGGGAGGAGATCGCCATGGTACCCCAACCTACCCTGCCGCCGCGCACGCCGGTTGTTGGCGCCGAGGCGCGGCAGTTGGCCGGAAACACAGACGCAATGGTGCGAAGAGCGGCTGAGCGCCTCGCAGCTCATATCCGCTCCACACGACTGTCGTCGCGCCAACCGAGCGCGTTTGCCGAAGCCGCACGTCATGCTGCGCCTCCACCTGTACAGGCTGCCTCGTATAGGGCGCCGGCGTCCTCATCACTCACGGGCGAGCTACCGTCCCCTGCCGATCTTGCCCGCAGGGCGAGCGAGCGCATGAGCGCGCATATCGCCAAAATGCGCGCGTCGAGGGCCCTGCCGAGCGCATTTGCCGAGGCCCAGTCCATGCGAGGAGCAACGGATCACCTGCCGCGGCACGAGCCGAAAACGGCTCATTCGAGCCGGCACGGACAGATCGGCCACAACAGTGGTGCCTTCGGCATTGAGAGCGAGCCCGAACCTGAGGCAGCCAAAGACCCGGCGAAGGGCCTCTCGATTGCAGACATTGTCGCGCGAGCCGCCGCAATCCATGCGGCGCACATTGCGCGCCAGCGCAAGGCAAACTTTAGCTTGCCTTCGGCCGAGGAGCGTCAACGCCTGACCGCCTTCAAGATGCCGGCCCTTGCGGCCGCCCCTTATGAAAATCAAGACAAACCTGCTCCCGATGGACAGGATAGCGACAAGGAGACCTGAAATGGCCCGCACTTTCGGAGGCCTCTATATCGGCGGCAATTGGACCGCCACCGGCAAGACCTTCCAGGACTACAACCCGGCAGACGGTTCGGTCTGGGCAGATGTACCCGATGCCGGACGTTCGGAAACGGCAGCAGCGATAGAGGCAGCGCATGCCGCGTTCCCCGAGTGGTCGCAACTGCCTTTCTCCAAGCGCGCCCACGTGCTGCACAAGGCGGCGGAAGTCTGGGAAAAGCGCAAAATGGACATCATCGATGCCATCCAGGCCGAGGGCGGCGGGTGGTTCGGCAAGGGCATGTTCGAGACCGGCTATGTCACCGAAGTCTTCCATGCAGCTGCGGCATCGGTCTGGCAGTCGACGGGCGAAGTCATGCCGTCAGAGTACGGCAAGGTTTCGATGGCCGTGCGCCGACCGATGGGCGTCGTCTCGGTCATCAGCCCGTGGAACTTCCCCTGCATTCTCTCCGCGCGCGGCTTTCTGTTCCCGCTCGCGGCAGGCAACACCATCGTCCTCAAACCCTCCGAAGAAACGCCTTATCTCGGCGGATTGCTGTTTGCCGAGATCTTTGAGGAAGCGGGCCTTCCCAAAGGCGTCTTCAATGTCGTCACCTGCTCGCGCGACAATGTCGCCGAGGTTGGCGATGAGTTGATCGAGCACCCTTACGTCAAGGGTATCTCGTTTACCGGCTCTACTCCTGTGGGGCGGCAGATCGCAGCCAAAGCGGGCGCGCATCTGAAGAAATGCTGCGTAGAGCTCGGCGGCAAGGACTCCCTGATCGTCCTTGAGGACGCCGACATGGAACGCGCCACGCAGGCAGCCAATTTCGGCTCGTTCATGCACCAGGGCCAGATCTGCATGTCGGTTGAGAAAGTTCTCGTTCACGAGCGCATTTACGACGACTTTCTCAAGCGGTTTGTCGAGCGCGCCTCCAAGCTCAAGGTCGGCGATCCCACCAAAAGCAAGGAACACGTCATCGGCCCGCTCATCAATGACAAGCAGGCCGGCAAGGTGCGCGAGCAGCTTGAGGATGCCATCGCCAAGGGCGCCAAGGTCGTGCTCGGCGGCAAGATCGAAGGGCGCTTCATCGAACCCACCATTCTCACCGGCGTCACGCCCGACATGAAGCTCTACCAGGACGAAACATTCGGCCCGGTCGTGCCGGTCATTCCGTTCCGGACGGACGACGAAGCCATCCAGATCGCCAACGACACTGAATACGGACTCTCAGCGGGCGTCATGACCCGTGACGAGGGCCGCGGCCTTGCCATCGTCAACAAGCTCGACACCGGCAATTGCCACATCAACTGCTCCTCGGTGAATGACGAGCCGCATGTGCCCTTCGGCGGTTTCAAGGCCTCGGGTAGCGGCAAGCATGGCGGGCGCTGGTCGCTCGAAACCTTCACCGAGACCCGCTGGATCACCCTTGACCGCGGCGGACGCCTCTATCCGCCGGTGTTCTAGCAACCAAATACGATCTGCAACGGATTTGGGCGCGGCACTGACCGCGCCCTTTTTCGTGCCCCGTTGCCGTCTGCGCGATTTCGCCCCGCAGGGGAAAAATCCCTTGCACTACACGCCTGATCCGGGCTACCACCCCGCTCGGAGAGGTGGCCGAGTGGTCGAAGGCGCTCCCCTGCTAAGGGAGTAGGCGGTGACAAGCTGTCTCGAGGGTTCGAATCCCTTCCTCTCCGCCACTTGCCCCTGCGAAAGCGTTCTCCCGATCCGGCTGCGGCCGGATTTTCTCGTTGTTTCCGAGGGTTATGCGGCTGAGGCTGAGCACCGGCATCTGCGCCAGGTGGCCCGGAAGCGTTGGGTGCGGTGGCGGCTGCCGGCAGATCGAAGTTCAGTCGGGCAGCACCATCGGGGCGCGGACCACGGATCTTCGCCATAAGCCGTCCGAGATGGGCGGGCTCGATCGTCGACAGCCGGCCGCTGCGGTCTTTCGCTGGCAGGCCGAAATCGTTGATCGTCGTGCAGATGAAGGCGCGGAAGGGATCGCCCTTCTCAGGGCGCAACTCGGTCAGGGTGATGACCTCGTCGACGATCCCGGGCAGTTCGAGCCCGGTCTTCGAGCCCTCGATCTGCATCGAGAAGAAGGGTTTGCCGAAGTCGTCGAGCTTGCGGTCGAGCAGACCGACCAGCCAGATGTTCTTGGCGGGCGTGTGCTGCAGATGCGTGAGCCAGCCGA
>CAYSBF010000139.1:0-6585 GCA_964429025.1 uncultured Pelagibacterium sp.
GTAGTTAAAGCGCTCATCCCCACGGTTGGCTCATCGCGAGGTGATTTCGGCTTACGCCGAACCCCCCCTCCCCTTGCTACGCTCGCGCGGCTCCACTGGAGCCACGCGTTCCGACATCGCCGGAACCGCTTGCAAGTCCCCCACAAGGGGGGAGGTGCGGGCCTTGTGCGTAGGGGATTGCCCGGAAAAGGAAGCACCCTCCCCTTGATGGGGAGGGCTGGGGAGGGGTGAGGCCACACGCTCAGGTGTGTATGCTATGGTACCAGAAGCCTACCGCAACCACCCGCTCGGGCGCGGATGAAGTTCGATCCGCCCGCCCTCGGTCGCCTTGTCGATCGCCGCGATTTCATCCTCCGACAGCGTCAGATTCCCGAGCACCCCGAGATTGTCCTTGAGCTGATCCAGCGTCCTCACCCCGATCAGCGCCGAGGTCATCTCGGAGCGCCGCAATACCCAGGAAAGGGCGAGTTGCACGAGGGACTGACCGCGCCCCTCGGCGATCGGGCGGAGCTTTTCGACCGCATCGAGGACGCGCGGTTCGACATGGCTCTGGCGCAGCGAGCCCTTCGGGTCATGGGCGCGGGCATTGTCGGGCGTGCCCTTATTGTATTTGCCCGACAGCACGCCCTGGGTCAGGGGCGAAAAGGCGATGATGCCGATGCCGAGCTCGCCGCAGGCATCCATGGTGCCGTCATCCTCGATCCAGCGGTTGAGGATCGAATAGGATGGCTGGTGGATGGTGAGAGGCACGCCCATTTCCTTCAATATCCGGTGCGCCTCGCGCGTCTCCTTTTGGGGATAGGACGAAATGCCGGCATAGAGGGCCTTGCCCTGCCTTACTGCCTGGGCGAGCGCGCCCATCGTCTCTTCGAGCGGCGTTTCAGGGTCGAAGCGGTGCGAATAGAAGATATCGACATAGTCGAGCCCCATGCGCTTGAGCGACTGGTCGAGGCTCGCCATCAGGTATTTTTTTGAGCCGAACTCGCCATAGGGACCTGGCCACATCAGATAGCCCGCCTTGGTCGAGACGATGATCTCGTCGCGATAGGGCCGGAAATCGCGCGCCAGGACCTGGCCGAACAGCTCTTCGGACGCGCCGGGAGGCGGTCCGTAATTGTTGGCGAGATCGAAATGGGTGATGCCGTGGTCAAAGGCATAGCCCAGGATTTCGAAGGCGGAAGGGTAATCACGCGTGCCGCCGAAATTCTGCCAGAGCCCCAGCGAGACTACGGGAAGTTTCAGCCCCGAGCGTCCCGAGCGGCGATATTGCATGGTCTGATAGCGCGCATCGGCTGCACGATAGGTCATTGTCCTTCTCCCGAAGATCGATCCGGCTTTGCCGGGGCCGAGGTTGGAGCGCCAGTCTAGCGAGCCCTTGCCCGCTCACGCAAGCGCGCATGCTTGCCCTTGCCGGACCATGAGGTGTATGAGCCCGCTCCATGACCACGCCCCAGCCCATCAAGATCGCCGCCCTCTACAAATTCGTCGACCAGCCGGATTTCGAAGCCCTCAAGGCCCCGCTGGCCGAATTCTGCTGCGCGCGCGGTATAAGGGGCACCCTGCTTCTGGCCCCCGAAGGGATAAACGGCACGGTGGCGGGCAGTCCTGAGGCGATCGAGCAGTTCGTCGGCTGGCTCGAAAACGGCAATATCTTCGCTGGGCGCTTCAGGGGCGCCGAGATCAAATATTCCTACGCCGACGCCCAGCCCTTCCACCGCATGAAGGTGCGGCTCAAGCCCGAGATCGTCACCCTGCGCGCGCCCGAGGCCAATCCGGGCAAAAGGGTGGGCACCTATGTCGCGCCCGAAGAGTGGAACGCGATCATTGCGCAGGACGACATCGTCGTCATCGACACCCGCAATGATTATGAGGTGGCGCTGGGGACATTCGAGAAGGCGCTCGATCCGAAAACGCAGACCTTCACCCAGTTCAAGGATTTCGTGGCTCAGAACCTCGATCCGCAAAAGCACAGGAAGGTCGCCATGTTCTGCACGGGCGGCATACGCTGCGAGAAGGCCTCCTCCTATATGCTGGCGCAGGGCTTTGAGGAGGTGTTTCATTTAAAGGGCGGCATCCTCAAATATCTCGAGACCGTGCCCGAGGAGCAAAGCCTTTGGGGTGGCGAGTGCTTTGTCTTTGACGAGCGCGTCTCGGTCGGTCACGGCCTCAAGGTGGGTGAGGCGACGCTCTGCCGGGCCTGCCGGCAGCCGCTCACGCCCGCCGACCGCGAGCGCCCGGAATTTATCGAGGGCGTCCAGTGCCATCATTGCGCCCATGTGCTCGATGAGGCCAAGCGTCAGGCCGCCGCCGAGCGCCAGCGCCAGATCGCACTCGCCATGAGCCGGGGCGAAGCCCATATCGGGGAGGACGCCAAGGCGGCAGCGGAACGGCGCCGGCTCGCCCAGAAGGCAAGGCGCGAGGCGGACCGCAAGCGCAATCGGAGGGCGGCCCAAGGCTCCTAATAGGCCTTGTCGCCCCTGCCCTCGATATAGGCGATCTCTTCGGGGGTCGACTGGCGCCCCAGCGCCTTGTTGCGCAAGGGGAAACGGCCGAACTTTTCGATAATCTCGTGATGCTCGATGGCGTAGGGCAGATAATCGTCATCGCCCAGCGCCCTGAACAGCCTCACCGACTCTTCCTGAATGACCGGCGACTCGGCGTGCTGGAAGGGCATATACAGAAACAGCCTGCCATGGATGTCCAATTGCCGGTCGCAGCCTTGCGCGATGGCCTCCTGGGCGAGCGCGAGCGCCATGGTGTCGGAGGCGAAGGCCTCTGGCCGGCCACGGAACAATTGGCGCGAAAGCTGGTCGAGCAGGATGATCTCGGCCAGACGGCCCTGGGCGCTTTCCCGCCACCTCCAAAGCTCGGACCGCACCGCGCGGGCATGAATGGCTGAAAGCCGCTCGGCGCATTTGCGGTCAAATTGCGGATCGCCCGAATACCAGTCCTCGGGCCCATGCTCGACGAACCAGAAATCGAGAACATCCTTGGGTTGCATTGCCATTTCCTGTTTTGTTCGCCTGGCTGCGGGGCTAGGCTCATTACCAGTGATTCTTGAACGAACCGGAGTTTGGCCCGGAAATGGTCGTCTGGTCCAGCCAGCAGGACGAAGCCCTAAAGACCGTCGCCGCCTGGCTCAAGGATCCTCATGGCGCACAGGTCTTCCGGCTCTTTGGCTGGGCGGGAACGGGCAAATCGACCCTTGCGCGGCACCTCGCGAGGGATGTCAAATCGGTCAAATACGCGGCCTTCACCGGCAAGGCGGCGCTGGTCATGCGCCGGCGCGGCTGCAAGGGCGCCTCGACCATCCATTCGCTGATCTATACGCGGGTGTCGGAAAAGGAAGGCGAGCCACGCTTCGTGCTCGATCCCGAATCCCCGGCCGCCGATGCCGATCTCATCGTCATCGATGAGGTCTCGATGGTCGACGAGGTGCTGGGCACCGACCTCTTGTCCTTCGGGACCAAGGTGCTTGTGCTGGGCGACCCGTTCCAGTTGCCGCCCGTCCAGGGCGAGGGCTTTTTTACCGCCCAGGAGCCCGACATCATGCTCACAGAAATCCACCGCCAGGCACGCGACAACCCGCTGGTGCGGCTCTCGCTCGATATTCGTGAGGGGCGGGGGCTCGATTATGGCAGCTATGGCGAGAGCAAGGTGGTCAGGCGCACCGATGTCGATCAGGCCGAAGTGCTCGAGGCGGACCAGGTGCTGGTGGGACGCAACAGGACGCGGCTCCACTACAACAACCGCATCCGCGAGCTCAAAACCCTTCCCCCAGAGCTGCCCGTCAAGGGCGACCGGCTGGTCTGCCTGCGCAACAATCCGCAGAAAAAGCTCCTCAACGGCCAGATCTGGACCGTCGCCGAGATCAAGAAGCGCGCCGGGGGCACGCTCGAAATGGTGATCGACCCTGAAGACGCGGACCGCACCGCCGTTCAGACAAAGGTGCGCACCCATGAGGCCTTCTTTACCGGGGACGATGCGGAGATGAGCTGGCAGCTCCGCCGGCAATATGACGAGTTCACCTATGGCTATTGCCTCACCGTCCACAAGGCGCAGGGCAGCCAGTGGGACAATGTCTATCTGTTCGACGAGAGCTTCGTCTTCCGCGAAGAGGCCGCGCGCTGGCTCTATACCGGCATCACGCGGGCGGCGGAGCGGATCACCATCGTCCGCTAACCCGGCCATGCTCCCGTCTCGATGACTCCGATTGACTCTCTCCCCGTTTGGAGTCCTAATAGAACAAAATAGGAACATTTATCATGGACAGAGCACAGGATGCGCTGCGCCGGCTGCGCGCTATTGCCAGCATGTCCTCATATCAAGCCGCCCCGGGCGCGTTTATGCCCGGCACGGGAGCGCTTGACCTGCCCGCGATTGCGCGCGGGGCGGTGCATGAGTTCTTTTCTGCGGCAAAGGCCGATGCGCCTGCTGCGGCAGGGTTCGTGACCGGGCTCGCCTTCAGTGCCGGGGACACCAGCCGGCCCGCGCTCTGGGTGCGGCACGCCTCGAGACGCGAGGGCCTGCTTTACGGGGGCGGATTTGCCGCTTTGGGGCTCGATCCCAACCAGTTCATCCACCTGCCGGTTGAGGATGAAAAGGACGGCTTGCGCGCCACGCTCGAAGGGCTGCGTTGCAAGGGCCTGTCGAGCGTCATCCTCGAAATCGCTGGCCCCGCGCGCCATCTCGATCTCACCGCCACAAGGCGCCTGAAACTGGCCGCTGCCGATCACGAAGTCACCGCGCTCATCCTGCGGCACGGCGCCGACCCCGGGCCGAGCGCGGCGCAAACACGCTGGCAGATCGCCACTTCGCTTTCGGCGTCACCGGGTCTGGGGCTGCCCGGAAGACCGGCCTTTACCGTCAAGCTCTTAAAGCACCCATCCGCCGGGACCGGCCGCAGTTGGGATCTGGAGTGGGACCATGAAAAACGGCAATTCACCACCAAGACGATATCTCGCCCTCTGGCTGCCCTATCTTTCGACAGAACGCATCGAGCGTCTGGAGAGGGCGTCAGGGCGCGCGCCGGATAACAGGCCCCTCGTCATTGTGGGGCGGCGCGAAAACACGCTCCGGCTCGTTGCGGCCGGACCAGGCGCACGAAAAGCGGGGCTTTATCCGGGCCTTTCCTTTGCCGATGCGCGGGCGCGCGTACCCGAGATGCGGGTCGAACAGGAGGACGAGGCGGCGGACGAAAGGCTCATTGAGAATCTCCTTTTCTGGTGCGACCGCTATACGCCGGTTCTGGCCGGGGATGCGCCTTATGGCCTGCTGCTCGAAATCTCGGGCAGCACGCATCTCTTCGGCGGGGAAAAAGCGCTTCTGGACGATATCACCACCCGGATCGGACGTATGGGGCTGACCGGTCTTGCGGCCATTGCCGGCACCACGCGCGCCGCCCGCGCACTCGGGCGGTTCGGCAGGACGGGCACCATCGTTCCCCGGGGCGCTGAACGCGACCATGTCGCGCCCCTCCCCGTTGAGGCGCTCGAAGCCGGTGAGAAAACCACCCTTGCCTTGCGGCGCGCCGGGCTCAAGACCATTGCCGATCTTGCCGCCCGGCCGCGCAAGCCCTTGGCCGCGCGCTTTGGGGAAGACCTGACCCTGAGGCTTGCGCAGGTCTTGGGCGAGATCGACAGGCCGCTCACGCCCCATCGCCCGCCGCCCGAATTTTCCGCCCAGTGCCGCTTTGCCGATCCGGTGGGGCTGATGGAGGATATCGATCAGGCGCTTTCACGGCTTGCCGATGACCTCTGCGGCGCGCTTGCAAAGCAGGACCGGGGCGGGCGCGCCTTCGAGATCAGCTTTTTCCGCGCCGATGGCGCGGTGCGCCGGATCGAGGTTTTATCAGGCCAGCCCCTGCGCCAGCCTAAAATCCTGATGCGGCTGATTTCAATGCGCCTCGATGCGCTTCCCGATCCGCTCGACCCGGGCTTTGGGTTCGATGCGATCAGCATTGCAGTGCGCGATGATGATCTTGCCTCCCCCATCCAGCCCGGGCTCGAGGGAGAGAATGGCGACGAGCGCTCGGTCATCGAACTCATCGACCGGCTCGCCGCCCGGTTCGGGGCCGAAAGTGTCAAGCGCTTTGTTGCCCGGGGCAGCCACCTGCCCGAACGCGCCGCGCTGGCCGTTCCCGCGCTCGGCACCGCGCCTGCGGCCTGGCCCGGCGCCGGAGACAAGCCGCCGCGTCCGCTGCTTTTGCTGTCTCCAGCCGAGCCCATCGAGGCAATGGCGGTCGAAGTGCCCGACGGCCCGCCCCGGCGCTTCCGCTGGCGCGGAGTGGTCTACGATACGATCCATGTCGAAGGACCCGAACGCATCGCGCCGGAATGGTGGCGGGCCAAAAGGGATGTCATGACCCGCGACTATTTCCGCATCGAGGACGAAAAAGGCCACCGCTTCTGGCTCTTCCGCTACGGACTTTACGGCCGCGAGCCGGGCCCGGTGCGCTGGTTCGTGCAGGGGTTGTTTGCATGACGGCCGGAAATGCGGAGGTCCCGCAAACGGGTTTCGGCTTGCGCCGAATCCCCCCTCCCCTTGCTGCGCTCGCATGGCTCCACTGGAGCCATGCGTTCCGGC
>CAYSBF010000140.1:0-6580 GCA_964429025.1 uncultured Pelagibacterium sp.
TGGGTGCTGTCGCCGGCCGCTTCGTGGCCTGTATAGGTGCCTTCGGTGATGATGAGGCCGACTTCGCCCTGCGCGCGGCGGCGATAATAGGCCGCAACGTCTTCGCCTGGCACACCGCCAGGGCAGAAGCTGCGGGTCATGGGCGCCATCACCACACGGTTGGCAAGGGACAACCCGTTCATGGAAAAGGGCTGGGTAAGGGGACTGGTGGTCAAAGGGGTAACTCCATATGCACGGCGCGCGAGCCGGTTTCGGCTCGCGACTTCTGTCTCACCGGGGACCTCGGCGTTTGACGGCCTAGTTCTGGTCGAGAAGATTCATCATCTCTGCAGGGATTTGCAGCGGACGCTCGAAGGAAACGTCGGAGCGATCCCACTTGCCCACGAGCGACGGCTGGCGGCCATTGGTGAAAGGCTTGCCATCTGCGGGGAAGCGGAACTCGATCACGAGGCGGCGGACAACGATACCCCACTTGCCATCGCGCTTCTCGAGCCGGTCGATGTAACGGCCACCGCCAACCCAGATGGTCTCTCCATCCTTGGTGCGCGAAATGAACAGTACATAGCTCTCGGTATGGGCAGTGTTGCCGTCGATTTCGCAGGTGTGGTTGGTGATGCTATGCAGGTGCGAGATTGAACCCTGCTCGTGGCCACCGGCGCGCAGACGGAAGAAATTCGGCTTGCTGTCGACGCGAGCGCCATGATTGTCGATGGCGTCGTCGTGGAAAGCGCTTTCAAGAATTTCCTGGTCGTGGCGATCAAGGCCGCGGCAATAACGCGTGATGCAGTCAAGGATCTGGCGGCGGTCGTCCAGATAGGCCATCTGCTTGGTTACCGACGCAAGCTGCTGGCGGAGCTCGTCGATTTCATTTTTGAGCGAAGTTGTGTCGGTCATATTTTCTACCTTGATAACCATTTTCAGATGGCCTGCGGGGCGAAGTCCCCCGCAGGTGGGTCGAAGAGCTCTAATTCCGGGTCCACTCCAAGCTGGAGAAGATCGGCATCACGACGTCAGGCGGCGGAGCCCAGCTGAGGTCGCGGCGCTTGCCGTAGACGGCGTTCACGTTCCATAGCGAGAGCACGTAGTCCTGATCGTCGATGTACTGAAGGACGTCAGCAATAAGCTGGGCGCGCTTGGTCATGTCGGGCTCGGCGTCGATAGCATCGAGCATTGCATCGTATTCTGGCATCGAGTGGAACGAGCCCGGACCGCCGGTGCGCATGAAGCTCAGCTTCTGCGACGGATCATTGTTGAGCGCCGCATAGGCGTAGAAAATGAGGTCGTGCTGGGAATAATCCTTGACCTCCTGGGCACGGAAGGCACGCAGAGCCCCCGACTCCATGAGGTTGATCTCCGTCTTGACGCCGATGGCGTTGAAGTAGGAGGCCGTGGCCTCCACCAGTTCCTTGGCGAAGGGCGCACCGCCAGGAGCGAGACCCAGCAGCCTCACCGGACGGTCGAAGTCCCAGCCAGCATCTTCAAGCAGCTCCTTGGCGCGTTCCGGGTTGTACTCGGCTTGCTTGATGGTCCCGAGGCACGCCAGCTCGCGGCCCGGCAGGCAGAAACCGGGAAGCGGCTCGGCCGTACCCATGAACAGGGACTGCGAAATGGAGTTGACGTCGACCGCAGCGATCAGACCATCGCGCACCTTCTGGTCCCAGACTTCCGTCTCGGGGTTGAAGAGGAAGAAGTGCTGCTGGATGACCGGCAGGACGAGCGTTTCGAGATCCGGCATCGAGTCAATCTGCCCCATCAGGAAGGGCGGCACGTTCTGCGAGATATCGGCTTCGCCGGCCATGAGCATCGCGAGACGGGCGCTATCATCTGGGACGATGCGGACGTCCACTTCCTCGACTTTCGGAGAGATACCCCAGTAGCTGTCATTGGCGGCGAGCCGAAAGCTGTTCTGCACTTCGCGCGAAACGAAGGTGAAGGGGCCGGTACCAACGGGCGCGGTGACGAATCCGTCCAAGCCTACCTCTTCCGCATAGTCCTTGGGGACAATCGGGAAGAAGGTGCTCATATCGGCGAGCAGCGTGGGGCTGAGCGACTTCAGCTTGATCGAGATGTTGTAGTCGTCATGGACGACGATGTCCTGGATGCGGTTGACGAGGAACGGCGCAAAGCGGTTGCGCGTTTCTGGGTCAGCAGCGCGCTTCCAGCTATAGACAACGTCTTCGGCCGTGAAGGCCTCGCCATTATGGAAGGTGACGCCCTGCCGCAGCTGGAAGTCATAGGTGAGCCCGTCCGGACTCATAGCATACGACGTCGCAAGGACCGGAACGGTATCGCCGTTGGGCCCGCGACCGGTAAGGCTTTCAAAGACGTTCGCAACGAAGACCTGGTCAGTCGATGAACCGATGCGATGCGGGTCAGTCGTCGAGATGTCGGTGCTGATTGCGACAGTGACCGATTCGGCAAGTGCGGCAGAGATCGTCATCCCTCCGACTGCCGGCAGCGCCATAATGATGGACAAACTGGTGGCAAGCAAACCGCCTCTTCGGCGCGCCTCACATGTGCTCACACTCATAGTTTCCTCCCAAACCGAATAGACAAACATGCTTCGCTTAACGTGTTAAATAACATGTGTCAGAATTTCGGTGACTGTCAAGATGGGCGCCGCCGCAGTCCGTCCTTAGCGGAGCGCTCGACAGGGCCTGCCATAAGTGCTTGCGAATCCGGCTGTTTCTTCCTTTGACACTACTGGTTATGCCTTGCCGCGTCCGACGATGGTATTACCCTTGCCGTCAAAATTACAAAATGATAAACACGTTAAATAACATCGGGAGGAGGACGGCTGCCGAGCGAGCGCATTATCGCGCCAAGCCTCCCAGGTTTGTTATCGTGTTAACTATAGGGCAGGCTTGATGACCAATATCGTGGCAGGCGCCGTTACCGAAGAAGGGCGAACGAGCCTGTATCGCCGGATATGGCCGAAATCCAATCCCCCTGTCGTGCCAGTGCTTCTTGCCGTGGTTTTTGTCTTCTGCGGCATATTTGGCCCTTGGATCGCGCCGTACTCGCTCGACCAGACAGACTTCTCGGCGGTGCTGAAACCGCCCTTCTGGCAGGAAGGCGGCTCGATGGCTCACCTTCTGGGCACAGATCAATTGGGGCGAGACATTCTCACCCGGATGCTGCACGGCTCGCAGCTTTCGCTTATCCTCGCGGCCATTTCCGTGGCCGGAGCTGGTGCCATCGGCGTCGCTCTGGGGGTTATCGCGGGCTATTCGCGGGGCTTTCTGGGCGCCCTGATCATGCGCGTCGTTGATGCCTTTCTTGCGCTGCCCTTCTTTTTGGTGGCGATGGCGTTTGTTGCAGCACTCGGCGTTTCAACCACCAACATCATCATCGTGATGGCGTTGACCACCTGGCCGGCGTTCACGCGCATCGTGCGCGCCGAGGCGCTTCGCGTGCGCGAGTCCGATTATGTGGCTCTTGCCAAGGTTGCTGGCGTTCCGCCATGGCGCGTAGCGATAGAGCACATCCTCCCCAACGTCCTCAATGGCGTGATCGTGATGGCGACGCTCGACTTCGGGCGCGTCGTGCTGCTCGAGTCCGGCCTCTCCTTCCTGGGCCTTGGCGTGCAGCCGCCTTCCGTTTCCTGGGGTCTGCTTCTTGCCGATGGCAAGCAGTTCATCACATTCGCCTGGTGGCTGACCGTGATGCCGGGCCTGGCCCTGCTCCTTACCGTTTTGAGTTTCAATATGCTGGGCGACTGGTTGCGTGACCGGCTCGATCCGCGGCTGGGATGACTACATTGCTTTCAAAGAACAAATTGCTCGAGGTCGAGAATCTGAGCGTCGAGATCATGTCCCGGCGAGGCAAGGTCCGCGCACTGTCCGGCGTCAACCTCTCTGTGGAAAAGGGAGAGATCGTCGGGATTGTGGGCGAATCCGGTTGCGGAAAGTCCACGCTCTGCTTCTCGATCGCGCGTTCCCTGCCCCAAAATGCGCGCGCTCACGGTGCCGTCCGTCTCCATGGCGATGACCTGATGCAGAAGTCCGAGCGCGAAATGCGCGAGGTCCGTGGCCGAGAACTCACCATGGTTCTTCAGAACCCCATGATGTCGCTCGACCCGGTCTTTACCGTGGGCGACCAGCTCGTCGAGCTTCTTGAGCACGTTACCCAGACGCCACGCAAGGAGCGCGAGAGCAAGGCGGTCGATCTGCTTCGGCGCGTCCAGATCCCGGCGCCTGATCGTCGCATCCACAACTACCCGCACCAGATGTCGGGGGGCATGCGTCAGCGCGTCGTGACGGCAATGGCAACTGCGGCAACGCCTTCCCTTCTGCTGGCAGACGAACCGACGACCGCGCTCGACGTCACGGTGCAGGACCAGATACTAGCCCTCTTCCGCGAAATCCGAGATGTGACCGGCTGCGCGATCATCCTGGTTACCCACGATTTGGGCGTCGTTCGTCGTCTGTGTGACCGCGTGATCGTCATGTACGCCGGGCATGTGGTTGAACAGGCAAGCGTGGAGGAACTCTTTGAGTCGCCCAAGCACCCCTACACCCAGGCACTGATCGCAACGCTGCCCCGCCTGAACGAGACCCGGGATCGCCTGCCCACAATCGAGGGCAAGCTGCCCGATCTCACCAAGCCTCCCTCGGGATGCCCCTTTGTCAGCCGTTGTGCCTACGCGATGGATATCTGCAGCAGTCAAATGCCTGCGCACGCCTCGCCCGTGCCGCGACGGGAGGTGCTCTGCCATCTCCACACGGCGGAGGCCGTTCTCTCATGACCCAGACCCTCGTCAGGCTCGACAACATCGTCAAGCAATACCGCCAACCGCAGCAGTCCCCTTTCGCCCCGCCGGTCACGGTCACGGCAATCGACGATGTTTCAATCTCGATCCAGCCCGGCCAGACCTTTGGTCTGGTCGGCGAATCTGGATGCGGCAAGAGCACTATCGGCAAGATGCTGCTGCGGCTCGAAGCTCCGACGCAGGGGCGCGTGACTTTTGACGACCTCGACCTCTCGAACGTCACGCCCGATCAGGACACGATTCTGCGTCACCAGATCCAGGTGGTGCTGCAGGACCCTTATGCTTCGATGAACCCACGCCAGCGGATCGAAGCCTTTGTGGACGAACCCCAGCGGGCACTGGGCGGCATGAACAAGGCGCAACGCCGCGAGCTGGTGGAGCAGAAGCTCGCCGAAGTCGGCATCGCACCCGGCTCGTCGCGCCTGTTCCCCCACGAGTTCAGCGGCGGCCAGCGCCAGCGCATTTCCATCGCGCGTGCGCTGAGTGTTAACCCGCGTTTCATCGTGCTCGATGAGCCCGTCTCTGCCCTCGACGTCTCCGTCCGTGCGCAGGTGCTAAACCTTTTGCGCGACCTGCAGGACAGCAAGGGCCTGACATATCTCTTCATCGCGCACGATCTCGCAATCGTCGAGTTCATGGCCGATATGGTGGGCGTCATGTATCTCGGGCGCATTGTCGAAATGGCACCCAAGCACGCGCTGTTCCGCCGCCCGCTTCACCCATACACCAAAGGCATGCTCGAGCTTGCCCATGCCAACGAGACGGGGCGAAAGGGAGACGGCGGGCTTGTAAGGGGCGAAATTCCCAGCCCCACCGACAAGCATGTCGGCTGCCGCTTCAAAGCCCGCTGTCCCTTCGCAATCGCGATCTGCGGAGAAGTTGATCCCGAGTTCAAGACCTATGAGGGCGACCATCGCGCCGCCTGTCACCGCGCAGAGGAGCTTGCGGACGTCTCGCTGTAGCGGGACGCGCGCCAAGCGTGTGACCAAAGCAATCCGGCCAAAGCCGGTATTCAAGAGGAGGAAACCCCAATGAGTTCGTTGAAGACCAGAACACTGGGCAGGCTGAGGTCGGTCTCTGCCGCCATCATTCTCGGGCTGCTTTCCGAAGCGGCAATTGTTGGCGCCGCTGTTGCTGACGATTATGGCGATGCGGTCTTTGCCATCGTCAGTGACATCATGACGACCGACCCGCACCGCGTCAGCAGCGGCGGCGACTGGAACGTTCTAGCAAATGTGTTCGAGAGCCTGCTGGGCCGCGACGTGAACGGTCGCCTTGCACCCGAGCTCGCCACCGACTACACCGTGAGCGAGGATGGTCTTGTCTATGATTTCACACTGCGTGAAGGCGTGACCTTCCACAATGGCGAGCCCTTCACGGCCGAAGACGTTGTGTTCAGCTGGCAGCGCGCCATGGATCCCGAGCTCAAGTTCAACTATGTGAGCTGGGCCGTGGGCAAGATCGCGTCCGTCGAGGCGACCGGCGACTATTCCGTCCGGATTACACTCAACACGCGCACGCCAACGTTCGACAAGGACCTCAAGCCCTTCTTCCCTATCGTCCCTAAGGACTATATCGAAGAAGTCGGTAATGACGGCTTCCTCAAGGCACCCATCGGAACTGGCCCCTTCAAATTCATCTCGCGCGAAGTTCAGCAGAACATCGTCATCGAGGCCAACGGGAACTATTGGGGCGGCGCACCGAAAGTCGACCGCGTCACCCTGGAGGTGGTCCCGGACGACAACACGCGTCTCGCCATGCTCATGGCGGGTGAGGCGGACATCGTTGCCAACGTGCACCCGCTGATGG
>CAYSBF010000141.1:0-6541 GCA_964429025.1 uncultured Pelagibacterium sp.
CTGCCGGGGCATCCGTCGCCAAAGTCAATGTTCTGTCACACAAATCGCCTAGTGGCGGTTTCCTCATTCGAGCCTCTCACGGATGGAGCCTGCCATGCGTTACGCGATCTATTTCACGCCCGCCCCATCCGACCCGCTGACGCGGGAAGCGGCGGCCTGGCTTGGCCGTGACGCGTTTACAGGCAACACACTGGAGCACACCCAGTCGCAGGCGCTGCCGGCAGAGACGATTGCCGCGATCACTGCCGATCCGCGCCGCTATGGTTTTCATGCCACGCTCAAGGCGCCGTTCCGGCTGGCGGCGGGACAAAGCGAGGACGACCTCGTCGCCGCATTCGACCATTTCACTGGGTCCACAAGCGGCTTTACCGTTCCGGAAATGGTGGTGAGCAATCTCAGCGGGTTCTTTGCCATCGTGCCGCGCGAGCCGAGCAGCGCGCTCAACAGGTTCGCCGATAAGGTGGTCACCGCATTCGAGAAGTTCCGTGCGCCCCTGACCGAAGCGGAGATCGCCCGCCGGAACCCCGATCATCTGAGTCCGGCAGAGGTCGCCAATCTTCACGACTGGGGCTACCCTTACGTCTTTGACTGCTTCCGCTTCCATATGACACTCACCCACCGCATTCCGCTCGAAGATCGCGCGGCGATCGAAGCGGAGTTGCAGCGGTTGTTCGCGCCGGTCCTGCCCCGTCCGTTCCCGGTCGACGGGCTTGCGATCTTTGCCGAGCGCGAGCCGGGCGGTCCATTCGAGGTTCTGCGCCACGCCGCGCTGGCGCCGCAAGAAGAAAGAAAGTCGGCTTGAAAATGGCCAATGAAACCATACTCACCAATGCCCATATCGTGCTGCCCGACGAGGTGGTTTCGGGCACGCTCGTCCTCCGCGATGGCGCGATTGCGGCCATTGAGACCGGCTCCTCGCGCACCGGCGAGGACATGGAAGGCGATTACCTTATCCCCGGCCTGATCGAACTCCACACCGATCATCTCGAGAACCATTATTCTCCGCGCCCCGGCGTGCGCTGGCACGTGATGTCGGCCATCCATGCCCATGACGCGCAGATCGCGACCTCGGGGATCACGACCGTCTTCGACTGCCTGCGCATGGGCAGCGACGAGGATGACGGGTTCAAGGTGGGCGAAATGCGGTTCCTCGCCGATGCCATCCATGCCGCCGAGGATCAGGGCCGGCTGCGCTCCGAGCACTTCATACATCTGCGCTGCGAGGTTTCCGCCGACGATGTGATGGACAGCTTTTCCGAATTCGAGGGCGACAGCCGCGTGAAGCTCGCTTCGCTCATGGATCACGCGCCCGGGCAACGCCAGTTTCAGACGATGGAGCAATATACGCTCTACTACAAAACCAAGCGCGGGCTGACCGACGAGCAGTTCGAGAAATTCTGCGCGCACCGGATCGAGAACTCCCAGAGGAATTCGGCACGCCACCGCAAGCTGATCTCCGACTATTGCAACGCCAATGGCGTGGCGTTGGCCAGCCATGACGATGCGACACTCGATCACGTCGCCGAGGCCGTCGAACAGGGGGTCAAGGTCGCCGAGTTCCCCACGACGATCGAAGCGGCGCGGGCCTCGCATGATGCCGGCCTCAAGGTGCTGATGGGCGGGCCGAACATCGTCCGGGGCGGATCGCATTCGGGCAACATCGCGGCGTCCGAGCTCGCCGCGTTGGGCATTCTGGACGTGATCTCGTCCGATTATGTGCCGTTCTCGATGCTGCAGGCGGTCTTTGCGCTTGCCGATGCCGATAATGGTATTTCGCTACCGCAGGCAGTGGCCAAGGTCACGGCAAATCCTGCCGATGCCGTGGGTTTCGCCGATCGTGGCCGGATTGCCGATGGACAGCGGGCCGATGTCGTGCGCATCCGCAAATTCGATGACGTGCCGCAGGTCCGTTCGGTCTGGCGGCAGGGCCAGCGCGTGGCATGAGCGTGCAAAAGCTCGGTCCGGGGGCGCTGGTTGCGGTTGTCGGGCCGAGCGGGTCCGGCAAGGACACGCTGCTGCGCCGCGCAAGAGCGTATTTTTCAGGGAATCCGGCCATCGTCTTTCCACGCCGCGCCATCACCCGCGCTGCCGGGGACGACAATGAGGATCATTTGCCTGTCTCGTCCGAGGCCTTCGCCCATCTGCGCGGCAATGGGGCCTTTGCGCTGGATTGGGACGCGCACGGATTGCGCTACGGTATTCCGGCCTCGATCGACGAAGACATCGCGGCCGGGCGTGTCGTCGTCGTCAATCTTTCACGCTCGGTGATCCCACTGGCGCGGTCGCGTTACAGCAACGTCGTGGCCGTCGCTATCGCGATCGACCAGGAGACAATGCGACAGCGCCTGGTCGCGCGAGGGCGGGAGACGCGCGAGGAAATCGAGATGCGGATCAACCGCATGGATTTCTCGCCGCCCGAGGGCTTTGACTGCGTCATGGACAATACCGGGCAGCTGGAGGAGTCGGCCAGCCGGCTCTGCGCGCTCATTGCTTCGCAAGATGTGCTGACGCTGGCGAAATAGCATGCTGCCACAGCGTCAGGAGGGGTCCTCGGTTTCGCGGTGCCGGACTTCCTTTTGCATGTGGTGGCCCACGCGCTCGACCGGCCCCTGATCGGGGTCTTCAGGCGCAGGGACATCTTCGAGCGGATCCTTTTCGCGTTCGCGCTCGAATTCGTGTTCGGTTATGGCCTCGGCGTCACCGGCATCGTTGGCGACAAGATCGGCTGCCTCGGGCGCGTTGATGCCGAATTCATCGACTAGAAAGCCGGCATTTTCTTCCCGTGTCCGACGGTCTTCGCCTTCCGTCCCGGGCCGTCCGGCGTCGGGTTTCGGATCATTGCCCATCGCGCTTCTCCCCGCCGGAGTGGCGGTCGTCCATCGGGCTCTGATCGGGATCTTCGTCATCGACCGCGGCACCTGTGGGGCGCTGCCCTTCCCGGTCGCTGTCGGGACGGGCGGGGTTGGGTCCGGCAGTTCCCGGCGACTGCCCGAACTTGGTGCCGCCCAGATGTCCGCCGGTGTCGTTACGTTCAAGGCGTGCCTTGTCGTCCTTGTCCTTGCTCATCGGAAAACTCCTGTTGCGTGCTCTTTAGGGACAACGGCCCCTTCGCACGCGAGTTCCCGAGTTCCGTCTCAGCCGACGACGCGCCGCCCCTCGACCCAGACGCCGGTGATGGTGAGGTCATCGGTGAGATGGACCATGGAAGCGGCGGCTCCCGGTCTTAGATGGCCGAGACGGTCCGAGCGTATGACGGCCCGGGCCGGAAAGAGAGATGCCATTCTCAGCACCTCGTCGAGCGGCAGTCCGATGGTGCGGTGCATGTAGCGGACCGCGTCTATCATGGTAAGGTCGGCTCCGGCGAGCGTGCCGTCCGCGAGGCGCAACGCACCACCCTTGCGCACGATTTCCCGCCCATTGAGCGTGAATCGGGTGATGTCGGTGCCGATGGTCGACATGGCATCGGTCACAAGAAAGACGCGGCCGGGCCCGGCTTTCGCGCGCAGCGCAATGGCGATCGTGGCGGGGTCGACGTGGTGTCCGTCGGCGATCAGTCCGGCCCATACTCCCGATGTCAGTGCCGCGCCGACAAGGCCGGGTTCGCGGTTGCCGAGCTGGCTCATGGCATTGAAGAGATGGGTCACCATGCTCGCGCCAGCCTCGAATGCGGCGCGGGCGCCGGCGCAGCCGGTGTCGGTGTGCCCAAGGCTCACGATAATGCCGGCCTCGGCCAGGGCCGCAATCTGTTCGCGCGTCACCGATTCCACCGCGACCGTCGTCAGGAGCGTCGGCAGCGCCTTTTTCGCGGCAATCAGCAGTTCGATATCATCGGCCCGCATGGGCCGGATGAGGGCCGCGTCGTGCGCGCCCTTGCGCGCGATCGACAGATGCGGACCCTCGATGTGGAGCCCGGCAAAGCCCGGGATGCCCTGGCGGTGTGCAGCCACTCCCGCGTCCAAGGCGGCGCGGGTCACTTCCCTCGTGTCGGTGATGAGCGTTGGCAAAAGCGCAGTCGTGCCGAAGGCAAAATGGGCCTGGCAGATGCGGGCGATGGCGCCCGCATCGGGCGCTTCGTTGAACAGCACCCCACCGCCGCCATTGACCTGCAAATCGACAAAACCGGGCACCAGCATGCCGCCGTCGAGGTCAAAAGTCTCGATGTCCGCCGGTAGATCGTCGGCAGGAAGGAGCGCTGCCACCGTCCCGGCGTCGACCAGCACCGAGCGGCCCTGATGCCAGGTCTGGCCGTCGAAGATGGCGGCGCCCGATATGGCGTAGCGCGTGCTCACAGGGTCGACGTCTCTTTGCGCAGATGGGGCGGGGTGTCGGGATTGTAGCCCCGACGGCGGGCAAGGGCCTCGATGAACCCGTAAAAGCTGACGGCAAGCGCGATCGGGTCGGTCAGCGGATGGCCGGTGCGGGCAGCCGGAAGGCTCGCCGCCGAACCCGGTTCTGGATCGGTGACATAGACCGACCCGCCCTGCGCTGCGAGCCGCTCACAGGTTTGGAGGATGGAATTCCGCGCCTTGTCCTGGGGACAGAGCGCCAATACGGGAAATCCGTCCCTGACGATGGCTGAAGGACCATGCAGCACCTCGGCTGTCGAATAGGCTTCCGCATGGAGGCCAGAGGTCTCCTTGAACTTGAGCGCCGCCTCGCTTGCGATTGCCGCGCCTGGCCCGCGGCCAAGGACAAAGAGCGAGTTGTGGCCGTCAATCGCCTCGACCAGCGGCGACCAATCGCAGCCGAGCGCCGATTGCAGATCATCGGGCAGCCGCTCGAGCGCATCGAGCAACGCACTGTCGCCAGTCCAGTCGGCAATGATCGCCAGACCCGCAACAGCCGAGGTAACAAATGTCTTGGTGGCGGCGACGGAGCGCTCGGTGCCCGCCATGATGTCGATAACATGATCGGCGGCCCGCGCCAGCGGTGAGCCCGTGGTGTTGGTAATCGTGAGGCTCACCGCGCCCGACGCTTTCGCGCTTTCGAGCATGGCGACGATATCGGGGCTCCTGCCTGACTGCGATATGGCGACTGCCCCTGCCCTGCCGAGCTTGAGATCGACGCCGTAGATCGAGGCAATGGACGGGCCGACCGAGGCGACCGGAAGGCGAAGCATCAACTCGCAGCAATATTTGAAATAGGTCGTGGCGTGGTCGGACGAGCCGCGGGCGATCGTTACCACTACGTCGGGACTGGCGGCCTTGAGCGCGGCGGCCGCAGCCGAAATGGCCGGGCGCCCCTCGGTCAGCAGCCGCCGCGTCGCCTGCGGAACCTCCGCGATCTCGCGCGCCATGTGAGTGGGCTCTCCGCTGTCCGTCATACCGGTCCCTTGCTGGTGAAACGCGCGAGGCACCGGCATCTTCTCGGACACCTGCCCTGCCTGCCGCTCCAAGGAGTGACGGACTATAATACCAATAAAATACCTTTGGCCAAGTGCTTACGCACAGAGGAGGCCATGTATACGGCCCGTCTACGCGAGCGGCGTGCAACTGGTAGCAGTTTGGCATTTGTCATCGGGCCCGCGTCGCCTGCATTTGGAGCCGTTCAGGATCTGATGGAGACACATCCCTGGCACGGATGAGATCGAAAAGACTTTTCTGGCGGTTTCTGCTATTTTTCTCCCGTGCGGTCGACCTCGTGGCGAAGCGCGGCGTGTCGGCTCGAAGCGTCACCGGGCAGCCCATTCAGTCCCTGCCGGTTTGAGGCGATCGCACACCCCGCTCTTCCCCGACATGGGCAGAATGAACGGGCGATGGCCCTTGGCAGAAAAGCGTGGCTGTTCGCCGGTTCGGACCGCGGTGCCCGCCGGACGGCGTTCATGTACACCCTCATCGTCTCAGCCAAGCTCAACGATATCGATCCCCAGGCCTGGCTCGCTGACGTGCTCACCCGCATCGTCGACATGCCGCAGAACCGACTCGGAGAACTGCTCCCCTGGAACTGGAAAGCCGACGGAGATGCCGTTAAGCTCGTGGCATGAGCCCAGCAGCCCACTTCGTTGCCACCATCACTGTGATTCTCGAGGACGTCGAGCCGCAGGTCAGGCGCAAACTGATCGTGCCAATCAACCTGCGCATGGATCGGCTCCACATTGTCTTGCAGATCGCCTTTGGCTGGACCGATAGCCACCTTTACGAGTTCCGCTATCAGGATATCGGATGGGTCGTTCCCGATCATGACTTTGACACTGATCTTCGCGACGCCTCAAAGACAACACTGCTCCGGGTCCTTCAGGAAACCGATGCCCGTGCCATCACCTACCTCTACGACTTCGGCGACGGTTGGGAACACACCATTCGGATCAACCATATCTCCGAAACTGAGCCTGGCGCCCTATATCCTGAATTGATCCTGGCTGAGGGGCGCACTCCGCCCGAAGACTTTGGCGGCCCTCCGGGCTACGAACTCTTCCTCGCAGCGATCAACGAACCCACCCATGAAGAACATGCCGAAATGCGTGAATGGTATCTCCAGGACGGATTTGATCCACGTCTGGTCGATGTGGAAGCCATCGAAGGTGAGCTCAAGCGCTACGCCA
>CAYSBF010000142.1:0-6466 GCA_964429025.1 uncultured Pelagibacterium sp.
CTGATGAGCGAGATCAACGTCACGCCTTTCGTCGACGTGGTGCTGGTGCTGCTGATCGTTTTCATGGTCGCAGCGCCCATGATGACGGTGGGTGTCGCGATCGACCTGCCCCAGACCCAGGCGCGCGAGATGGAGACCCCGCGCACCCCGATCACGGTTTCGGTCACGCCCGACGGCGCGGTCTTCATCGACGACGAAACCATCGCACTCGATGGTCTTGTCGCCGCCGTCGCCGAACGCGCCGAAAGCACCGAAGACCGGATTTACGTGCGCGGCGACGCCACCGCCAATTACGGCGCGGTGATGCAGGTCATGGGCGCGCTTTCGGGCGCGGGCTATTCGCGGATCGGATTGATTACGGAACAGGCCTCCGCGCTCCCGGCAGGACAATAGCGCGATGAAACTCGGGACCACCGTATCGGTGCTCGGCCACGCGGCGCTGATTGCTCTGGGGTTGATCAACCTCACGGGCGCGCGCCAGCTTGAGCCCAATATGGTGGATTCGATCGCCATCGATCTCATTCCGATCGAGGAGTTCTCCTCGATCCGCGTGGGCACGCTCGACAGCGAGGTGGTCGAGACCGAAGCGCCCTCGGCGGTGGACTCCGAGGAACCGGCGGAACTGGCGCAGCGGACGGGCAATACCGAAACCGACCAACCCACGCCCGAGATCACCGAAATTGAAACACCGGCCCCCACGGTTCAGACGGCGCCCGAGCCGGAGGCGGTTGAGGAGCCTGAACCACAGCCCGCGCCGCCGACGCCACCCACGCCCGCTCCACGGCCCGAGCCTGAACCCGAACCCGAACCCGCGCCAGAACCCGAACCCGCGCCTGCCCCTGAACCCGCGCCCGAACCGGCGCCGCAGCCTGAACCCGTGGAAGCGCCGCCTGTCGTTGTGGCCGAACCGGAACCTGAACCCGAGCCGCAGATCGTGCCGCCATCACCGCCGCGGGTGACGGCATCGGTCGAGCAGTTGCGCGCCGAGTTTGCCCGGCGCCAGCAGGAACAACAACAACAACAGCAGCAGCCCCGGCCGCAGCCGCCCACTCCGCAGCAGCCAACCCAGACGGCTTCGCGGACCGATCAGGAGCGCGCGGACCGGATCGAGGACATCATCAACAATGAACAATCGCGCGGTGCAACGACCGGCCAGGGTGGCGAGCAGGCGCTTGGGCGGCCCACGGGCCAGGCCTCGCGGTTGACTCAATCGGAGCAGGACGCGCTGGCAGCGGCGATGCGCCGGTGCTGGAACCCGCCAATGGCGGCGATGAGCACGGATGGGCTGACGGTGCGTCTGCTGGTTTCGCTCAACCCCAACGGATCGGTCAACGGGCAGCCGCAGATCCTGACCGCGATCACCGACGATCTGGTGCGCTCGACCGCGCTCGCCGCACAGCGCGCCGTTCAGCAATGCGGTCCCTACACCATGCTGCCGCCGGACAAATATGAGGAATGGCGGCAGGTGGATGTGACCTTTGACCCGCGCGACCTTTGAGAGGTGCCCATGAGGAGTGGCAGAATTGCATCGCTTGCGATAAACCGCGCCGCCAATCGATTTTCCGACATGATTGGCGTGTAGGGCAGCGAAACGAATTCAGCCTCTCCGGGATTGGATCCGGATGGAAGGCACGCCGCCAATCCCTCAGGGCGCGCGGCGAAACATGGAGATGAATGAGAAATGACGCTTCTGACCCGCAGGTCGGCTCTCAAGCTCGGACTTTCCGGCGCGGCCATGCTTGCCGCCAGCCCGGTTCTGGCGCAATTGCGCATCACCGTAACGGGGGGCAATTTCACGCCGCTTCCGATCGCCATTCCCGATTTCGCTTCGGCCGATGCCGCTTTCGGCGCCGAGGTGGCGCAGATCGTGCGTAACAATCTCACCAATTCGGGGCTTTTCCGCGTGATCGATCCGGCGGGCTATCCCCAGCGCGTCGGCAACCCCAACGTCACGCCGGAGTTCAACTCCTGGCGCGGCACCGGCGCGGACGCCGTGGTCATGGGCGAGGCCAACCGCGCCGGCGCGCAGATCCAGTCGAGCCTTCGGCTCTGGGATACGACTGCGGGCGCGCAGGTTACCGGCAAGGCCTATGGTACCGACGCCAATTCCTGGCGGCGCATCGCGCACATGGCCTCGGATGCGATCTATACCGGGTTGACCGGCGAGACGGGATATTTCGACACCCGCGTCGTCTATGTCGCCGAAAGCGGCCCCAAGGCGAACCGTGTAAAGCGTCTTGCCATCATGGACCAGGACGGGTTCAACACGCGCTATCTCACCGATGGCAGGCTGGCGGCCATCACGCCGCGGCTCTCGCCGGATGGAAACAACATCGCCTATATGGCGTTTGACGGGCCCAATACTTCGGGCATCTTCCTTCTGAACCTTGCGACAGGCCAGCATCAGTCCATCGGCCAGTTCGGCCAGATGAGCTTTGCGCCGCGCTTTTCGCCCGACGGGCGCCGGCTGGTTTTCTCGGTGACGCAGGGGGCTACGACCAATCTTTATGCGCTCGATCTGGGCGCAGGTCAGCCTTTCGCGCTCACCAATGGCTCGGCCATCGACACCTCGCCCTCCTATTCGCCGGACGGGCAGCGGATCGTCTTCGAATCCGACCGGGGCGGGCGGCCGCAGATTTACGTCATGGCTGCCAATGGCGGGGGCGCCGAGCGCATCTCCTATGGCGATGGTGCCTATTCGACGCCGGTCTGGTCTCCCAAGGGCGACCTCATCGCGTTCACCCGCCAGTCCGGCGGGCAGTTCTCTATCGGGGTCATGCGCCCCGATGGCGGGGGCGAGCGGATTCTTGCGACGTCCTATCACGCCGAAGGCCCCACATGGGCGCCGAACGGTCGCGTGCTGATGTTCTTCCGCGATCCGGGCGGCAATGACGGCCCGGCGCTCTATTCGATCGATATCTGGGGCCGCAATGAGCGCCGCGTGCCCACCGAAGGCTTTGCCTCCGACCCGGCCTGGTCGCCGTTGCTCACGTAGGGAAGAAAGGTTCGGCTTACGCCGACCCCCCTCCCAACCCTCCCCCACAAGGGGGGAGGTGCTGGTTCCGTGCGTATGGGGACTGCCGAGCAAAGGACGCACCCTCCCCTTGATGGGGAGGACTGGGGAGGGGTGAAGCCACACGCGCAGTCGCCAGTGGTAACTCTCGGGAGAGCGAGAGCGCATCATCTCTGCTTGCACAAATGCAACAGTCGGAAACGTCCCGCATCGGGACGCCGGTTCTTTCCGTCCAGCGCCGCATTTGCGCCTGATTAAGTCCGAATTAACCACACCAGCACACCCGCGATTAAGATAACGGGGTGTAAAAGCGGTAACTACAATTTTTCCGATCTGGAGCTATCTCGCTATGGGTTCGACCATGCCCCTTTACCGCCTTGGCAAAGGCATTCTTATGGTGGCGCTGCTGGTTGTTGTCGCCGCCTGCGCGCGTACACCGTCCACCGGCGTTGGCAATCTGGGCCCGGGCGAAGGCGGCGGCCCTCCGGGCAGCCAGCAGGAGTTCCTGGTCTCGGTTGGCGATCGCGTGTTCTTTGAAACCGATTCCTCGGTTCTGACCGCCGACGCACAGTCGACGCTCGACAAGCAGGCCCAGTGGCTGCAGCAATATCCGCAATACAGGATCGTGATCGAAGGCCATGCGGATGAGCGCGGCACACGCGAATACAATATTGCGCTCGGCGCCCGCCGCGCCACGGCCGTCGTCAACTATCTCGTCTCGCGCGGCATCCCCGCCAACCGGCTCTCCTCGGTTTCCTATGGCAAGGAGCGCCCCGTCGCGATCTGCAACGATATTTCGTGCTGGAGCCAGAACCGCCGGGCGGTCACAGTGCTGACAAACTAGCCCGTCAAGAACGCTCCGTACTGGAGGCATGGCGCCGGGACCGCGTAATCTGGTTCCGGCGCTTCTTTTTTGCCAAAAAGGTGATTTACTTGCCGCCCTTGGTCTATAGGGGCGGCATTGCCCTGTTTTGTCGCGCCCTGCGCTTTGTGGCGGGCGCCCGAAGAGGAGAAGATATCCGTGGCGAATGTGGTTTCACGTCTGGCGATGTGGGGGCGGCAGGGTGTTGCCGTTGCCTGCGTGGCCGGGCTGTTGACGGTTGCGATGACCGTCTCGGGTCAGGGGCAGGGCAATGACCTTGCTGCCATGCAGGTGCGTCTGGACCAGCTCGAAGAGCAGATGCGGGTCTATTCCGGCCAGATCGAGGGTTTGCAGTTCCAGATCACCCAGATGCAGACGCTGATCGAGCGCATGCAGGAAGACAATGAATTCCGCTTCCAGCAGCTGGAGGGCGGTGGCCTGGGGGAAACTGATGCGGTAACCCGCTCCGGTGGCGATATGCCTGCCGATGGGTTACCGCAGGATCCAGGTCAACTTCCTTCCGATCTCTCCAATGTGCCTGTCGAGATCGACGGCAGCGTGCTCGAAGGCGATGAGGACCTGATGGGCGGAGAAGCGCCCGAAGGCGAAGGGCTCTATGCCAGCGAAGTCCCTGTGCAGGACGGCGTCGTGCTCGGCCCGCCCGAGGGGCCGCTGGGGACTACACCGCCCTCGCAACCGCTCGATCTGAGCTTTGACGCCAATGCGGTGCCACTCAATGATGGCGACGCCAATGCGCAATATCAGGCTGGCTATGAGGCGATCGTGCGGGGCGAATACGCCTTTGCCGAGGACCAGTTCCGCCAGTTCGTCGCACTCTTTCCCGATCACCCGCAGGCGCCCGACGCCACCTATTGGCTGGGAGATGCGCTGATCCAGCGCGGGGCCTATGACGAGGCGGCGGACATGCTGCTCACCGGGTTCGAGCGCTACCCGACCTCGACGCGCGCGCCGGACATCCTCTTGAAGCTGGGGGTGGCGTTGCACGGGACGGGCGAGTTCGATACTGCCTGCCGCACCTATAGCGAGGTGCTGCGGCGCTATCCGGATGCCACCCAGTCGTTCAAGGATCGGGTGGCCTCCGAACAGGCACGGGCCGGGTGCTGACAGGCGTCAGCGATCGTCTGGAAGGGCTGGACCCGGCGGCGCTGTTTGCCTTGCTCGCCGGGCATCGGAAAGTCGGGCTCGCCGTCTCCGGCGGGCCGGACTCTCTGGCATTGCTGGTGCTTTACGCGGCCTGGCGCGAGCAGGGGGGAGCCCCTGCCGCCATCGTTTATACCCTCGATCATGGGCTGCGGCCCGAAGCGGCCCAAGAGGCCGAATTGGTGCGCCGGATCGCGGTCGAGCGCGGGTTTGATGCGCGCGTGCTCAAATGGGAAGGCCCCAAACCGGCGTCCGGTGTCCCGGCCGCGGCGCGCGCGGCTCGCTACCGGCTGATCGGGGCGGCGATGGTAGAAGACGGCGCGAGTATCCTGGTGACCGCGCACCATCTCGACGATCAGGCCGAAACCGTCCTCATGCGGCTCGCCCATGGCAGCGGCGCCAGGGGGCTGGGCGCCATGCGGCCGGTTGCCGATGTTGAAGGGGTTAGCGTCGCAAGGCCACTTCTGGGCGTGCCCAAGGCAAAGCTGCGCGCCATCGTTTTGGGGCATGGCCTCGCTCCGGTGGATGACCCGACCAACAGGGACTTCAATTACGAGCGCGCGCGATGGCGCGCCATCGGCCCCGGTCTCGAGCAGGCGGGATTGACGCCCGAGCGGCTCGCCCAGTTTGCGCAACGCATGCAGCGGCTCGACCAGCTGGCGACGCAGATCGCGGACGATATCTGGCGTGCGGATGTGGCAATCGATGATTTCGGCGTCGTGCATATTCCAGCCAACGTTTTTGCCAAAATGCCCCAGGAAGCAGGGCTTCGGGTCTTGTGGCGGGCGCTCAGGCACGCGAGCGGCGGGCAGCGCGGCGAATTGGCTGCGGTCGAGGCGCTTTACGACAAGATCACGCGCGGCACGGCCGATGCGGCCGTCACCCTGATGGGCGCGGTCGTGGCGCCGGGACCCGAGCGGGTGATGGTCTATCGCGAAGCGGGCCGGGGGGGATTGCCCGAGGTCCAGGCCGGAGCCGGTGGGGCTACCCTCTGGGATGGGCGGTTTCTCGTTCAGGCGCCTTTCGACGTGGTGCTCGGGCCAGCCGAGGCGATGACGCGGCAGCGCTTTGTGGAACTTACCGGAAGCCCGCCGGTTGTGCCGGTAGCGGCCTTGCGCGCTGCGGCCCTCGTTACCGATGGTCATGAGAGGGTTCTGGCGCTCGGCACGCGCTCATTCGACCCCCGCGTTACGGTCAGCCATGTTGCGTTAACCTGACCGGCTGAAACTGCGGCAAAGGGCCACCGGGCGTTCCGGTTGCCCTTGTATCGCCCGAATGGCGGGCTTACATTCGGATCAACTTTCGCGCCCGCATTTTTTACTGGCGCATCCCGCCTCTGCTGGACAGGATTTATGAACGGAAATTTTCGCAACTTCGCCATCTGGCTGGTAATCCTGATGATGCTGATGGGCCTGTTCCAGGTCTTCCAG
>CAYSBF010000143.1:0-6432 GCA_964429025.1 uncultured Pelagibacterium sp.
CATCGGAAACGAAATACTCGACCGCGTGATACATGAGGCGGAGCTTGGCGAGCTCATGCGCGTTTAGGTGCGCCTCGAAAGTCGCGGCTTCCTCGGGCGTCATGCGCTCAATGAAGACCGACTTGTACAGGCGATAGGGCTGTGACGGCGGCGGCACGAAGGCCGCAATTGCGTTGGTCTCGCCCCATAACTGCAACGCGGCCCATTCCTCGGGCGTATCGACTTCGGATATCGCAACGGCCCCGGCTTCCTCGGTCAGGATGACCGCGGCGGTGTGATCGGGATTGGAGTAAGATGCTGAAAGGATGGTGTAGGTCATGCCGGGATTTCCTCAACAACCAGCGTTGCCGACATAGCGCCACCGAGCAAGCGGCCCCCACTATTGCCGTTCAAGTACATGGTGTCAGCGTTCGGGCCGACCCGTACCGTAATCGTCTGCTGATCAGTCGTGCCAGGCACGTACTCAGCCTCAACGGCCAAGGTCACGATGAAATTGGCGCTGGTGCCGGTAACCAAGGTCGCTCCGATGGCTTCCGCGACGCCGTTTCGGAAAATGGCCGCGAGAATCGATCGTGGAACAGCGGGCACAGCGCCAGATGCAATAAACCGGCACCGCAGCTTGCTGGTCGCCAATTTGGGATTTATCGACACGCTCAAAATCTGCGTGCCCTCTGTATTGAGGGGCGGGGTGTTATCGAGAGGGATGGTCGCGGTCAGAGCAGTAGCGGCTGTATAACTGGCGACGACGCTGTTGCGCGATCCGTATGGGTGCCAAGGCCCCCAGCTTCCTGACGTCATGACACGCCGCGCCGTCGCTGGATTCGCGGCACCGGCAGCGGTCAGTCCAGTCGCTATCTGAATGATGAATGACCCGCTGTAGCGAAAAACCTGCCCGACCACGCCTGAACTGCCGACGATAGATGCAGGCGGGGCGTTGGCGGCTCCTGGTGCCGCCTGGACGAAACCATTCGATGTTGCGTCGTTCCAATCCGTCACAACCTGCGCCGTTTCGCCCAGACGAGCAGGCAACTGAGCGTTCGGGATTTCACCAAGACCTGCATAGGCCTGTGGCCCATTGGCGTCCTGGGTGATCCGGCTCTGCCAGAAGCTCGTCACGCCATCGATGTCGCCAGTGTCACCCTTGTCGCCTTTATCGCCCTTGTCACCTTTCGGGCCTTGAGGACCTTCCGGTCCCTCGGGGCCTTGAATGCCTTGGGGGCCTTGTTCACCCTGTGGCCCAGTCTCACCGGTCCAGTACGCAACATCCGACCAGTCGGCCTCGTCGTCGGAGACCTTCCAGAACAGCCCGGCGCGGCCATCGCCAATATCGGCGACAAACACCGAAAAGCCTTCCGGCTGGTCGTCATACGCATCCCGCTCGGCCATCGTGCCGACCCGCGCGACAATGCCGGTGAGTAGGTCCGTGGCAGGGATCGTCTTGAGCCCGCCCGGGCCTGCAAAGGCGATCAGGTCGTTGTTCGTCCCTTCGAGCGCATCGAGCGCGGCGAGGTTGCCGGAGCGCATCGCCAGCACAAAGTCCTCAACCGCCTTCTGCCAGCCCAACTCGTAGGGCGTGCGCTGGATTTCATAGGCGTCCTCGGTCTGCGCATCACCCGGCCATGGGTGGGCCAGCGTCAGGGCGGTATTGCTCTCCACTGAGGCGATGCGGATCGGTAGGCCCACATGCGTACCGAACAGGTCGCCAGGGCGGATAGCCGATGCCCAAAGAGTACCCTGCCCCGTGACAGTTGTACCGCTGGCTTCGACCGTCGCGGTGCCAGCATCGTAGTGCGAAATATCAATGTCTGCCATGATCACTCCGGCATTAAAAAGCCGCCCTATTCGGCGGCTGGATCAGGTTCGGTTTCAGTCACAGGTTCAGGCGGCTCGTGCAGCGCTCGTAGCCGGGTAATTTCGGCATCCTGCGCATCGACCAGAGCCTGAAGGCTCTTTGCGCGCTCTTCCCAGAACCGGGCTGACGCGAGGTAATGGGCCGCTGCGGAGAGCGGGGAGATTGTTTTGGTCATGGGGGGGGGACTACAAATTGAACGAGAAAACGCTGTAGCGCAGCGTCACGTTTGGGATCACATAACCGGTGGACTGCCGCATCCACGTGCCAGTCACGCGCAGGCGATCATGCAATATGCTGGTTGTGATGTGCCAGTTTGCGAGCGGAACATCGCTCGACACCGAAATGCCAGTATATCCCGCAGAACCCGATTGGATGACCTTGGTGGCAGACCCAACCGGGAGGTCGATCCAGACTAGGGGTGGGGTGCCATAGGACTGGGCGAACATGACATCGTGCGAGTGCCCACCGTCGAATGGCCCGGCCGAAATGTTCCAGTCCACGACATAGGTGCCCCGCTCCATGATTCCGAAAGCTGGAAGATTTGAGGTGAACTGCAATTGCCCGTCAGGGGCCGTCAGCACGTTCTGCCCCGGCTTTGAAACCCAAAGGCCGTAGTCGCTGCCGCGCTCGCCAAGAAGAACCCTGTTTGCCATGCCGCCTACCCGAGCACGATATAGTGCATGACGTTATAGAGGGAGTAGTCGGGGTTGGCGTGGATCACGAACCGGTTGTTGTAGATGCTCATCACGCCATTTTGCTGGGTGTAATCAAGCCTCGGGTTGACCTCGGACGCGTCGTCCCACACCCCGCTAAATATGATGCCCACATTGCCATATCCTGCGACCACATATCGACCGGTCGAAGTGCTGCGCGTCATTGCAATTACGGTTGGCGGCTCCGGTAGCGTCACCCCAAAATTGACCGTAGTCGAGCCAGATGCGGGGATGGAACTGGACCCCATAGTCACGATCCGGGACGACCCCAACCATCGACTGTCGAATGCTACATTTCTGCCTTGGAGCCCGGTTGAGAGAACGTTATTCCCCGGCGTGGAAACTCGCAGTCCTTGACCGCCGCCGGGCAAGGCACCCAAGACCAATCTGTTTGCCATCAGGGGTGCCTCGGGACGTTGAAGACGATGATGTAGATGTTGCTAGCGACGTTGTTGTTGGCTGTAACGGTTATCGAGGACTGCGAGTTGAACGTATAAAAGGCGTTCGCCTGGTCGGAGAAGCACCAGGCAAAAGCGTAATATCCTGGGTCTGGCCAGCTGACCGTGTAGTTTGCTGACCCTCCCGAACCGCTCGTTTGAATGATCTGGCTGTAGAGAACCTGCAATATCGGAAAATCAGGCGAGAAAAGCAGCTGCCCATCCCCCGCCGTTAGAACATTCTGGCCGGGCTTGGATATCCACAGGCCGTAATCCCCGTTGCGCTCGCCAAGAAGAACCCTGTTTGCCATTGCTAATCCGATATCAGTATGCGGTTCTGCGGCCCCTGAATGGATATGCCGGGGCCGGTTGGGGCCGGTGCTACACGAAGGGTGCCGGTGATCGAGGCGTTCTGCGCAAAAATGTCTCCGACATCGATCACCGAGGCGTCCAAGCTACCCGCCTGAATATTACCCGCCGTCAGGTTGCGAATGCGCGCGTTGTCGATCCATACAGCGCTACCATCCACCACGAGCAGGTTTTGCTTTGCCCCAGACGGACCCGCGACGAGCGATACGCGCCCACCGACCAAAACGGCCTCGGACGTGCCATCGTTTCTTGCGTCAAGGTAGAGCGCAGAACTAGTCACTGCCCCGGTAACGCCTGCACCAACGGACAAGGACGCACGAGCACTCGACCCGCTTGGGGCCGCCATGCTTTCAAGGCGCAACAAGGCAGACGATGCGTTATTGCCGACAAGGCTGTCGAGCGACAGGATCGCATTGCCCACCGCCTCTAGCCCGGTATCAGGATCGTGCACCTCTGCCGCAAGTATGTTGAGCGCTGATGCCGTAGCAGGTAGGCCCGTATCCTCGTCAAAGACTTCGGCGCGCAGTTCCTCAATTCGCGTGACAATGGCACTGCCGGGGCCTGTGGCAACATCAATCGCCTCGGTCCACTCCGCCCTGTTCTGGCCCGAAATGCTCAACACCTCTCGCCTGATCTTCTGCCGGTCGGTGTAGGCGTTCGCCGCCCCTAATGCGTCCTCAAGAACGTTGCTGCGCAGGCGCTCGATCGTCTCGCGGGTGTTGTGGGTAGCCCAGTCTGTGAGTTCGGCGACCTGCTCGCCGATTTCGTTGGCGATTTCGTCCAGCTCGACATCCAGGCTGGTGAACTTGATATCCGGCGTCGTGACCTCAATCCACGCGCTCCACTCGGTAAGCCTGGTGGAGTAAGGCACGTATCTGCCACGGACCTCGTAAGTCTCATTGGGCAGGAACACGCCGTTGAGGGTCACCGCATAGGGCGGCGCGTAGGGCACCTCGCCATCAAAAACAACGGCCTCTGTCGCCTTCAAGCGGACCTGAACGCGCACCGCCATGACATCTTCGAGGCCACTAGCATAGCTGACCTCGATTGATGGTCTGCGAGCATTGTTCTCTGAATCGCGGATCGTCGCCGGAACCGCCTGCCACCCCGTCATGGGCTGCGGTGCGGGCCGGATGGTTTCGAGCGTTGCGACTGACCAGGGCTGCTCGTCCGTTTCTGGGTTCCAGTCGTAGTCTCCCGGATCGTTCTCCCGAAGGCGCACCATCTGGAGGAAGTTCGATCCGCCCTCGATTTCCTCTATGTCGAAATCCTTGGCCGCGTAACCGTTTCGAGCCGAAGTCCATGCCACCACGTCCAGCGGCTCAAGAAGCCAAGCCTGCGGGGGCAGGTAGTGAACGTGCGTCCTGAACCTGCGGGCGTTGCGCAGAGCGGTCTGGATCAGGCGCTGGACGGTCGTATTGGAGTGGACCGTGGGATAGTCGATGCCGATTGGCAGTTCGCGCCCATCGTCCTCATCGATCATGTCCCCGTCGCGGAGTTGCGGCGCTTCCTTTCTAGCCCATCGTTCGCCGCGCTCGGTATAGGTCGCGTTGACGATGTTGTACGTGTCCTCCATCCCGACAAAGGGACGGTAGCCCTGTTCCTTGGTGACGATAATGTCCTCGTCGGTGAAGCTCATCACCGGCACGCCGGGGGCGCCAGCGCGAACCTTGTAGATGCCGCCAACTTCGGCAATGAGGCCCGATGCCGATTTCAGGCATTCCTCGATGACCGCAGCCGGTTCCATGTCCGCATCGACCATGCCGCCGCCATGGAACTGCGGCTCTGTCCCGCCACCGTCAAGGGGAATGGCAAGATCGGCCGCGTTCATCGCTGCAAACCATGACGACAGGGGCAGGCGGAATGCGGGCCAGCCAGCTCATCACACCGCCTCCTTGCGTGGGGAGGGGGTGAAAAAATCGGCTAGATACTCGGGGATTGCCCCCTCACGTAGCGCGGCATGAAACATCAGCCGGGACTGAACAGAATAAGACGACACACTGGTGATCGCGAAAACCTGCGACGGGGGGGTATTTGGCGAGTAGCCCAAACAGTCGCGCGCCCGTTCAAGGGTTCCAAACATGCGCCGAGCTTCGGATTTCACCCGATCCGCGTCCCAAACTTCCTCGTCCGGGATGAATTGCGGCCTTCCGCCATCAATAATCGAAAGGGCAAACCGCCAGAGCACGGGATCAGAACGGAACCACTCACTGGTTATGCGCAGCGAGTGGAAGCAATGGTGGAGGAATGTTTCAGCAACGCGACCGCCCTCAAACTCGCAAATCACCTCAACGCCATAGGGGTAGAGGGACGAGAGTGCGGACGCCCTTACTTTTGGCGAAGCCGAGCAACCGATCTTGATCGGCCCACCATTCACTGCATGAAGGAAATAGATCATGCCGCGCCCTCCATCTGGCTGGCGATCCAGTCCAAAACCCGCTGGTATGTTCTGATGGTGAAATTCCCGCCGCCACGAACGCGCGCGATGAATTTGTCATCCTTGAGCGCTTCCTTGCCGACAAAGCTGTCGCTCTTGCCGGTCGCCGCGATGTACCGATCGACGCTTGCGAGCATCGATGCGCGAATTTCTTCTGAAGGGATAACCTGGGTCATGCATATCAATATCGGGAATTTTCCCGAGTATTGCAAGCTCTTTTTCGGGATTTTTCCCGTTGGACGCTTTTAGCCCGGAATTGCAGTATTCTCGGCATGGAACAGCAGCCAAAAACCATCCTACAGAAACGGCTTGAGCAGCTTCTTCAGGAAAGGGGCGAGAAGCCCGCGCCACTCGCCACCCGCCTCGGTTTGAGTGACAGCTTCATCCGCGACATACTTCGGGGGAAAACCCAGTCGCCGCGCGCCGAGTCCTTGGAAGCACTTGCCAGCGCTCTGGGCACAACCTCTGACTACCTACTCGGCAGAACGGACATGAAGGGCTCGACGGTGCGCACCACCACCATTGTCGGGCGGGCTGGCGCGGCAACGGATGGGCGGTTAGTGTACGCTGAGGGAGACGGCGGGCTGGGGGAGGTTATGCTACCGGAAGGGACGGACAGCAGCT
>CAYSBF010000144.1:0-6414 GCA_964429025.1 uncultured Pelagibacterium sp.
GGTCGCCCGGCTTTACGCTCGTCACCCCGGCGCCGACCTCGACGACAACGCCCGCACCCTCATGGCCGAGAATCGCGGGAAACAGCCCCTCGGGGTCTGCGCCGGAAAGGGTGAACTCGTCGGTGTGGCAGATGCCGGTAGCCTTGATCTCGACCAACACTTCGCCAGCCTTTGGGCCCTCGAGATCGACCTCCAGAATCTCCAACGGCTTGCCTGCCTCAAATGCCACCGCCGCGCGCGTCTTCATCTCCGTCCTCCTGTACTTGTCCGGAGCTTGAATGTGGCACACCGTCTTTGAGCAGGGCAACCACCGATGCGGTCCAGATAGTCACAGCCACTCGGGCGGCGGGGTATCCTGTGCGGTAACGAACGCGGCGGCGAATTTCTGGACGGGCGGAAGCGGTAGCAGCAGGCGCGCCAACGCTTCCCGCAACCCCACGAACGACGCTCCCCGCGCCTGTGCCTGACGCGTTTGCCGTTCGACCTGTGCGAGAATCCTCTTGGC
Organism: uncultured Pelagibacterium sp.; assembly: GCA_964429025.1. Classification (GTDB taxonomy): domain Bacteria; phylum Pseudomonadota; class Alphaproteobacteria; order Rhizobiales; family Devosiaceae; genus Pelagibacterium. The sequence continues at coordinate 506 of CAYSBF010000144.1, forward strand.
CGCCGGGCGCCGCATGTCGTCGTACCGGTGCAGTTCGCCGCGGCTGGCAAGCCAGGCAAAACTCGCAGCGTCTTCGATTCCGCCATTCATTCCGCGCGCCCCCGCGGGAGAATGGACATGGGCACTGTCGCCGGCGAGATAGACATTCCCGCGCGAAAACCGTGCGGCCAGTTTGTGTGTAATCCGGAATTGAGACTGCCAGTGGATCTTCCCGACCCGCAGCCAATCCGGAATCGAGGCGGCAATGTCCTCGCCCGGCACGACGAAGCGCCAGACCCCCGGCGTCACCGGCAGGACAAAGAGGTTTCCCTGCGTACCGAACATGAACCACGCTTCATCGGGTGCAAAGGGCCACTCGGCCTCTGCATCCATCAGCGACCATTTGTGTTCTTCGGCAGTGCCCTCAAATGCGATGCCGGTACTCTCCCGCACCTTCGAGCGCGGCCCGTCGCATCCCAGAAGCCAGCGCGCCGCAACCTCTTCCCCCGCGCCGTCCTGAACGAGCCGCACCACCGGCTCCTCAACGGTGCCCGCATTGGCTTCGAACCGCACATTGCGTTCGACCTTGATGCCCAGGCCGGCAAGAGCCTCTTCCAGCAGCACTTCGGTCCGCGCCTGCGGAAGCGCCGTCATGAACGGATAGCGGTGCGCAACGGCGGCAAACTCGATGGTGCCGAGTGAATGCCCGCGTGAGACAATGCGGGCCCGGTTGATGCGGATTCCCTCCGCGAGGATCTGGCTGGAAACACCTGATGGCTCAAGGATATCCAGCGTCCGCGGATTGATGCCGAGCGCACGGGATTCGGCGGAGGGCGCGGCGCGCTGCTCAACGATGCGCACCGCCAGTCCGCGCCGGGTCAGCTCCAGGGCAGCAGTAAGGCCAACCGGACCGGCGCCGATGACGAGGACGTCGATCATGCTGTCGCCGGCCCGTGCCACTTCATGATCTATTCGCGCATCGCGCCTGGCCCCGGGATCGCACCCGGCGGGCATTTGCCCATGATGATCATGCCGAGCACCTCGTCCTTGGTGACGTCGGACGTCTTCGCCGTGCCGACCACCTGCCCGTTCTTCATCACGCACACGCGATCCGCGAGGTCGAAAACGTCGTGGATATCGTGGCTGATGAGGAAGATGCCGATGCCCTCGGCCTTGAGCTGCTTGATGAGATCGGCCACCTGCGCCGTCTCCTGCGGCCCGAGAGCTGCCGTCGGCTCGTCCATGATCAGAATGCGCGCGTTGAAAAGAATGGCGCGCGCAATCGCCACCGATTGCCGCTGTCCGCCCGAAAGCGCTTTCACAGGTTCCTTGAACCGACGAAAGTTCGGATTGAGCCGCCCCATCACCTCGCGGGCCTTGGCCTCCATCGCCACGTCGTCGAGCGTCCCGATCGCGGTCGTCAATTCGCGTCCAAGGAACAGATTGGCCGCCGCATCGACATTGTCTGCAACCGCGAGCGTCTGATAGATCGTCTCGATCCCATAGGCCTTGGCGTCACGCGGATTGTTGATCGTGGCCGGCTCGCCATCGATGCGGATTTCGCCGGCATCACGCTTGTATGCGCCCGAAAGAATTTTGATGAGAGTTGATTTGCCCGCACCATTGTGCCCGAGCAGGCCAACGACCTCGCCGGGATAAAGGTCTATCGACGCCCGGTCCACCGCCTTGATACCGCCAAAGGCGATCGAAACATCTTCGAGTTCAACGAGCGGTCTTGCTGCACTTTGAGACATACTGATCAAACCCCTCATTTGGCCCGGTTGCGGTAGAGCGTGTCGAGCCAGACCGCAAAGACGAGGACGATGCCTACCACGATGCTCTGGAGCGGGCTGTCCATACCCATGAGCACCATGCCCGACTGCAGCGACTGCATGACCAGCGCGCCAATCATTGCCCCCACGATCGTGCCCACGCCGCCTGAGAGCGATGTGCCACCAATAACGGCGGCAGCGATCACGTAAAGTTCGTCCAGACTGCCCATGGCGTTTGTCGCCGCGTTGAGGCGCGCCGACGAGATGGCTGCGGCGACGCCGCAAAGCGCGCCCATGAGCATGAAGATCTTTACGGTCACCCAGCGCGTATTGATGCCGGCGAGTTCGGCCGCTTCAGGATTGCCGCCGATGGCGAATACATAGCGTCCGAAGCGCGTACGGGTGGCAAGGAATGTCATGATAATACCGGTCGCCACCGCGATCAGCACCGGAACGGCGATGCCGTGCGAGATGAAAAGCCCGCCCTCCGGCACCTCGATTCCCTGAGCCTGCGCATAATTGGCGGCGATGCGCACCGGCCATGGATAGGCATTGAATACCGCCACGGCCCCGATCGCCACGCCGCAGCCGAGCACGCCCAGTACCACTTCGGCCCAGATCGGCCGTTGCGGGAAATTGAACCTGCGGCGCTGACGCCGCGCGTATGCCAGGTAGGCCACGATGCCGAGGCAGGCCGCGATCGCGCAGAGCCAGCTTGCCGTTGCCCCGATGGACCCGGCGGGTCCGCCGCCCATGAGGGTGAAAGTCGGATCGAGCGGCGCCACGGTCCGGCCGGAAGTGACCCACCAGGCCGCGCCGCGCCAGACCAGCATGCCGCCAAGAGTGACAACGAAGGCGGGCACCCGCAAATAGGCGATGATCGTGCCTTGGAGCGCACCGATCAATGTCCCCACGGCGATACCGAATGCAACCGTGATTGCCCATATCGCGGGATGCCCTAGGCCCAGTAAATCCGGCAGAAAGTCCACCTGCATCACGCCCATGAGCATGGCGAGAACGCCAAGGATGGAGCCCACGGAGAGGTCGATATTGCGCGTCACGATGACCAGCACCATGCCCGTCGCCATCACGGCGACCGAGGCCGTCTGGACAGAGAGATTCCAGAGATTTCGGGGCGTCATGAACAGCCCGCCCGACATGAAATGAAAGCCCACCCAGATCAGGAGCAGCGCGCCGATCATGCCCAGCAGCCGCGTGTCAAGTTCGGTCGCGGCAAGGAATTTTCTGACCGGATTGCCCTCGATCATGAGTGAATTTGCAGTATTGGTCATGGCGTTCTGTTCTGCCATTTGCCTCTCCTCGCGCACCCGGTCCCCTGTGGCGCTTTGGCTATGCCCGTGTACCGCACAACGGCGGTACCGGGGTCTGCTTCGCATCAGACAGGGTGCCGCGACGGCAAGGCGCCGCGACACCCATATTGATGCTAGACTACAGCGGCTAGTCGCAGACTGCCACGGTGCCGGCAGCAACGCCCTGGCACACGACGTCCTTGCTCACCCAACCTGCATCGATAACCACGTCGAGGTTGTCGCGCGTGATCGGGATCGGGGCCAGGAAGTAGGAGTGCATGGCAACCCCGTTCGGGCCGCCGTCGAACATCACGGAACCCTCGATTTCATCGAGAGCCGCGCCGTTGGCCAGAGCAAGCGCGATCTCGGCAGCCTTCGCTCCAAGCTCACGCGCGTCTTTCCAGACCGACACCGTCTGCGTGCCGAGCGCAACGCGGTTCAGCGCGGCATGGTCGCCATCCTGACCCGAAACCGGCACCGACCCCGCAAGGCCCTGTGCGGCAAGAGCGGCCACGACACCACCCGCAGTGCCGTCATTGGAGGCCACCACTGCATCCACCTCGTTATTGTTGGCGGTCAGGAACTGCTCCATGTTGCGCTGAGCGTTCTCGGGCAACCAACCGTCGGTGTAAGCCTCGCCGACCACGACGATATCGCCGGCATCGATTGCAGGCTGAAGCACCTCGAGCTGGCCTTCATGCAGGAAGTCCGCGTTCGGGTCGGTGCTCGAGCCCTTGATGAAGACGTAGTTGCCCGTCGGCTGCACCGCATAGACGGCTTCCGCCTGCAGACGGCCCACGCCCTTGTTGTCAAAAGTCAGATAGAAGGCGTCGGGATTCTCGATCAGCCGGTCGTAACCAACGACCGGAATGCCTTCGGCAACGGCTGCCGCAATCGCGGGCCCGATTGCCTCCGAATCCTGTGCAAGCACGATCAGCGCATCGGCACCCTGGGAGATCAGGCTCTCCACATCGGTGAGCTGCTTGGCAGGCGATGACTGTGCGTCAGCCGAAATATACCGCGCGCCCGCAGCTTCGAGCGCAGCCTGGATAGCGGCCTCGTCGGTCTTCCAGCGTTCTTCCTGGAAGTTCGACCAGGACACGCCAACGGTGATCTCCTGCGCGCCGGCAATGCCGCCGCCAGCGAGAAGAACGGTCGTGCCAAGCAGGACCGCAGCGAATTTCTTCATAATGTTCCTCCTCCACGCCCCCATCGGATGGAGGCGCCGTCTGAGATGAAAGATCTACCTCCGAATTGGCGCAGGGCGTCCTCATGGACCGCGCCAAGAGTATTATTTCAATACTCGAAAAAATCATTGGCACGCTGATTTCCCTATGTCAACATCCTCAGCCAGCCGACACAGCGCGCGCGCACCACAATCGCGGGTCCATTCAAATTTGAAGATGGTACAGCCGGTTACGTGCGCTTATTGAATCGGCATGTGGGGCGGAGCGAGGAGAGTGCTGTGGCACGCGGTGTGGCAGACACCGAGATGATCAGGCGGCAGAACCGGGAGCTGATCCTGGCCGCTCTGCGGCGTTCCGGACCACTGTCCCGTTCCGAGATCGCAGCGGAAACGGGGCTCTCGAACGCCACACTGACCGCCATCGCCTCCGAATTCGTGGCGCAGGGCGTTCTGGTGGACCTCGAAGCGCCGGTCAACGGGATCAAGGGACGCGGACGCCCCGGCGTCAAGCTCTCCCACAACCGCGCCGCCGCCTTCGTGATTCTCGTCGAGCTTGACGTGACGCGTTGCAGGCTTTCACTGCTCGATTATGCCGGCGTGCTTGTCGACCGCGTGGACTCCGCCGTCACGCCAGCGACATTCGCCGAAACCTCAGCCTCCCATTATCTGGCCGAGCGCATCCAGCTCATCTATGCGCGCAATGCGGAGCTTGCCGACAAGATCTTCACCGTCGCCATGTCGGTTCAGGGCATTCTTTCTCCACAGGGAACAGGGATGAAATGGTCGCCGATCGCACATTTCGCGGCCCAGGACATCGTGACCCCGCTTCAGGACCGCTTCCCTGTGACGGTCAAGCTGTATAAACGCGGGCGCCTGATGGCCGACGGCATGCGCTGGCTTGAACCGGAGCTGGCCGAGAAGACCGTAGCGACCGTGTTCATCGGCTCGACGATCGGCATGGGCCTGACCTTTGGCGGCAATGAACGGCCCGGCGGCGATATCGGCACCGAGTTCGGCCACATGATCCATATCCCCGACGGCGCCTTGTGCCGCTGCGGGTCCCAAGGCTGCATCGAAGCCTACGCCGCCGATTACGGAATCCTGCGTTCGGCCTACTCGGTGCCGCCGCACACGCCGCCGGCGCAGGCTGTGCCACCGCAGGATTTCCAGCAGCTCATCTCCCGGGCGCGCATGGGCAACCGGAACGCTCTTCATGCTTTCAACATGGCAGGAAGCGCGATCGGCTATGGTCTCAACCGCCTGATGTCGATCTTCGACATAGACCGCATCGTGCTGCTCGGTCCGGGCACCGCGGCCTACGACCTCATGAGGTCAGGCATGTCCGAAGGCGCAACGGCATCTCTCATGGGCGGCCTCAAGGGCCTGCCTCCCGTCACGCTCGTGGCGGAAGCCAGCGAACCGGTTTACCGCGGCCTGATGATGAAGGCTCTGACCGAGCTCGACCGCAACGTGTTTGCCGCAATGACCCAGACAGCCGCAGCGTCCGTGGCCGAATAATCAGCAGCTTGCATCCGCCCCTCTCCGGTGATAGCAGAGCCGCAACTTTCGCCTCAAAGGCGACGTGGGCCGGTATAGCTCAGTTGGTAGAGCATCTGATTTGTAATCAGAGGGTCGCGGGTTCAAGTCCTGCTGCCGGCACCA
>CAYSBF010000145.1:0-5065 GCA_964429025.1 uncultured Pelagibacterium sp.
TCAGCAGCACCAGCACCACGTCGACGAAAGGCGTGACGTTGATCTCGCTCATCAGCCGGGCGCGCCCGCCGCGCCTGCGGCGTCCGCCGCCCCGGCTGGACCCTTGCACGCCCATCGCCATTACTTGCGGCTCCGCGCTTCAAGCTGGCGGCCAAGGATCGCCGCGAACTCATCGGCGAACCCTTCCAGCCGCCCGATCAGCTTGTTGGCGTCGCCCGAAAGCTTGTTGTAGGCGATGACCGCCGGGATTGCCGCCACAAGGCCGATTGCGGTCGCAAACAGCGCCTCGGCGATGGGACCGGCGACGACGCCCAGGCTGGCGCTCTGGGACGCGGCGATCGAGGAAAAGGCGTTCATGATGCCCCATACCGTGCCAAAAAGGCCGATGAATGGCGCCGCCGAACCCACGGTCGCAAGAAACGAGAGACGCTTTTCAAGCTCCTCGCTCTCGCGCGCGATTGCAACGTCGAGCACCTTGTCGAGCCGCGCCTGCACGCCGATATAGGAGGCCGCATTCTGCTCGTGGGAACGCTTCCACTCCTTCATCGCCGCAACGAAGACCGAGGCAAGGCCCGCAGTGGGACGCTGCGAGAGTGTCTGGTAGAGTTCTTCGAGCGACTGGCCAGACCAGAAGGTCTTTTCGAACTGGTTCATGTCGCGCCGCACGCGGGTGAACATCATGGATTTGTCGATGATGATCGCCCAGCACCAGATCGAAGCCGCAAGCAGCCCCAGCATCACAAACTTGACCACGATATCGGCCATCAGGAACAGGCCGAGCGGTGAGAAGTCTGTGTGGGCCGCCGCGTTACCCACTGCTTCCATAGCTTCCATTGAACTTTAACCCCAGGGCGCGGACCGGATGCCGCGCGTCATGACTGTCGTTGCCGTGCGATGCGGGTCAAATTTGTCAAAATTAGGAGACAAATGCCCGCAGTCCGGGCGCCGCGCGCAACCGCGCCGCCCGTGCCATACTTATGGTCAATGAAAGGTTAAGAACCGCTCAACAGCGCCACCAATGCCTTTGGCAGCCGGACAGGCCTGCCCTGCGCGTTCATCAGCACCGCAACGACCCGGGCGCGGGTGATCACCTCGCCGTTCCGGGTCATCGCCTGCTCGAGAATGAAGCGTGCGCCGGTCGCCTCGACCATTGCCGTTTCCACCTCGAGCAGATCGTCAATATGGGCTGCCCGGTCATAGGAAATGGTCATTTCGCGCACCGCGAAGGCCATCCCGTCCTTTGCCATGTCGGCATGGCGGATGCCGTGCGCCCGCAAATATTCTGTGCGCGCGCGCTCGAAGAATTTGAGATAGGCTGCGTGATAGACATTGCCGGAAAAATCGGTGTCTTCGAAATAGACCCGCACCGGAAACCGATGCCTGCCATCTGGCCCGATCGCGCCGCCGAACACGCTCACGCCTCGTCCTCGCTCTCCTCGAACAGGCTCGCCTGCAGGCCGGCAAAGCCCTGCGGCACGGCATAGCCCATATGCTGGAAGGACAGCGCGGTCATCATGCGGCCGCGCGGCGTGCGCTGGATGAAGCCCTGCTGGATGAGATAGGGCTCGACGATCTCCTCGATGGCATCGCGCGGCTCGGAAAGCGCTGCCGAAAGTGTCTCGATCCCCACCGGCCCCCCGCCATAGAATTCGGCGATGGTCTTGAGATACCGCCTGTCGAGCTGGTCGAGTCCCTTGGCGTCGACATCGAGCCGGAGAAGGGCGCGGTCGGCTACCTCACGGTCGATGGCCCTTGCGCCCTCGACCAGCGCGAAATCGGTCACACGCCTGAGCAGCCGCCCGGCGATGCGCGGGGTTCCGCGCGAGCGCCGCGCCACTTCCATCGCGCCGTCCGGCGTCATCTCCATCCCCATCAGCCGCGAACCGCGCTCGACGATCCGGACCAGTTCCTCGGGCGTGTAGAAGTTCAATCGCACCGGAATGCCGAAACGGTCGCGCAGCGGCGTCGTCAGCAGTCCGGCCCGCGTCGTCGCGCCGACAAGGGTGAACTTGGCAAGATCGATCCTGACCGAGCGCGCGGCCGGACCTTCCCCGATGATGAGATCGAGCTGGAAATCCTCCATGGCGGGGTAAAGGATTTCCTCTACCGCCGGGTTGAGCCGGTGGATTTCATCGATGAAGAGTACGTCACGCTCTTCGAGATTGGTCAGAAGCGCGGCGAGGTCTCCCGCCTTGGCGATGACCGGGCCTGAGGTTGCGCGGAATCCCACGCCAAGCTCGCGCGAAATGATCTGGGCCAGCGTCGTCTTGCCCAGTCCCGGTGGGCCCACGAACAGCACATGGTCGAGCGCGGCCTTGCGCTGCCGCGCCGCCTCTATGAAGACCTGGAGATTGGCGCGCGCCGCCTCCTGCCCGATGAACTCGGAAAAGCCGGTCGGGCGAAGCGATACATCGAGGCTGTCGTCGCGGCCGGCGGCCGCATTGGTCAGATCGGTCATTGCGGCGTCCCGTTAACAGAGGACCGTCCCTTGAGCCAACCGAAAACCAGACCCGCGATTGCCCACACCGCAGCAACGACAAGCGCGATGACCGCGTAGGACTGGCTGACATCGATATAGCCCTCTTGCGTGGCCTGCTGGGGGCCCATCGAGCCGATGGCCGTCAGTACCGCCCAGACGATCGTGTTGATGGTGCCGCTCGCAAAAAAGATGAAGGGCCAGCTCGGGCGCCGGGCGGCGGTATAAAGTCGCCAATAGACGATGACCGCTAGGGCCAGAAGCCCCAGCCCCGCCATTTCGACATAAAGCGCCACAAGATGGAGTGGGGAAAGACCCGAGGGCGATAGAAAGGCCGCAAAGCCCAGGAGGCTCGGCACGAGCGCCAGTACGAGCGCAACAAAGACGTCCCTCGCGATACCCGCGCTCACGAACTCAGCTCCCGGAGCCCGAGACGTATGAGTTTTTCGGTGGTCGTGTCCTCACCTTCCTTCGCGATCACCCGCGCCACCGCCCCCGATGCCTGCGCTTGCGCGTAGCCCAGATTGACCAGCGCCGAGATGGCATCGGCGACATTGCCGCCCGCCACACCCTCACCCAGCGCTGACTGCAAGCCCAGAACGCCGGCATCCACGGCCCCGAGCGCGGGCACCTTGCCCTTGAGTTCGGAAACGATTCGCTGGGCGAGCTTGGGCCCGACACCGGGCGCGCGCCCGACCATCGCCTTGTCCTGGAGCGCAATGGCCGAGGAAAGATCCGAGGGGGAGAGGGTCGAGAGGATGCCGAGCGCCACGCGCGAGCCCACCCCCTGCACCGTCATCAGAAGCTTGAACCAGCTTTTTTCGGCCTCGCTCGCAAAACCGTAGAGCCGGATCATGTCCTCACGCACGATCATTTCGATGAACAGCACCGCCGCCTCGCCGACGCGGGGCAATGCCTGCAGGGTGCGGCCCGAACAATGGGCTTCGTAGCACACCCCGTTGACATCGATCAGAGCGTGATCGTCGCCAATCGTCTCCACCAAGCCCTTGAGCTTTCCGATCATGGTCTATCAGGCCCCGACCGCAAGCTTGCGGTGTTCGCGGTGATGGGCATGGCAGATGGCAATGGCAAGAGCATCGGCCGCATCGCTCGATCTGAAACTGGCGGCTGGAAGCAGGGTCTTTACCATCAGCTCGATCTGCGCCTTTTCCGCATGCCCTGTCCCCACCACCGATTTCTTGACGAGATTGGCCGAATATTCGCCCACCGGCAGGCCCATCGAAGCCGGTGTCATCACCGCAATGCCCCGCGCCTGCCCGAGCAGCAGCGTGGAACGGGCGCCCGCATTGACGAAGGTCTCCTCGACCGCCGCCTCATGCGGATGGTGTTCTGCGATTAACCGCATCAAACCTTCGTGAAGGTGAACCAGCCGCAGCGCCAGACTCTGGTCGACCTCGGGGGTCAGCACGCCGCACGCGACAAAGCGCAGCCGGTTGCCCTCGCTCTCGATGATCCCCCAGCCGGTCCGCCGCAGCCCCGGATCGATACCGATGATTCGCACCCTGTCCACCATGTTCAATTGATACGCGAGAGTGCGCAGCCTACCAAGCGCAAAGTGAACAAATGAGAAACATCAACACATGCCAAGCGCGTCCTGTGGAGCATGGCATTTGTCCTATCCCGGCAAGAACCTGTTTAGGGATTGCTCCTAATCTCGCCACCGGACGCGGACAGGACATCTTCGGAATCATGCAGCGAAAGCACCGCCTGAGCTGGCGCGACTGGAAGCAGATTGCCTTCCAGACGATCGCCTTCACCTCGATTGCGGTATTTGTATCGCTGCTCGGCGCCCATTTCATCCTTTCCACCTTTTCCGGTGGCCTTGACCGCACCGGCCTGGTTGCCACGGTAACGCTGCCACTTGTTCTCGGGGGACCTACCACCTTCTACCTCTCGCTCAAGAACGCCCAGCTTCGCGCCGCATACCGCCGGCTCGAAGCCGCCGCCGCCCGGGACAGCCTGACCGGCTGCCTCAATCACGGCGCCTTCGTTGCCCAGGCCAACGAGTTCCTGCAAGGCTCCGACCCCGGGGAGACGCGGGGTGCGCTGCTGGTGGTCGACGCCGATTTCTTCAAGAGCGTAAATGACCGCTTCGGGCACCATATCGGGGACGCGGCCCTGCGGCAGATCGCGTCACGGGTCCAAGGCGCGGTGCGCAAGCAGGATCTGGTGGGCCGGATCGGAGGCGAGGAGTTCGGCGTGCTGCTGCCCGGCGCGACCCGCACCATGGCGGAAACCATCGCCGAAAATATCCGCCGCGCGGTGCAGACGATCGAGTTCGTCGTCGAGAACAACAGCTTCTCGCTTTCAGTGAGCGTCGGCGGGGCCGTTTTCGAGCAAAGGGTCGACTATGGCGAGCTTTTCCGCTCGGCCGACAAGAGCCTCTACAGGGTCAAGAATTCCGGCCGCAACAATGTGGACCTGATGCACCTTGGCGAAGGCCGGGCCGCACAGGCCGCCTGAGAACCGGAACAAAAAAGGGCGCCGTTGCGGCGCCCTCAAGACCCGATGTTCGTGAAATCAGGCGGATAGCCGCGCCATGTCCTCTTCGCTCATCTCGAAATTGGC
>CAYSBF010000145.1:5075-6378 GCA_964429025.1 uncultured Pelagibacterium sp.
CTGCACGTCGTCATCATCCTCGAGATTGCCGATAAGGCGCATCAGGCTTGCCGCCTTTTCGGCATCGACCGCTGTCGTTGTCTGCGGCTTGAAGACCGGCTTGACGCTCTCGGCCTCGCCAAGCGTTGCTTCGAGCGCCGAGCTTACCTCTCCGATGTCCTCGAAAGCGCAATAGATGGTGTGCCCATCCTCATTGCTCTCGACATCGTCGGCCCCGGCCTCGATCGCCGCCTCCATCACCTTGTCGGCATCGCCGGCCGAAGCGGGATAATAGATCTCGCCCACCCGGTCGAACATGAAGGACACAGAATTGGTTTCGCCAAGCGCGCCGCCCGCCTTGGAAAAGATCGCGCGAACATTGGAGGCCGTGCGGTTGCGGTTGTCGGTCAGCGCCTCGACGATCACGGCAACGCCACCGGGGCCATACCCCTCATAGCGCACCTCTTCGTAATTATCGCCTTCTCCGCCCTGCGCCTTCTTGATGGCGCGCTCGATATTGTCCTTGGGCATGGACTGCGCCTTGGCGTTGTTGACCGCCAGGCGCAGGCGCGGATTCATCGCCGGATCGGGCAGACCCGATTTTGCGGCAACGGTGATTTCGCGCGCCAGCTTGGAAAAGATCTTAGAGCGCACCGCGTCCTGACGGCCCTTGCGGTGCATGATGTTCTTGAATTGTGAATGGCCGGCCATATGCGGACAATTCCCTGACTGCTCAAACGGTACGGAAAGGTGCCGGTTTATAATCGGCACGGATGGGAAAATAAAGATCACGCGAATGCGGGAAGCGCCTGGGAAAGGCTGCCCCCGATGCGCACCGGCAGGACCTGCCGGGCAAGCCCGGTGATGGGCTCGGTTTCGATGGCAACCCCGCAGAGCGTCGCTTCGCCCTCGGCGGGAGTGAACCTATTGTTGGGAATGCCGGTGAGGAAGCGGTTAATCGGCTCCTCGGCCTCCATGCCGATCACGCTGTCATAATCCCCGCACATCCCCGCATCGCTCATCAGCGCAGTGCCGCCCTTGAGGATGCGGTGGTCCGAGGTCGGGATATGGGTGTGGGTGCCGACCACCAGCGTCACGCGTCCATCGAGAAATTGGCCCATGGCCTGCATTTCGGAGGTCGCCTCGGCATGAAAATCGACAACGATCGCATCCGCCTGCTGGCCGAGCGGGCAGGCCTCGATGGCAGTCTCGACCGCCCGGAAAGGATCGTCCATGGGCGGCATGAACACCCGCCCCAGCGCCTGCACCACCAGAACCTGATGCCCCTTGCGCCCCGTAACGAACGCCGCCCCGCGCCCCGGCG
>CAYSBF010000146.1:0-6373 GCA_964429025.1 uncultured Pelagibacterium sp.
GGCGAGGAGCCCGAGCGCTTCAAGCCCCTGCCCGACGGCTCGATGAACCCCCAGCGCTCGGCCATCAAGCAGATCGCCTCGGGCCGGTTCGGCGTCACGACCGAATATCTGGTCAATGCCGACATGCTCCAGATCAAGGTCGCCCAGGGCGCAAAGCCCGGCGAGGGCGGGCAGTTGCCCGGCCACAAGGTCGATTGGGTGATCGCCAAGACCCGCCACTCGACCCCTGGCGTCGGACTGATTTCGCCCCCGCCGCATCACGACATCTATTCGATCGAGGACCTGGCCCAGCTCATTTACGACTTGAAGAACGTCAACCCCGAGGCCGACGTCTCGGTCAAGCTCGTCTCGGAAGTGGGCGTGGGCACGGTTGCGGCCGGCGTTGCCAAGGCGCGGGCCGACCACATCACCATTTCAGGCTTTGACGGCGGAACGGGCGCCTCTCCCCTGACATCGCTCAAGCATGCCGGGGGACCCTGGGAAATCGGGCTGGCAGAGACGCACCAGACTCTCGTTCTCAACCGCCTGCGCTCGCGCGTGGCCCTGCAGGTCGATGGCGGCTTCAAGACCGGACGTGACGTTCTGATCGGCGCGCTGCTGGGCGCGGACGAATATGGGTTTGCCACCGCCCCGCTGATTGCGGCGGGTTGCATCATGATGCGCAAGTGCCATCTCAACACCTGCCCGGTCGGCATCGCCACCCAGGACCCCGTGCTGCGCAAGCGCTTCAAGGGCACGCCCGAGCACGTCATCAACTACTTCTTCTTTGTCGCAGAGGAACTGCGCGGGCTGATGGCGAAGATGGGCGCGCGCACACTCAACGAAATCATCGGACGCACCGACCTGCTCGACCAGACCCGGCTCGAGGATCACTGGAAGGCCCATGGGCTGGATTTCTCCAAGCTCTTTTACAAGCCCGAACCGCTGGGCGGGGACACGCTCTATCATTCGGAGCGCCAGAACCACCATCTCGAAGCGGTTCTCGACCGCGAGTTGATCGCCAGGGCGCGCAACGCCATCGATACCAGGACGCCTGTGCAGATCGAGATGCCCATCCGCTCGCTCAACCGCTCGACGGGCGCGATGCTTTCGGGCGAAGTCGCCAAGGCGCATGGCCATGCAGGGCTTGCCGAGGACACGATTTCGGTAACGTTCCGTGGCACGGCCGGCCAGAGCTTTGGCGCCTTCCTTGCCAAGGGCATCAGCTTTGACCTCGTCGGCGATGCCAATGACTATGTCGGCAAGGGCCTGTCGGGCGGCCGCATCGTCATCCGGCCGCCGGAGAACAGCCAGATCGTGCCCGAAAATTCGATCATCGTGGGCAACACCGTGCTTTACGGCGCGATTGCGGGCGAATGCTATTTCCGGGGCGTTGCGGGCGAACGCTTTGCCGTGCGCAATTCGGGTGCCATCGCGGTGGTCGAGGGCACGGGCGATCATGGCTGCGAATATATGACCGGCGGGCTTGTCGTCGTCATCGGCAAGACCGGCCGCAATTTTGCCGCCGGCATGTCGGGTGGCATCGCCTATGTGCTCGACGAGGACGACACCTTCCGCTCGCGCTGCAACCTCGCAATGGTCGATCTCGAACCGGTCGAGGAAGAAGAAGAGCTCATGCAGAAGCTCCACCACCATGGTGGCGACCTCGAATGGCACGGCCGTGTCGACATCACCGCCGACATGACCAGGCACGACGACGAACGGCTTTACCAGCTCATCTCCAACCACCTGCACTATACCGGCTCGGGCCGCGCAAAGCTGATCCTCGACAATTGGGAGCAGTACCGGCCCAAATTCGTAAAGGTCATGCCCGTCGAATACCGCCGGGCCATGCAGGAAATGGAAGCACGCCGCACGGGCCGCGCCGCCCGTCCGGCTGCCGAATAGGAGGGAAAGCTATGGGCAAGGTCACAGGCTTTCTGGAAATCGATCGTCAGGAGCAGCGCTACGAGCCTGCCTCGGACCGCATAAGGCATTATCGCGAGTTCACCATCCCGCTCACCGAGCCCGAGGTGCGCAATCAGGCGGCACGGTGCATGGATTGCGGCATTCCCTATTGCCACAACGAGAATACGGGCTGCCCGGTCAACAACCAGATCCCGGACTGGAACGATCTCGTCTACAACGGCAAGTGGGAAGAGGCGGCGCGCAATCTCCACTCGACCAACAATTTCCCCGAATTTACCGGCCGCATCTGCCCCGCGCCGTGCGAGGAAGGCTGCACGCTGAACCTCGAGGACATTCCGGTCGCGATCAAGACGGTGGAACAGGCCATTGCCGACAGGGCGATCCGGGGCGGATTGGTCAAGCCCCAGCCGCCCAAGTCCCGGACGGGCAAGAAGGTCGCTATCGTCGGTGCTGGCCCGGCAGGCCTTGCCGCCGCCCAGCAGCTCGCCCGCGTCGGCCACGAGGTTCACCTCTATGAGCGCGAGCCCAAGGCCGGCGGATTGCTGCGTTACGGCATTCCCGACTTCAAGATGGAAAAGCACCATATCGATTTCCGTCAGGCCCAGATGGAAGCCGAAGGCGTCGCCTTCCATTTCGGTGAAAATATCGGCGTGGCGCGTCCGCTTTCGGACCTCCAGCAGAACCACGACGCGGTGCTGTTGTGCGGGGGCTCCGAGCACCCGCGCCACCCGGGCTGCGAAGGTACCGAGCTCGAGGGCGTCCATTACGCCATGCCCTATCTCGTCCAGCAGAACCGCCGCAATGGCGGGGAATCGGTCAATGAGGAGCCGATCCTGGCTTCGGGCAAATATGTCGTCGTCATCGGCGGCGGCGACACGGCATCGGACTGCATCGGCACCGCCTTCCGCCAGGGCGCCATCTCGGTGACCCAGCTCGACATCCGGCCCCAGCCCCCGCTTAAGGAGGACAAGCTCACCTCCTGGCCCAACTGGGCGGTCAAGATGCGCACATCATCGAGCCAGGCCGAGGGCGCGGTGCGCGAGTTTTCGGCCGGAACGCTCGAGATCATCGGCGACGAGAACGGCCATGTGACCGGCGTCAAATGTGCCCGCGTCGGGACCTCCCGCCAGCCCATTGAAGGCACCGATTTCGTGCTCAAGGCCGATCTTGTGCTGATGGCCATCGGCTTTGCCCATCCCGTCCATGAGGGGATGCTTGAGCAATTGGGCGCGAGGCTCGACAAGCGCGGCAATCTTTATGCCGACACCTTCTCCTACAAGACCTCGGTCGACGGGGTTTATGCCGCAGGCGACATGCGGCGCGGCCAGTCGCTCGTCGTCTGGGCCATCCGCGAAGGCCGCCAGGCGGCTCGCGCCATCGACCTCGACCTCATGGGCGCCACGACGCTGCCGCGCTGAGACTGCGCGATGTCCGGAATTTGACTGAACGATCTGAACGGTTTTCGTTCAGGTCGTTCAGTTAATTTTTCCCCTCTCCAGCGCTCGCCCCTTGCGGGGTATGCTCGGGAGGAGGCGGAGCGCTGATAGTTTACCGCAAGCAGGAAACGCCGGGGACACCTGCCATGGCTACCGCCCCCGCGGGTTCTCCACCACCACCGGCTCACGCCGCGGCGTGCCAAAAGCGTCGACCCGTCCAACCGGGGCGCTGAGCATGTCTTCGATCTTGAACCCTTCCGTCGCCGCGATTGGCGTTCCCGCAACGACGAGGTCGTTGGCCCGATAGGTCTGGACGCCGATCTGCTGCACGATGCTGGCCATCTCGATGAGCCGCATCTGCCCCAGCCCCTGGAAGGGCGGACGCAGCATGTTGGCGGCGTCGGTGCCCGCGAGGTGGTCGGTGACCTCTGCGGTCGAACCGCCCCCGCCATGATACTGGCGGATCGCCCTGTCGACGTAAAAGGCGAGCTTGTCGGCACCGGCAGCGGAAAAATGGATGCCGTCATCCTTGCGCATGGTGACGATCTGGCCGTTGAGGTCGGGACCGACCGGCGTATAGCCACCGCTCTCGCTCATATAGCGCTCGAAGGTTTCGACCCATCCGACCCCAGCCGCCTCCACCGCCGCGCGATGCAGCCCCGATATCTGTACCATGTCCGCGCCATATCCGCTGCGCTCCATGGGCGGCAGTTCGACCCACACAACGGGCTTGTTCGCAGCCCGAAGCGTTGAAAGAAACCGGTTGAGCCGGGCCGAATAGGTGGCGCGCCATTCGGAGGACAAGGGTGCGTCAGGCCCGATCGGCTGCCGATCATTGATGCCGATGATGATAACGGCGATATCGAAGGTGTTTTCAGCAATGGCCTCTTCGAGCGCTTCCTGCCAGTTAAAATAGTCCTCGCGCACAAAACCCGACGAGCCGACGCCGTTTTCGATGACGCGGACATTCTCGTCTTCGGCATAAAAGCGCTGCAGGCCGCGGGCCAGATCGACCGCCATCGAATCCCCCATCACCATGACGCGCTTTGCATTGGTGGATTTCTCGGCCTCAGGCGGCGGGGGTGGAGGCGGAGGCGGAGCACTGCCGGGCTGCGCCTGGGGGCGCGGAGCCTGTTGCGCGGGAGCTGGCGCGGGGGCCGGAGCCGGAGCGGGAACCACCTGTTGCTGCTGGGGCGGCCCGAACAAAAGCTCGAACAGATTGCGCGGCCTTTGCTCCTGCGCAAAGACCGGAGATGCCGCCATCAGCAGCGCGAGAAAGGCAATAAAGATCGGGTAGCGCCGGTTCATGGAGCAGTGATAACGCATTCGGGGATGGGCTTAAAGCGATCGCGTGAGGCCCGTTCACTTAGGCTATATCCGCAGCATTGCACCCCCTCATCCGACCTC
The DNA here is from genome assembly GCA_964429025.1 of uncultured Pelagibacterium sp. GTDB lineage: Bacteria > Pseudomonadota > Alphaproteobacteria > Rhizobiales > Devosiaceae > Pelagibacterium. The sequence goes on from CAYSBF010000146.1 coordinate 4,752, forward strand.
CGCTTCGCTCCGGCCACCTTCTTCCTGGGGGAGCTGCTCCTCCCCGTTGAGGTGGCGGCTCTGTCGCCCCCTCCCCCGTGGTGGGTGTGGGGGCGGGGGGTGAGGGGGAGCGATGCTTCACCGAACGCCGGAGACGATAACCTAATAAACCGACGGCCGGTCGTTGCGCGTGTTGAGATATTGCTCCCAGCGATAGGCGAGATCGACGATCTGGCTGAGGTCGTCATATTGGGGCGTCCAGCCCAGCGCCTTGATGCGGTCGGCGCTGGCAACGATCGAGGCCGGATCTCCGGCGCGCCGCGGCCCGCGCTCGACGGTAAAGTCGATCCCCGTCACCGACTTCACGGTATCGATCACCTGGTTGACCGAGAAGCCGCGGCCATAGCCGCAATTCATCGTCATGCTCTCCCCGCCCTTGCGCAAATGCTCGAGCAGCACCGCGTGCGCGGCAACAAGATCGCTGACATGGATATAGTCGCGCACGCAGGTGCCGTCTGGCGTGGGGTAATCGTCCCCAAAAACGCTCATCTTCTCGCGCAGGCCGAGCGCAGTCTGCACCGCCACCTTGATGAGATGGGTGGCGCCGGCCGCAGACTGGCCCGAACGCAGTTGCGGATCGGCGCCGGCGACGTTGAAATAGCGCAGCACGCCATAGGTCATGGGATGTGCTGTCGCGACATCGGCCAGCATCCACTCGGTCATGAGCTTCGATTTCCCATAGGGCGAGACCGGATTAAGCACCGCATCCTCGGCGACCGGCTCCAGACCCACCATGCCATAGACCGCTGCGGTCGACGAAAAGATGAAATGCCTGACCCCGCCTGTCACGCAGGCCTCGATCAGGTCGCGGGAATTGGCCGTGTTGTTCTTGTAATATTTGAGCGGGTTCTCCACCGATTCCGGCACGACGATCGAGCCGGCGAAGTGAACGACGGATTCGATGCCGTGTTTTGCGATCAACTCGCCCACCAGCGCCTTGTCGGCGACATCCCCGGCAATGAAGGTGACACGGCTGTCCACCAGCCACTCGAACCCGGTGACCAGATTGTCGAGCACCACCACGTCCTCGCCGGCATCGGCCAGCGCGAGCACCATATGGCTGCCGATATAGCCGGCCCCGCCGGTCACAAGAACGCTCATTTCGCAAAATCCGGTTAGCTTTTCCGCGCAGCCTGCTTACCGGCCCGGGAGGCCGGGTGCAACCACCGCTCGAAACTGGCATTAACAGGTTGAAATTGCATTATATGATCTGATCTAACCATTTCAGCAGCAAAGGAGGTTTGGCTTGGTCAACCGCGTTCGCACTGCAGTATTCCCCGTCGCCGGGCTCGGCACCCGTTTTCTCCCCGCAACAAAGGCGATGCCCAAGGAAATGCTGACCGTGGTCGACAAGCCGGTCATCCAGTACGCGGTCGACGAGGCCCGCGAGGCGGGCATCGAGCATTTCGTCTTCGTCACCGGGCGCAACAAGGGCGTGATCGAGGATCATTTCGACCGCCAGTTCGAGCTCGAGGCAACGCTCGAGGCGCGCGGCAAGAAAGAGGAGCTGGCCGAACTGCGCCGCGAATTGCCGCGCGCCGGCCAGACGAGCTTCACCCACCAGCAGGAGCCTCTGGGGCTCG
>CAYSBF010000147.1:0-6306 GCA_964429025.1 uncultured Pelagibacterium sp.
GAACTCACGCTTCATGCGATCGACCAGGATATCGAGGTGAAGCTCGCCCATGCCCGAAATGATCGTCTGGCCCGACTCTTCGTCCGAACGAACGCGGAAGGAGGGGTCTTCCGCAGCAAGACGCTGCAGGGCTAGGCCCATCTTTTCCTGGTCGGCCTTCGACTTGGGCTCGACGGCAATGTCGATAACCGGATCGGGGAAGATCATGCGCTCGAGGATAACCGGCGAATTGGCCGCACAGAGCGTGTCACCAGTGGTCGTATCCTTGAGGCCGACGATAGCGACGATGTCGCCAGCGAAGGCTTCCGTGATCTGCTCGCGGCTGTTCGAGTGCATCTGGAACATGCGGCCAACGCGCTCGCGCTTGCCCTTCACGGTGTTTTCCAGCGTTGCACCGGCCTCGAGGTGGCCCGAATAGATGCGGCAGAAGGTCAGCGAACCCATGTGCGGGTCGTTGGCAATCTTGAAAGCCAGCATCGAAAGCGGCTCGTTGTCATCGGCGTGACGCTCGATCGGCTCTTCGGTCTTGGCGTCGATGCCCTTGATCGAGGGGATATCGATAGGGGAAGGCAGATAATCGACCACTGCATCAAGAAGCGACTGCACTCCCTTGTTCTTGAAAGCGGAGCCACAGAGAACGCCGAAGAACTCGACATTGCAGATGCCCTTGCGGAGCAGCTTGCGGATCGTGTCGTTGTCCGGCATCTCGCCTTCGAGATAGGCTTCCATCGCGGCTTCATCGACTTCGACGGCAGCCTCAATGAGCTTTTCGCGGTACTCTTCGGCCTTGTCCTTGAGGTCGGCCGGAATATCGACGACATCCCAGGTCGCGCCAAGCTGCTCACCGTTCCAGACCAGCGCCTTCATCTCGATGAGGTCGACAACGCCGGCAAAATCGTTCTCGGCGCCAATCGGCAGCTGAAGAACGACGGCCTTCGCGCCAAGACGCTCGCCGACCATCTCCACCGAGCGGTAGAAGTCGGCACCGATCTTGTCCATCTTGTTGACGAAGATCAGACGCGGGACGTGATACTTGTCGGCCTGGCGCCAGACGGTTTCCGTCTGCGGTTCAACACCGGCATTGGCATCGAGAAGAGCAACGGCACCGTCGAGCACGCGCAGCGAACGCTCGACCTCGATGGTGAAGTCAACGTGGCCCGGCGTATCGATGATGTTGAAGCGGCGCTTCTTGCCGTCACGGCCCTGCCAGAAAGTGGTCGTGGCAGCCGACGTGATGGTGATGCCGCGTTCCTGCTCCTGCTCCATCCAGTCCATGGTGGCGGCGCCGTCATGGACTTCACCGATCTTGTGCGACTTGCCGGTGTAGAACAGGATGCGCTCGGTCGTGGTGGTCTTGCCGGCATCGATGTGCGCCATGATGCCGAAATTGCGGTAGTCTTCGATCTTGTATTCGCGGGCCATTCTCGCGTCTCCTTACCAGCGGTAGTGCGAGAACGCACGGTTGGCATCGGCCATGCGATGGGTGTCTTCGCGCTTCTTGACCGCCTGGCCACGGCCATTCATCGCGTCGAGCAACTCGCCCGAGAGACGCCCGACCATGGTCTGCTCGCCACGCTTGCGCGCAGCATCGATCAGCCAGCGAATGGCAAGAGCCTGCTGGCGGTCAGTGCGGACTTCCACCGGAACCTGATAGGTCGCACCACCAACGCGGCGCGAACGGACTTCCACTGCGGGACGGACATTGTCCAGCGCGGAATGGAAAACCTGGATGGGATCCTGCTTGGTACGCTCTTCGATGACGGAGAACGCGCCGTAGACAATGCTCTCGGCTGCGGACTTCTTGCCGTCCTTCATAAGCGAATTCATGAACTTGGAAACGACGAGATCACCGAATTTGGGATCGGGGTTGATCTCACGCTTTTCTGCACGATGCCGACGGGACATGGTTCAGCTTCTCCTTATTTCGGCCGCTTCGCGCCATACTTGGACCGGCGCTGCTTGCGGTCCTTCACGCTCTGGGTGTCCAGAACGCCGCGTAGCACGTGGTAGCGCACGCCGGGAAGGTCGCGCACACGGCCGCCGCGGATGAGCACCACGGAGTGCTCCTGAAGGTTGTGGCCTTCGCCGGGGATGTAGGTAATGACTTCACGCTGATTGACCAGGCGCACCTTGGCAACGCGACGCAGAGCCGAGTTCGGCTTCTTCGGAGTCGTCGTGTAGACGCGAGTGCAAACGCCGCGCTTCTGCGGGTTGGCCTCCATAGCCGGAACCTTGTTCCGCTTCGGCTTGGACTGCCGGGGCTTGCGGATCAGCTGATTAATGGTCGGCATATCGCTCGAACCCTCTTTTCATCCGAGTAAACAAAACCTTTTCCAAGACATAACAAGCGCGCGGCGCCCGCCCGAGGCTCCCATTGGAAACCGGCGGCGCCAGAAAGCAGAGGACCACCTCCCCTTGCGGGAAGCGATCATGCGCCCAAGACCTGTTGCGTCTAAGTACCCGACAGTGTGTTTGATCCGCGTGGATGAGCCGCTTTGGGCGCAGCGCATCCGGTGCAAAATCACGACCGACCGCTTAGGTAGGGCGGGTCATACTGGGTTGATTCAGACTCGTCAAGGCTTTCCGGGGAAAAAAGCGGACGGATGAGCCGGATACCCTGCCCTGCACGAGGCGCATGGCGCTTCGCATCTTCTTATTCGTTCGCGTCGATATCCGGGAGTCCCATGCCAAAGATCGGAGCGAACCGCTCGAGCACTTCATCGAAGACAGCAGCTGGAAGATTTTCTCTTCGCTTCCCGTTCCGGCTCCGCCAGTCGAGAGACCGCACCTGATCCACCTGAACTATGCCTGTCGTTTCGATTCCAGCGCCCATCAGGGAAACAGCAAAGCCGCTACTGCGCGAAGCATTGCCTACTGTCGTTATGGGAGCGAAATAGGCAAAACCCGTTGCCCTGTTGAAAGCAAAGGCGGACAGACAAAGGGCTGGATGCGGACCTTTCTGCTCCCTGCCCGCCGACGGTGACATATCTAGCCACCAGATTTCGCCGGATGCGGGAATGTCAGGCCTTACCAAATTTCCCGTCCCGCAGCAGGGGTATTCTGCCAAGTCCGCTCTTCATCGCTCACCGCCTGTTCCGGATTACATTGCGCGACCAGTTCCTCAAGAGAATATTTCGACCGGCGAACCGGCTTTGCCTCTGTCGTGACCGGCTCAAAGATCACCTTCGCACCCTCCACCGATACGGCCATCTCCTGACCGTCCCGCAAGTGCAGCATGTTTCGCGCTGCGGCAGGGATCGTCGTCATCAAAGAACCACCGGCCTTCTTGAGGCGCGTTTTTCCGAGAACGCTGCTACCCATCGACTTGGACATAGCTCCAATCCTTCCAATGTTGAACTTTTATTTAACATTGGAAACGCCAACATTCAACTCATATCAAAAGAAAAGGGGCCCGAAGGCCCCTTCCCCAATCTCTCTATAACCGATCCGCCTACTCCGCAGGCGCTTCCGGAGCGGCATCGACAGGAGCCGAAGGCGCCGGGATGGCGACCGTTTCTGCCTGGCGGCGGCGTTCCTCGAGGATGAGGTCGTCCCGCTTGGTCGCGATCTGGCGGATATTGGAGATGCGCGCACCGGTACCGGCCGGAATAAGGCGGCCGACGATGACGTTCTCCTTGAGACCTTCGAGCAGGTCGGCCTTGCCCGAAACCGCCGCCTCCGTAAGGACGCGGGTGGTTTCCTGGAACGAGGCAGCCGAAACGAACGAGCGGGTCTGCAGCGATGCCTTGGTGATGCCCAGGAGAACCGGAACGGCCTCCGCAGGCTTCTTGCCATCGGCAACGAGCTGCTCGTTGAGCTCGTCGAAGTCGATCCGGTCGATCTGCTCTTCCTTGAGCAGTCCGGAATCGCCCGGCTCGGTGATCTCGACCTTCTGCAGCATCTGGCGGACGATCACCTCGATGTGCTTGTCGTTGATCAGCACGCCCTGCAGGCGATAGACTTCCTGAATCTCGTTGACGAGGTACTTGGCCAGTTCCTCGACGCCCTTGATGGCAAGGATGTCGTGGGGTGCCGGGTTGCCGTCGAGGATGTACTCGCCCCGCTCGATCGTATCCCCATCCTGAAGGTGGAAAGGCTTACCTTTCGGGATGAGGTACTCGACCGGCTCAAGGCTCTCGTCAGTCGGCTCGATGATGATGCGGCGCTTGTTCTTGTAGTCGCGGCCGAAGCGGATCGTGCCATCGATCTCGGCGATGATGGCATGGTCCTTCGGACGGCGAGCCTCGAACAGTTCCGCAACACGCGGCAGACCACCGGTGATGTCCTTGGTCTTGGCGCTCTCGAGGGGAATACGCGCCAGAACGTCGCCGGGCGCAACGCGGGTGCCGGGTTCCACGGCAATGACCGCATCGACGCTGAGCAGGTAACGGGCATCCGTGCCACGCTCGGTCTTGAAGGGCTGCCCCTTCGCACCGACCGAGATGGCGGGGCGCAGCCCGTCACCGCGCTGGCTGGCACGCCAGTCGATGACCAGACGCTTGGTGAAGCCCGTGGTTTCGTCGGTCTGTTCGGAGACCGAAGCACCGTCCACGAGATCCTCGAAGATCACCTCGCCCTCGACCTCGGTGAGAATGGGACGGGTATAGGGGTCCCATTCGGCAAGACGCTGACCGCGCTTGACCTGTTCACCTTCCTCGACCCGCAGGCGGGCACCATAGGCGACCTTGTGCGAAGTGCGCTCCTTGCCGTCGGCGTCGATGATGACAATCTGGAAGTTGCGCCCCATCACCACGGTCTGCTTGTCCGAGTTGGTGGCGATCGCCTTGTTGCGGAACGCGACCTTACCCTCGGCACCTGCCTCAAGGTAGGAGTTGTCGACCACCTGCGCCGTGCCACCGATGTGGAAGGTGCGCATGGTGAGCTGGGTGCCGGGTTCACCGATCGACTGGGCAGCGATGACACCCACGGCCTCGCCCATATTGACCGGCGTGCCGCGTGCAAGGTCACGGCCATAGCAGACCGCGCAGCAGCCCTGACGCACTTCACAGGTCAGCGGCGAGCGAATGCGGACCGACTGGACCTTGGCGGCCTCGATCTTGTCCACATCGTTCTCGTCCATCAGCGTGCCCTTGGCGACGATCACGTCATCGGTACCAGGGAGGTAGACGTCGTCAGCGGCGACGCGGCCGAGAATGCGCTGGCCGAGCGAAGCAACCACCTGACCGGAGTCGATGATGGCTTCCATCGTCAGACCCCTGTCGGTGCCGCAATCGTCCTCGGTGATGATCGCATCCTGTGCCACGTCGACAAGACGGCGGGTCAGGTAACCCGAGTTCGCGGTCTTGAGCGCAGTGTCGGCCAGACCCTTGCGGGCGCCGTGCGTCGAGTTGAAATACTCGAGAACCGTCAGGCCTTCCTTGAAGTTCGAAATCACCGGGGTCTCGATGATCTCGCCGGACGGCTTGGCCATCAGGCCGCGCATGCCGGCGAGCTGCTTCATCTGGGCGACCGAACCACGGGCGCCAGAGTGGCTCATCATGTAGACCGAGTTGATCTTCTTCTGGCGGCCGTTCTCGTCCTTTTCGACCGCAGAAATGCGCTTCATCATCTCGTCGGCGACCTTGTCACCGCACTTGGCCCAGGCGTCGACCACCTTGTTGTACTTCTCGCCCTTGGTGATGAGGCCGTCATTATACTGCTGCTCGAACTCCTCGACCTGCTTGCGGGTATCGGCGACGATCTTGGCCTTGGACTCGGGGATCAGCATGTCGTCCTTGCCAAACGAGATGCCGGCACGGCAGGCCTGCTTGAAGCCCAGATCCATGATCCGGTCACAGAAAATCACCGTCTCCTTCTGCCCACAGGCGCGGTAAACCGTGTCGATGACCTTCGAAATGTTCTTCTTGGTCATGAGCTGGTTGACCGTCTCGAACGGCACGTTCTCCGGCAGGATCTGTCCCAGGATCATGCGGCCGGGGGTGGTCTCGACGATCTTCGTCGTCAGCGAACCATCCTCAGCCTGAACCCGCACGCGGCCCTTGATCTTGGTGTGCAGCGTGATCGACTTGTTCTCCAGCGCATGCTCGATTTCGGCCATGGACGCGAACGCCATGCCTTCACCGGGCTCGCCTTCGGCCATGATCGACACGTAATAGAGACCAAGAACGATGTCCTGGCTCGGCACGATGATAGGCTGGCCGTTGGCCGGGTGCAGGATGTTGTTTGTCGACATCATCAGCACGCGGGCTTCAAGCTGGGCTTCGAGCGACAGCGGCACGTGGACGGCCATCTGGTCACCGTCGAAGTCCGCGTTGAACGCAGCACAGACCAGCGGATGAAGCTGGA
>CAYSBF010000148.1:0-6244 GCA_964429025.1 uncultured Pelagibacterium sp.
CGCGGCAAGGCTGGGCCTCGGGGAAACTCCTGCCGCAGATAGAGATAGCAAGTAGTTCGCGGCTCCGGCATCGCTAGTTCTTCTGTTATCGGCATCAAGAGATCCGGAGTAGCACGGAGTCCAGCCAGTAGCCGGTCAAGAATTCTTTCAGCAATAGGGGGCGAACACCGGGGGGTGACTGGACGAATCTTGGCAAGAGCATTCGAACAAGACTGACAGTGCACAACGCCCCGTGACGATATCATCCGGCGGGTCAACGCTGATGGGCAGGAGTGAACGAGCCAACCGATAATTGCGACACACCCGTTCAAAATCGTTTTGACAGTTCAAGGCTCACGTCATGACTATCGTAGTCAAAGAAGCTGATGTTTGAAAACTGCCTGGTGTACTGATAGGTCAATTGCGGCATGAACCCCGCGAATGTAATGGCACGGTGGGACACTGTGGCACCCAGCGTGATCTTGTCATCGCGACGCGGCGTCGCCGCAAGGGGGAAGTCGCCCAGATAGTTGTGGCGTTCATAGGCACCGAACGCGGACGTGATGAGCCCCCCTTCCCACTCGGAATCGAGGCGCAGCCCTGCGCTGATGTCGTTGTGATCGAGATAGAGGCGCTGCGAGCGCTCGATTGTTCCGCCCAGATTGATCGTAAGACTCCGAGCGGGTGAGAAATAGTGCTTCCATGCCAGCGCCCCGCTTGTCTTCCAGCCATCGCGATGGTCCGATGTAACGAAATCCTGCGCCAACACCTGGAAGCTGGCCGTCACCACATCCTGCGTGGACATCGGGAGGATTGCGCGGGCGGACACGCCGTATTGCGCCAGATTGGGGCGCCAGCCTTGCCAAGTATAGGTGGCAACCGGCCCTACACCTACAGTCACACCATCGTATTGACCGGTCAGCATCAAGGACCCGTTCAGACTGACTTGATCGAAATCGGCACCCTGGGCATACTTTCTGATGTCCAGCCCCAGCGACGCGGTCAAGGCATGGTCTGAATCAAGCCGAGCGGTAGCAAAGCCGCTCCCGCCCACGGAAATGCCGATGCCGCTGGTGGCGCGTGAGGTTTCATCTATCGAAAAAGCCATGCCGCCGGCATCGAACACGTCCTGGCTCGATCCCCTGTTGACGTTGGAGGAAGGGAGCAACGCTCCCCGGATCGAGAAACCATAGGGCCGATCATTCGTAATCGCCCGCATCGCGGTGTTGGCCATGCGTTCCAAAAGCGGGTCGGCGGTGGAATGGGCGATGATTTCAAAATGCTGATATGCGGCATCGGCATCGCCGCTCATGTGCAGAGCGCGTGCCAGTTCGGCCCGGGCCGGTGCAAAATCGGGAGCGGCCGACAGGATCGCGCGAAAAATCGCGATCGCTTCGTCAAGCTGGCCCTCTCGGACGCGAATAATGCCTTCGAGATGTGCCTGGTGCAAGGCCGCGTCCGGCTGGCCGGCCACCTGGGCGGTCAAGACGGCGCGTGCCTCGTCATAGCGCGCCTCTGCAACGAGGCGGACAAGGACGGCGCCGGTTTCCGGCACTGTGCCTTGCGCCGCTGCTGGCACCGCAAAAAGAAGCAGAAGGGCGAAAAGGGACGCCACCCGGGACGCAAGACCACACATTTCAAACCTCGGGGTGAAGCCGGCGGCTGCTGGATACGCCAACAGCCGCCGCCTCGTCGTTTATTGTTCTGTTGCCGAGAACGCCCCAGCAGCGACAACATCGTCCTGATCGATGGAGAAGACACCGGCAACTTCCCCGGCATCGGGACCGTAGAACTTGCCGCCATAGGTGCCGAGCACATCGCCCTCGCTGGCACCGCCGCCAAATTCATCAATCGTAGTCTGATTTGCCGTGACATCACCGAAAAAACCGTTGGTTGTCGAAATATCGGTTTCGACCAGCTGTATTTCGCCGCCGGTGATCGGATCGGGGGTGCCAAATGGATCTTTTTCCAGATTGTCGATTACCCCGGAAATCTTCGCCGTACCAAAATTGGCGGATAGCGTCAGATCTCCCGCGATCTGGCCACGCTGATTTTCGTCAGCCGTTTGAGCGACATCGGCTGCGGCCCAACCCGTATAGGTCGCGGTTGGATCAGCAGCTGAGGCCCGCGCCTCCAGGGCGGAACTTGTCGTCTCGGTGCCAACGATACCATAGCCAACCGTAGACGCCTCGCCGCTGCCCGGATACCACCAGTATCGCCACATCTGGTGGTGGGATTCGGTGTAATTTGGATGGTCCTCATCGAGCACCGCATCAACTGTGCCGGCCGAGTGAGCATACAGGGTATATTCGGGATCGCCAGGGGCTCCTGCTTCTTGTTTGTAGCCCCAGCCCTCATTGTGAGTGTCGGTGAAGGTGGTTTCCACGCCGTTGACACTCACCACGATATCGCCGTCAGTGTTCCTCCTGATCGAGAAGTCGGGGTCCTCGCCAGATTCGACTCCCCCGCCTGCGCCCCCGACCATGAGCGCGCTCGACATGATCTCGTTGTAGGCGTGAAGAGTTTCACCACCGTCAAGGGCTGCGACCGCAGTTTCCTCGGCATCGGTCGCATACAGTGAAAGCGGGCCGGACCAATCTGCATCGTTTTCCCCGCCGCCGCCGCCGCCTCCACCTCCGCCGCCAGTATTCGTTGTCGAGCACCCCGCCAGCACGAACGCCGCCGAAACCATCGCAACTGTCGAAATGAAACTGTGTATCCGGTATTTCATAAGTATCGCCCTCCAAAGCGCACCAGAATTGGCGCCCACAGCATCTTGGGATGCTGGAACAACCGAGTGTTAACAATCGGTTAGGTATTTTGGTTAGCTAAGCGTGGGAGCGAAGAACATCACCCAAACGGGTGAGGCGGGATGGTTTTTTGCATAAGCTGCCCTCACTCATTTTTAGCCGTGGCCCCGTTACCTTCATCGAAGTTGCCAGGCTCGCGCCTGTCAATTTGGATGAGACGGCCTCTAAACAATATCAGTCCGTCACACCGTCCAGAAAACGTCGGTAAGCCTGCGTCATGGGCTCGAAGTGCTGGTGGTAGAGAAGCTGGCCGGCACCGGAGATCTCATGCACGGGAACACCGCCCCAGCTTTTGGCGCGCGCGCGGATTCCGGCAATGGGGTGGATGATGTCTTGCGTGCCGTGAATGAAGGATATGGGAAATGCGCCGTCTTGCCGCTCATCCCATCGCGGGTGCGCCTGGTGGTACAAATCGTGGCAGAGCGATCCGAGGGAGGCCGTCATAAACATCCGGCCGCGCTCGCCGCCATGTGCGGAGGCATATTCGGCCTGAACGATACCGGCGTCGGCTGGACTTGACCGGTACATGCCCGTCAGCATGGTTCGCAACGTATCGGGGCGTCTGATTCGCCGCCCATAAAACTGCAACGCTCGCGTAAACAGCCCCCAGTGCCCCGCGGCCAATGAAAACACGCCGGAGCGAAAGCGACCGGCGAACGACCGGTCGGTCAGCGGGTTGATGGGTGCCCCGACAAGGGTAAGCGAGCGCATGCGATCGGGAAAGCGCCGGGCATATTCCAACCCATAGGCGCACCCACTGATTGTTGCCAGAACATCTACTCGGCCTTTGCCGAACTGAGTCCTTATGAGATCGATGCCCTCGCACGCATGGTCGAGTTGCCCGGCAATATCGAGATGGCTCGATGCCTTGGACATGGCGCCGTGGCGCAGCGGCACGATAAGGCGCAGCCCGCACTCATCAAGCAAGGCAATGTCGCTAGGCCGTATGTCGGGCAGAATGATGGAATGGACCAGCGCCACAGGGTGCCCGGTCACCGGCCCTATATCGATGAACCGATGCCGCGTTCCGCGCGGCGACCAGAGTTGGAAGGCGCGGGCGTCTGGCATGAATTCATGGATGAGCGCGATGAAATGATCATCCGAATCTGCGGGGTTTCCCAGCAGTGCCGAATCGAGATCGAGCAAGAGGTGCATGAGCACCTTGTTGGCCAGCGCGTTTTGCGAGCGCACCTTGAGCTTTCGCGCAAGTGATTTGAACTGGGTCCTTTTCGTTTCGTGGCTGACTCCGTCGATATCGGCAGCGGCGGGCAGTGTGAGGCCGCAGGCGAGCTGTTTGAGCAGGCGCAATTCCGAATCGGTCAGTGCTCCGTCCTGCCCCGTACCGGAAAGGGCTGCCAGGATTTCGGTATCGGGGACCACCATGATGCGGACCGGGCCTTCCGACCCTGCTTCGGAGACGAAGACAAGATGGTTTTCCAAAACCAGCCCGGAGCCAATGACAGCACCAGCCCGAAGCTTGGCGTCGATGTTTTGCCAGATCGGGTGTGCTGCATCGGAATGCTTGAGTGGCAAAGGCTTACCGTCGCGCATTTCGCAGGTGAAGACGATTCGCTCGTCGCGCCCGCCGTCTCGCAGAAAATCGTGCAAGAATGTATTGGGCAACGCGCTCAACATATCGCTGAGTGCAGAAGCCGCCTCGGTATTTCCCCCGCGCCCGACGCGGGCCTCAGCGTCCATCAAAATGCGCCCCGTTCCCGCGAATGGGGTAGCGTCGTGAGATCGTATGCAGAACCGATATCAGCGCACTTTGCCGGTTGGTGTCGGTCTTGAAAAATAGCGATTTGAGATGGGTGCGTGCCGTTTCCCGCGCCAAACCGCGCCGATCGGCAGCCTGGGCGAGGGAAAGCCCCGAAGCCAGATCGCATGCCAGTTCCGCCTCACGCGGTGTCAGCCCGAATGCGCGAGACAGGATCGCGACATCGGGAATTGGCCGTTCGTCAAGGTCGATCAACAGAACGATCAGGCGCGCGAAAAGAAAAGGGCCTTCCAGGCGGCGTGGCATCGGCAGAACATCGAACAGCAACGGGCGCTTGCCCTGCCGGGTGATACTGAGCGGCCCTTCGCTGCCCGGCCCCTCGGAGAGGGCCTTCGCTATGCGCGCATGTATCTGTCGTTGATCAGACGGTCGCGCTGCTATGAATGTGCGTTGAACGGCGCAGAGTTCCGTGCCCAAGAGCCGCTCAGCCTTGGGAGTCATCTCGATAATCCGCCCCGCCCCATCTAGGAAAATGGCAGCCTCGTCCAGCGCGCCGTACGTATCCATGCCGCTGCGAACATATTCGGTGCCGAGCCGCTCGGCGATTGTGACGGCGCGCGCCAGATGGCCCGAAAGGATGTTGAACAACGCCCGTTCGTCCTCGCTAAATGGCTCGCCGTTCGCTGTCCGGAAAACCGAAAGGACATACTGCCGGTTGGTGGTTGCAAAGGTAATACCTGCCCACCACCACTGGTCGTATGGACGAAAGAGCTCCTGATACAAGGGATTGCAGCGGCGATCCTCTTCCGAGGTTATGTCCTGTTCGAGCACGATGTTCTGCCCGTGATCGGTCAGCGGCCAACCGCGGGCAGCGCGCAGGTCACGCTGATACCAGCCATCGCCGACGAAAGCTTGGGCGAAATCCTCCAGATCCTCGGAATATGGAAGGTATATGGTATCCTCGGCTGCGATACGAGGCACTGTAATTGCGTTCTTTACGCCAATCGCCTTGCAGAACTTCGCGAGTCCCGCCTGCCAATGCGCACGATCGTAACCAGCATAATAGATATCATCTATCGCAGTGCGCACGCGATCCGGCAGCATGCAATCCGCCCCCCTTGGAATGCCCCAGCCCCTGCAGCATAGTTATCGGTAGTCCGCAACTCAACAGTCATGCTACGTTACCTGCGGGCATTATCTGAACAGCCGGGTTGCCGCTGGCTGTTCAGGCTGCTTAGGACGGAATGAGGTTGGTGTGGCGCTTTCAGGCACCCCTCGACTAGCGACGGGCCGATCTCGTTGGTCGTCTCCTGACAACGGCGGTGCTCTTCATGCGTATGTCTTTAAAGAAGGCGGACATCCGGCGATTCGAGCGCCGAAGGGTTCACTGAGAAGGCTACGCAACGTCGGAATCTGTGTCCCCGTTCGTTCAAAGGGGGTGAGCTCTGGATTTATGCCTATGCACCTCGGTGTAAATTATGGCCGCGCGACGAACGGCAGGCTACCGACATGCGTCGCGAATCTATGGCTCCGAAAACTCCCGGACACATCACGAACAAGCGGACCGGCGGCATTTGAGATATCCGCGAAGCGCGCTCAACGGCCGAACTGGAGGCGCAAACCAGCCGATCGAGACTAGGGGAGGGGGCCAAGAGTATCGTATCCGATTGCAACCACCTTCCGATAACTTTCGATTATCGGAACATCGTTTTCTGACCTAAATCCCTGCCTTTCGGCG